>JAOTUU010000141.1 GCA_029863705.1 Gammaproteobacteria bacterium
CACCAGATCCCGGCGCTTGCCGCGGCCGGCTACCGCGCCATCGCGCCTGATCAGCGCGGCTACGGCAGGACCAGCGTGCCGCCGCGCGTATCCGACTATCGCGTCGAGGAGTTGATTGGCGACATTCACGGTCTGCTCGATGCTTTGGAACTAGACAGTGCCGTTTTTGTTGGCCATGACATGGGCACGATATTGCTGTGGCAGATGGCGATGCTCGCACCCGAGCGCATCGACAAGCTGGTCATGCTCAACATTCCGCACTACCAGCGCCCGCCGCAGGATCCTGTGTCAATCTGGCGACGACGATTCGGCAAAGAGTTCTATATCGTCAATTTCCAGGATTCGGACGAATCAGATCGTGTTTTCGCCGCCAACACAGCACATTTTTTCGACGTTACGATGCGCCGCAACCAGGTTCCTCGCGCCATATTCGACAAAATGCCAAAAGAAAGAAAAGTCATCAGTCTCTTAAGGCCTCTCGCAAGAGAGAAACAAAGCGGCGAGCCGCTGTTGTCAGAGGATGAACGCAACTACTACGCCACGGCTTTTGCTGCCAGTGGCTTTACGGGCGCCATCAACTGGTACCGTAACTGGAAGCACAATTGGGAAGTACTGGAGGGCGTCGATTACACGATCGATATTCCGACGCTGTTCATCGGGGCGATCGACGATCTGATCATCGCGCCCGAGCACATTGAGGCGATGCGACCGCTTGTGACCAATCTCGAGATTCACATTCTGGAGGACTGCGGGCACTGGAGTCAGCAGGAAAAGCCCGACGAAGTAAACCGCTTGATGCTGGAATGGCTAGTTCAGCAGCGGTGATTCCAGCGCATCGGTCCCTTCGCCGAACATCGCACGATCAAATGCATTTACGATGACGTCAGTTGGCTGCGCACCGACAATCAGCAGGCGTCGGTTGACCAGGAATCCCGGAACACCGACCATGCCGCTGCTGCGCACCTGCCCTTCGCGCGTCAACACAAGTTGTTTGACTTGATCGCTGTCGATCACCCTGTTGACGTCATCGGCAGAAATGCCGTGGGTGTGCGCGATATCGATCAGCTCGCCCTTGCCGCCAATGTTCCGTCCGTGTTCAAAAAAAGCGGACAACAAATCTTCAGCAAGCGCTGACTGGTCCACGCCGAGTGTTTCGGCGAGTTGCATGACCTGGTGCACCGGAACCGTATTTGGCACATGTCGAAGTTTATCGAAGCGAAAGTCGATACCGACCGACTTGCCCTCGGCGGTCAGGTGCTTGAGAACGGGTTCGACATTGGCCGGGCTACCAAACCGGCGAGTAAGGAACACATCGAACGGCTGCCCTTCCTGCGGAATCTCAGGATTGAGTTGATACGGGTACCAGCTGACATCACTGGGGCCTTGCACCGCTTTGAGCGCCTCGTCGAAACGTCGCTTGCCGATAAAACAGAACGGGCACACGAAATCGGCAATCACCTCGACATGAAGTGCTGCGTTCGATGCCACGCGGTCGTCGCTTCGGGCAATGCTGGATAGTGTTTCGCTCACTGGCTCGATCCTCCTCAGTAGCTTCTGAAGTTGGGGCCATTCCCTCGATCTCAAGCCTGGCTCTGTCGCGTTGAACCCAGCCTGAACAACACCATTCACTTCTTTGGACACCGCCGCGGCCTACAAGTTTGCACACTTTTCTTCGAAATTGGCCGAAAATTCCGGAAGTAGACCTAAAACTTCGCTAAATGTTTCGATTGCCTGACATCAGGTGGAAATTATCCGCTCAAAGCATCTGTGATCGATAGTCTTTCATTATCGCCGATTAGACGTTTTTAAGAGAAGTTAACTGTTTTTGGTCGCCTAATTAATGATTTTGGCGCTTTTTAAGGGTTCCAGGCCGGCTGATTTTCGTCTGCGACAGTATTTCGCCGTGTGGTGTGCACAACGCAGACCGGCTGCGCGCGATAATTACAGGATTTAGACGAAATTGACGGCTTTTAGCGCCTGTTTCTGTCCTGAAGATGCTTGATTCCCTTCACCCAGGCAATGTAAGCGATACCGCCGGATATCAGTAAATTGCAAATCTCCGGCATCCTGATGAAGCCCGTGCCAGTTTCGAGCATGCGATCGGTCAATAACAGGGTCCTCATGCCCATACCGATAATCAGTGCGGAGAGCGTCACGAGCGACTCGAATGCGCTGATCAACACGGTCCAGGCGGGACGCCAGAGCATCAGCGCAAGACAGGTGAAACACACGGCATAATAAGCGATTCGGGCCACCGGCAGGGACTCGAGAAAAGCCAGGCGGATATTGAATCCGAGGGCAAAATCGAGCACCAGGAATACGATCGTCGCGGCGTAGTACAGGACGAGAATCTTGCTCGAATCGAGGTGGTCCGCGGTTGTGACGGCCAGGCTCCTGGTAACAATTTGTTGCAAGCATCACTTGTGCCGCCAATTTGTGCAATATTCCGGGTGCCCGCCCGGTCCTATAGGGCAGTCCGTTCTTTTGGGAGTTCACGCGTGTTGATCAAGAAGCCAGCTGATATTCGACCATCGGAAATCACCAGCGAGCAAAACTACCTCGACCGTCGTACCTTCATGCGCGTCGGTGCGCTGGTTGGCGGCTCGATTCTGGCGCCCTCTGCTATAAGCGCTGTTGTGCCGGACAGGCGCGGCACGAAGCTCACCGGCGTCAGCAAGAGTTCGTTCAGCACCGACGAGGCGCCAAACAGCTTCGAAGATATCACCACCTACAACAACTACTACGAGTTCGGGACTGGCAAGAGCGATCCTCACGAGAATGCCCAGAATTTTGATCCTCTGCCATGGACTATAAAGGTCGAGGGACACGCCGAGAAAACCGGCACCTTCGATTTCGAAGACTTTATCAAGCCATTCGATCTCGAGGAACGAATCTACCGCATGCGCTGCGTGGAAGCCTGGTCCATGGTCATCCCATGGGTTGGCATTTCGCTGGCGGAGGTAGTCAAGCACTTCAAGCCAACATCGCAGGCGAAATACGTTGCTTTCGAAACGCTGAATGATCGAAAGCGCATGCCGGGCATTCGCCGGGGGTCTCTTGACTGGCCCTATCGCGAAGGGCTGACTATCGCCGAGGCCACCAATCCGCTGCCGATACTGGCGGTCGGTCTCTACGGCCAGGTGCTGCCGAACCAGAACGGCGCGCCGATCCGGCTCGTGGTTCCATGGAAATACGGCTTTAAAGGCATCAAGGGCATCGTTCGCATGCGTTTCACTGACAAGCAGCCGCTGACCAGCTGGAACATGGCGCAGGCGCGCGAGTACGGTTTCTACGCCAACGTGAACCCGAATGTTGACCACCCCCGCTGGAGCCAGGCACGGGAAAGGCGCATCGGGTCAGGCCTTTTTGCCAGCAAGCAGCCAACGCTGATGTTCAACGGCTACGGCGATGAGGTTGCGCACCTTTACAAAGGCCTCGATCTGCGCCGCAACTACTAACAAGAGCTTGGATACCCTGACGCAAGTTCGTCGCATCTGGAAACCCATTGTATTCCTGCTCTGCCTGGCCCCCGCGCTTCTCGTCGTCACCGATGCCTTCGAACTGACGGGCCGACTAGGCGCTAACCCGGTTGAAGAGATTCAGGACCGCTTCGGCATCTGGGCATTGCGATTCATCATGATTACGTTGGCCGTGACGCCACTACGACGTATGACTGGCTGGAACTGGTTGTCGCGCTTCCGGCGGATGTTCGGCCTTTTCACGTTCTTTTATGTGCTGATGCACTTTCTTACCTGGCTGATACTGGATCAGGGTTTACTGTTGTCGGCGATTCTGGAAGACATAGTCGAGCGGCCGTTTATTACGATCGGTTTCGTCGCTCTGCTGCTGCTGACGGCGCTGGCTGCCACTTCAACCAACGCCATGCGCCGACGCCTGGGGCGACGCTGGCAGACGCTGCACAACGCGACCTATGCCATCGGAATACTCGGAGTCTGGCACTACTGGTGGCAGGTCAAAAAGGACGTAAGCGAACCTCTCATATACGCCACGATTCTGGCCGTGCTGCTGGGCGCCCGTGTCATCTGGAGCCAGGTTCATAAGAAAAGACGGCGTCGAGCGGCTCGCCAAAAACCGCAGCAATCTTGAAAGCAGCCTCCAGCGAGGGCGAGTATTTTTCCTTTTCGATGGCGACGATTGTCTGTCGCGTAACGCCCACTTTCTCAGCTAGCGCCTGTTGAGTCATCTCGCCGTGCTGGAATCGCAGCACCCGGATATTATTACGAACGTGAGTCTTGGCCATCAGGCCGAGAACCGATAGTAAGCAATCTGCGAAATGAGTTTCGCGACCTCGGAAACCGTCAGCGTAAACAGGATGGAGACGGCAATCGTCAGCGCGGTCATGGTCTCTGCCACCTCGAACGCCTCGACGGCAATGATTCGTCCAACCAGTGAAAACAGTGCGATCCCCAGAACGTAGCCGGCGATACGCTCGGCCTTAAGGTTGATAAGTGCGTCCCTCTCGTCGCTTCCGCCGCCGTCTGCGGCAGCGATGACTGATTGATAGATCCCTTCCATTATGATCAGCGCAACGATGCAACCAATGCTAAGCCAGACCAGCCGGCCTGGATCTGATGCATGGCTGGCAGCGTTGAACGCTGCCGGGAAAAACCAGTATGAGATCAGAGCCAAGGCGACGAGTGAGCCCCACGCGCTTTTCTCCTTAAACGTCATGTTCATTGATGTCTCCGTCAAGTTCGTCATGAGAGTAATGTATAGTATTTTTTACATTATGTCTATATTTTTTTACATTCTTGAGCAATGAAAAGCCGGGGCGGCCGCAGCCGTCCCGGCAATGTCACACAGCTATATCGTCATGCTACTTTGACTGTGTGCCTTTCCGCTGCCCGGATTTTCGGAAGCGTGACGTTAAGGATTCCGTCCTTCAACTCGGCGTGGATATTTTCGAAATCCACTTCTTCCGGCAACATAACCGTCCTCATGAATTTGCCGTAGCCGAGTTCGTGCCGATAGAACGTGTCCCTGGTCTCTTCTTCCTCGAACTTCCTCTCAGCCTCAATCATCAGGCGATTACCCGAGATTGTGACCTCGACGTCGTCTTTTTCTACACCGGGCAGTTCGCCGCGGACGACGAACTCTTTGTCGCGGTCAATGACATAGAGGCGGAAATCCCGCTCCATATCGATGTCTCTCGACCAGTTCCGTCCAAAGGGCCCAAATGTCTCCATCCAGCGGCGTGGTGGGAAGTCCTCAAAGAACTCCTCCATGCTCTGGGTGAGAGGCATCGTCCGTCTTACATCAACCGCCTCCTTGCGAGGCTCAAATTTGCGCAGGATTGACATGTGACACACCTCCTTCCCTTAGCAATGCTGGCAAACCTCCACCAGCACATCATTTATACGCCCCGTGCAAAAGACGGCAATTCGGAGATATGCGCATTGACAATAATCGGGACCCCTGACCAAAACCAACCCGATGCAAATACGCCCTTTGCTACGACACAATTCTTAACATTTCAGGTGTTACGCGGGCCATCGGTATCGGCAATACTCTGGATGAACAATCGTGAATGCACACGACATCCAGGAGTGCCACAAGATGAACGACATGATTAGCAGCTTAACCGGGTTCTTGGGACCCGCAGGCTCCAGTGCGCTTGGTCACGCACTGCTCGGCCTTGCGATTCTCATCATCGGTCTTTTTGTCGTCAAGTTGGTCATTGGCGTCTTCAAACGCATGCTCAAAACAGTATCGATGCTACATCGGACCAACCCTGACGGTTCAGTGACGGACCTGGTAACGCCGATTGCCTCGTTGGTCAAAGCGGTGCTTACAATATTTGTGCTCATCGCCGTCCTGCAACATTTTGGACTGACCGACGTGTTGGAGCCACTGAAGAACATGGTCAACAAGTTCATGGGAGCAGTACCGAACATCATCGGTGCCGGTGTCATCGGCTACGCGGGCTGGGTCATTGCAAAGATTGTTTCTCAGCTGGCGGGCGTGGGACTTGCCAAGGTTGATGAGCAGCTTGCCGAACGTCTGGGAAACAAGGACGTCAGTATTTCCAAATTCGGTAGCGCGCTCATCATGGCCATCATCCTGTTGCCGATTGCCGTTTCCGCGCTGGGAGTCCTCAACATTCCGGCGATTTCAGACCCGGCTTCCGCGATGATCGAGAAGCTTATGGCGGCAGTCCCCAACATCATTGGCGCAGGCATTGTTCTGCTGGTCGTGTTCTTTGCCGCGAAATTTGTGGTCTTCATTCTTGGCGGTATTCTCGAAGGTGCGAACATCAATGCCCTGCCGCAGAAAATGGGCATACAGGGCATGTTCACCGAATCGTTCACACCGACACGACTCGTCGGTATTGCGATCATGTTCTTCTCGATGGTGGCCGCAGCCACCGCTGCCGTGAATATCCTTGGCATCGATATCATCTCCGACGTGTTCGCCAGGGTTCTG
Organism: Gammaproteobacteria bacterium; assembly: GCA_029863705.1. Taxonomy (GTDB): domain Bacteria; phylum Pseudomonadota; class Gammaproteobacteria; order Steroidobacterales; family Woeseiaceae; genus UBA1847. Next base: position 6,445 of record JAOTUU010000141.1, read on the forward strand.
GAGTTCGGTGGCGGCATTCTGATTGGCGGCGTGATCCTGATTATCGGCAACTTCCTGAGTACGATTGCCTACAACAAGCTTTCGAGCCACGGGAGCGGTGGTGTCGCGAACATCGCGAGAATCGCAATCCTCGGTCTGGTGCTGGCGATGGGTCTGAAAGCGATGGGCCTTGCCGACAATATAGTCACCATGGCCTTCGGCTTCACGCTCGGTAGCGTCGCTGTTGCGGCCGCACTCGCATTTGGTTTGGGTGGCAGAGACGCAGCCAAAGCGATTGCAGATGGCTGGGCACAAAAGATCAAGCTTCAGTAATTAACCGTCTTTTGGTTAAAGAATGGGCCGCGTAAGCGGCCCATTTTCTTTGCAGACGGTGCCGCAAAGAAACTTACCCCGATTGCAGAGTCAAGTATCTGAATGCAGCCTTTTGAGAATAGTGGTGGCGTCCAAGTCAGAAGCCCCGGCAACAACTTGGTGCGTTTTCTTTGCCTCATACATCGCGGCATCAGCTTTCCGAAGAAGCGTATCTGGATCTTCGCCGTGTTTAGGGAAAATGGCTACCCCTATGCTGACGCCAATAACGCAGTCATAGCCCTTGATTTCCATGGGCGCTGCCAGGTGTCTCGCGATCTTATCGGCCGCCACGAGAGCGCCGTCGTGGCTATCGCACCGTGGCTCGAGTAGTACGGCGAACTCGTCACCGCCGATACGATATTTTTGATCGGCCTGCCTGAGTGCTTGACCCAGACGAACACCGAATTCTCGCAATACCGCATCACCTCCAGCATGGCCGAGCCGGTCGTTGACCTCCTTGAACCCGTCGAGATCCATTGCAAGCAAAGCGACCTCTTCTTTTTTGCGTCCTGCGATGGCAATCAGATGCTGCAGCTGCTTCAGAAACAGGTTTCGGTTACCCAGTCCGGTCAGCGCGTCGTACAGCGCGAGGTGCTCAAGCTGCTTGCTTCGTTTAACGAGCTCAAGTTCTACCACTTTTTGAGCGGTGACGTCCTGGACTACGCAGCACACGCCAATGACGGTGCCGTCCTTACTTTTGTCCGGATAATAGCTGTTCCTGAAGTGCCTCGGCTCTCCTGGATGAGCCAGTGTCTCCGCTATGATCTCCACATCAATGATGGCCTCCCCCGTCTCGATCACTCTGCGAAGTCGTGGCGCGACTATAGCCGCAAGAACTGGAAGCACCTCCTCGAGTGTTTTACCCAGGCATGCTTCCACCTGAACGCCATTGATGCGAGCTAGCCACTTATTCAGGTAGCGGTATCGAAGGTCCGTATCGTAATAACAGAGCCCGACTGGCGCGAATGCAAATAAACGCTCAATCTCATCTGACTGTTCAGATAGCGCTTTCTCTTCCACTTTGTCACTCACCCTTGGGGGCCTTTGGAGCCGGATGTCTTTTCGTTAACGTCTTTCGATCAGCGTGAGATCTACCTCTATGAGGCAAGAGTATTTTCGAAGTTGGCAAGACGCTGCCTAATTCGATAACGCAACTCTAGCGTAGTACAAAGTCGATGATATTGCCGGGCGGCTGACTTATATGGGCCTATCTGCGCAATTGGGTGTGTCCGCTT
>JAOTUU010000142.1 GCA_029863705.1 Gammaproteobacteria bacterium
GTCGGCCTACGCCAGAATGCTCATTAATGAGGCCACGAAAGTTGGCTGGCGTTGTTGTGTGCTGCATTTCAGGGATTGCGGCGATTACAGAAATCGCCTGCCGCGCCGATATCATGCCGGGGAAACAGCGATCTGAGGTATTTCCTGCAACAGTTGGTAGACAACGGACAAGAAGGCCCGTTGCTTGCCGCCGGCTACTCTCTCGGTGGCAACGTCCTGCTCAAATACCTTGGCGAGGCAGGCGCGGAATCACCACTGAACGGATCCGTGGCGGTCTGCGTTCCCCTCGAACTGGGCAAATGTTCCGACGCATTAAATACAGGTTTTTCAAAGCTTTATCAGCACTACTTACTAAAGAGTATGAAGGAATCAGTGAGCCGAAAATTCGACCGGCACACGGCCGCGTTCAACTGGGATCTCGCGATGAGTGCCACGACATTTGCCGAATTCGACGACGCTGTCACCGCCCCTCTGCATGGCTTCGATGGGATGAATGATTACTACAGCAAGTGCAGCGCCTCACGCTTTCTGGACAAAATCGCAAAGCCTACGCTGATTATCAATGCACTCGATGACCCGTTCATGACGCCTGACGTCATTCCCGATCGGGACACGCTATCCGCACATGTAACGCTGGAGCTCTCCGAGGCCGGTGGGCACGTCGGATTTATCGAAGGTGGAACACCGTGGCGGCCAAAATATTACCTGCCGCCACGGATAATCCAGTTCCTTTCGGGCTACTCGGCGCCCACATCCTTCATGGACAACCGCACGCGGCCCTGACGATCGACCTCGAGGACTTTGACCTTGACTTCATCGCCCTCGGCCAGCTTGTCGCTGACTTTCTCAACACGTTCATTCGAGATCTGCGAGATGTGTACGAGGCCATCTTTGCCCGGCAGGATAGTGACAAAAGCACCGAAGTCCATGAGCCTTGCTACTTTGCCCTCGTAAATACGGCCAACCTCAACGTCAGCTGTAATCAGCTCGATGCGACGACAAGCTTCCTTACCGGAAGCGCCGTCAATTGAAGCAACCCGAACCGTGCCATCCTGATCGATATCGATGGTGGCTCCGGTTTCTTCGGTCATCGCGCGGATCACTGACCCGCCCTTGCCGATAACGTCGCGGATCTTCTCGGGGTCGATCTTGAAAGTAATGATCGATGGGGCCCACTCGGACATTTCAGCACGGGGCGCGCTAATGACCTTGGCCATCTCGGCGAGAATGTGCAAACGGGCTTCGCGTGCCTGAACCAGAGCGACATCCATGATTTCGCGCGTAATGCCCTGGATTTTGATATCCATTTGCAACGCGGTTATGCCATCGTCTGTGCCCGCAACCTTGAAGTCCATATCACCGAGGTGGTCTTCGTCGCCGAGAATGTCAGTCAGGATCGCATAATCGTCACCTTCTTTGACGAGGCCCATTGCAACGCCGGCAACCGGTGCTTTCACCGGCACACCGGCGTCCATCAGTGCGAGGCTGGTGCCACAAACCGAGGCCATCGAACTGGAGCCATTTGACTCGGTGATCTCGGATACAACGCGAATGACGTAAGGAAAGTCGTCAAAACTCGGCATAACCGCCTGGATACCGCGGCGAGCCAACTTGCCATGTCCAATCTCACGACGCTTCGGCGAACCAACAAATCCGGTTTCGCCAACACAGAACGGAGGGAAGTTGTAATGCAGCATGAACGGGTCTTTACGCTCACCATCGATCGCATCGATGATCTGCGCGTCTCGCCCCGTGCCCAGCGTTGTCGCCACAATTGCCTGGGTTTCTCCACGAGTAAAGACCGCTGAGCCGTGCGCACGTGGCAGAACGCCGACATCGACGTGGATTGGGCGAACCGTTTTCTGGTCACGGCCATCGATTCGCGGGTTACCGCCGATAACATGACCGCGAACGACGGACTTTTCGAGCTTGTAGAGCGCGCCCTTAACTTCCTCGGCCGACCACTTTGCATCGTCGCTACCAGCAAGCGCGTCAACGACAGCGGACTTTAGCTCGCCTACTGCTGCCTGCCGGTCCATCTTGTCTGTAACCTGGTACGCCTCGGCGAATCCTGCTTCGGCCTGAGCCGCAACGGCTGCAGCCAATTCGGTATCCTCGGCTGGTCCCTGCCAATCCCAGGACGGTTTGCTGGCTTCGGCTGCGAGTTCGTTAATCGCAACGATAGCGGCCTGTAACTGTTCATGACCGAACATGACAGCACCCAACATGACTTCTTCAGACAGCCTGTCTGCCTCGGACTCAACCATCAGGACAGCATCTTTGGTGCCTGCCACAACGAGCTCGAGGTCTGAATCTGCCAGGGCGGCTTTGGACGGGTTCAAGACGTAGTTACCATCGACATAACCGACCTTCGCAGCACCAATCGGGCCTGCGAATGGCATACCTGATATGGCCAGCGCTGCGGATGCACCGATAAGCGCCGGAATATCCGAATCAACGTCAGGATTCAGTGATATGACCGTGGCGATAACCTGGACCTCATTTTTGAATCCCTTTGGAAACAGTGGGCGAATGGGTCGGTCAATCAGGCGACAGACCAGCGTTTCTTTCTCGCTGGGGCGCCCTTCACGCTTAAAAAAGCCGCCTGGAATTTTGCCGGCAGCGTAGGTTTTTTCCTGGTAGTTAACGGTCAGGGGAAAAAAGTCCCTGCCCGGATCAGCGGCCTTACGACCAACTGCGGTGACCAGAACAATGGTTTCAGCCATGTTGACCAGTACTGCGCCGTCAGCCTGACGGGCTATAGCACCGGTTTCGAGCGATACCTCATGCTCCCCAAACTGGAAAGTCTTCTTAATTGAATTCACGTTTTATCTCGATTTGAAATGATGACGGCAACAGCAAAAGGACGCGCACCCATGGACGGGAGGCTTGTCGATTGACTGATTGCCATATTGGCCGCTGTTTAGCGACGAAGTCCGAGCCGGGTTATCAGCTCGCGATACCGCCCCGGGTCCGTTGCTTTCAGATAATCGAGCAACTTGCGTCGCTTGTTAATCATCTTCAGCAAACCCTGACGGCTATGGTGATCTTTTTTGTGCTCGCCGAAATGGCCGGTGAGCTCAGAAATGCGTGCAGACAGCAAAGCTACCTGTACTTCGGGAGATCCTGTGTCGGCTTCTCCGCGGGAATATTCAGCGACGATTTCGCCCTTCGCTTCAGTTGAAAGTGACATCCTTCGTTTACCTCAGTCTTCTCTTTATTGGCCCTTTTTGCAGCGCGGTATTCTAGCGTCTGTTTCCGGGCATTAATAGTCCAAAATCAAATATCTACGGGTTTTTTTCGCCGCCCAGAAATACGCGGCGAGGCGCGACCTGACCAGCATCAGAAAGCTCACCCACACCTAAAAATTCGCCAGCTCCACCATAAACGCGCGTCAGCCCACTGGCTGCCTCATCCAGAACGCCTGACACCGTCTGGCCGGCCGCAAAACGCTGTCCGGCACCAGCATCCAGGGCAATAGCGGGCAGAGCCTGAAGCGCCGCATCTGGCGGCAACAAGCTGTCTCGCAGTGCCGCCAGGCCTTCCTTAGCAGCTGCTTCAACCCGAGGCAACTCGATCATGTCGTCAGCTTGAAAATCCGCCACAGACTCGCGGTGCAACCGTACCGTGTGCGCCACCGTGCCTGCTCTGGCTGCGATATCCTCTACCAAGCTCCTAATATAGGTGCCTTTCGCGCAATGCACCGTAAAAACAAGCCGGGTCCCCGCAATCTCCAGCAACTCAATCGCATCGATACGAATCGGCCGCGGTTTACGCTCTACGGTCTCTCCCTTGCGCGCAAGCTCATACAGACGCTTGCCACCCTGCCTGAGTGCCGAGTACATCGGCGGAATCTGCTCGGATTCCCCAAGGAACCCCTCGAGAATAGCCAACCATTCGTCCCGGGACAATTCAGGAACATCCGCCGTCGCACTCTCTGTACCGTCCGCATCGCCTGTATCTGTTGCAACACCTAGCTTCGCGGTTACGCGGTAACTTTTATCCGCATTTAACAGGAAAGCACAGACCTTGGTTGCTTCACCGAAACACAACGGCAGCATGCCGGTTGCTGCTGGATCGAGGCTGCCTGTGTGCCCTGCTTTTCTCGCATTGAGAAGGCGTTTGACACGCTGCAGCGCCTGGTTAGATGTCAGCCCTGCCGGCTTGTTGAGCAATAGCAAGCCATCGACCGCATCAAAACGGTTTTTCGATCGGCGACTCACGGCACTTACCCTTGCTCTTCTGGGTGCAGGGCGCTGTCGATCAACTCGCTGATCTTCACGCTCTGCGCGGCGCTGTCATCGTGTGTAAAGCGCAATTGTGGGACATGCCGAACCTTGATCGCCCGGCCGAGCTTGGAACGCAGGAATCCGTTCGCTTTTTCGAGGCCTTCGAGTGCCGCGTCGGGGTCGTCATTGGGGTTCATGAGGCTGAAATAGACGCGCGCCACACTGAGATCACGAGAGAGCTCGACCGACGTCAGGGACACGCCCTGCAGTCGCGGATCCTTCGTCTCGAAACGCAGCAACTCGCTCAACGTGCGTAGCACCTCGGTTCCGAGGCGCTGATTACGTGCAAACTCGCGAGGCATCAGTCCAACGTACGAGCCACTTCGATACGCTCGAAGCACTCGATCTGGTCGGCAACCTGGACGTTATCGTAGTTCTTGACGCCGATACCGCACTCGGTACCTGACCGAACCTCATTAACGTCATCCTTGAATCGACGCAGAGATTCGAGTTCGCCTTCGTAGATAACGACGTTGTCACGGAGGACGCGAATCGGGTTGGAGCGCTTCACGTAGCCCTCCGTAACGATGCAACCTGCGATATCGCCCAGCTTGGGTGATGAGAATACTTCCTTGACCTCAGCCAGGCCGACAATCTGCTCACGTATTTCCGGAGCGAGCAGACCGGTGACAGCTGCTTTCACGTCGTCTATCGCTTCATAAATGATGCTGTAGTAGCGGACGTCGACGCCGGACTCCTTAATTGCTACTCGAGCAGCCGCATCGGCGCGTACGTTAAAGCCAATGATGACCGCATCTGAGGCGGCAGCCAGGCTCGCATCCGTTTCCGTGATACCACCGACGCCGCAGCTCAGCACTTTGACCTTGACCTCATCGTTCGATAAAGAGGTCAGAGCGTCCCGAAGCGCTTCGGAACTGCCATGCACGTCGGATTTGATGATGATCGAAACAGAAGCGGTTCCTGTTTCAGCCATCTGGCTGAACACATCTTCGAGTTTGGACGCCTGCTGTTGCGCGAGCTTCGCATCTCGCGTCTTGGCTTGCCTGAATTCAGCGACTTCGCGTGCCTTGCGTTCGTTCTTGACGACTTGAAAGTCATCGCCAGCCGCAGGCGTCTTGGATAAACCGAGGACGACAGCAGGATCTGACGGCCCTGCCGAATCGATCGAATTCCCGCTTTCGTCGAACATATTTCGCACACGGCCGTACTCTTCGCCCGCGATGATCATGTCACCTTGTTTCAGCGTGCCCGCCTGAACGAGCAGTGTTGCAACGGCTCCTCGGCCCTTCTCGAGGCTCGCCTCGATAACGAGGCCCTGGCCAGGTCCTTCGGCAACCGCTTTGAGATCCATCAGCTCCGCCTGCAGCAGGATCGATTCGAGCAGCTTGTCCACGCCTTCGCCGGTTTTGGCAGAAACATTGACGAACAGTTGCTCGCCGCCCCACTCCTCGGCGATGACCTCGTGCTGTGACAACTCATTTCTAACCCGCTCCGGATCTGAGTTCTCACGATCAATCTTGTTCACAGCAACTACAATGGGAACACCTGCTGCTTTCGAATGCTGAATGGCCTCGATCGTCTGCGGCTTCACACCATCATCTGCTGCAACGACGAGTACAACAATGTCGGTTGCGTGAGCACCACGCGCACGCATCGCTGTGAAAGCGGCATGGCCCGGCGTATCCAGGAAAGTAATCTGACCTTTGTCGGTTGTCACCGAATACGCGCCAATGTGCTGAGTAATTCCGCCAGCCTCACCATCGGCAACCTTGGTACGTCGAATGTGATCGAGCAAAGACGTCTTGCCATGGTCAACGTGACCCATGATTGTGACGACCGGAGCACGACTGACCTCTTCTCCGGTGAGTTTTTCTTCGCCCGCCAATAATTTCTCATCGACCTCGCCGCCCGTAATCGGTTTGGCTACATGACCAAGTTCTTCAACGGCCAGTATTGCCGTATCCTGATCAATGACCTGGTTAATCGTGACCATCGCACCCAGGTTGAACAAAACCTTGACGACCTCGTTACCCTTGATCGCCATACGTTGCGCAAGCTCGGAAACTGAGATGTTTTCGGGAATCTCTACTTCATGAATAACAGGCGCGGTGGGTCTTTCAAAACCGTGTTGCGAATCGCCGCTGAGTGAAACCGGGCGCCGGCGTGCCGGAGTCTTGCGCTTGCGTCGACCACTTTTGTCGCCAGCTACATGCAATTCCCTACGACCATAACGCGTATCACCCCCCTTCGGCTTGGCCTTGGTCTTGTCTTTCGTGCGGCGTGCCTTTGCATCTTGCTCCGCTTTTTCCAGCCGGGCTTTTTCTTCGGCTGCCGCAGCGGCCGCCTGATCAGCAGCTTTACGTTCCAGTTCTTCAACAGTAGCGCGCTCTTCCTCAGCTTTTTGCCGCTGTTCTTCCTCAAGGCGAGCTGCCTCTTCCTTCTTGGCTTCAGCCTGCTCCAACGCTTGCTTCTCAGTCTCAATTCGTCGCTCTTCCTCAAGACGCACGCGATCGAGTTCGTCCTGCTCCTGCTGCGCCTGCTCCTCGAGGACGTCTCGCTTGATATAGGTACGCTTCTTACGAACTTCGACGTTGACGACATGTGATCGACCTTGCGCACCGGACAACCGAAGCTCCGATTGCGACTTTCGATTCAGGGTTATTCGTCGTGGTGCTGCGGCAAACCCGGGCGTCTCCTCCTGGCCGTGGCTACGACGCAGATGAGTCAACAACTCCAGCTTCGCATCATCGCTAATTAAATCCTCCGAACTACTGACCTTGATACCGGCCTCATCCAGCTGCGCAAGCAGCTTGTCGACCGGCACTTTCAGTACCTCGGCAAATTGTGCAATTGTCACATTAGCCATTCTCTAACTCCGCGTAAGCCAGCACTCAGGCCTGTTGCTCTTCTTCAAACCAGTGCGCACGTGCCTTCATTATCAAGGCAGCCGCTTCCTCAGGATCCATTTCTTTGATGTCCAGCAAATCGTCGGTCGCAAGTTCAGCAAGATCCTCGCGGGTTACGACACCGTTGCTCGCGAGAATGAAGGCCAGGCCTTTGTCCATGCCATCGAGGCTTAACAGATCCTCTGCCGGTTCAGCTTCATCAATTTTTTCTTCCTGCACTATCGCCTGCGTCAACAAAACATCGCGTGCGCGATTGCGAAGCTCCTCGACAATGTCCTCATCGAATTCTTCAATCTCGACCAACTCGGAAGCAGGTACGTAAGCGACTTCCTCTATCGTGGAGAATCCTTCCTGAACGAGAATCAAAGATACTTCTTCATCGACGTCGAGCTGCTTGGAAAACAATTCAATAAGCACGCGCATTTCCGACTCGCTCTTCTCGTCGGCATCTGCGGCTGTCATTACGTTGAGTTCCCAGCCGGACAACTCACTGGCAAGACGAATATTCTGTCCGCCGCGACCAATCGCCTGCGACAACTTGTCTTCGTCGACTGCGATATCCATGCTGTGCGCGTCTTCGTCGACAACGATAGAGACGACCTCTGCCGGTGACATCGCGTTCACAACGAATTGTGCCGGGTTGTCGTCCCAGAGAATAATGTCCACGCGTTCACCGGCGAGCTCATTCGAAACTGCCTGAACGCGGGAACCACGCATGCCGACGCAAGCGCCAACAGCATCGATACGACT
>JAOTUU010000016.1 GCA_029863705.1 Gammaproteobacteria bacterium
TATCGGAATCGGTGAACTCACCTTCAACACTGTCGGGCGTACCGTCATTGTCGGTATCGGTGGTGCAGCCCGTGCCAAACTGCGACGGGACGCAGGGATCAGAAGCGCCAACATTCACTGTTGCCGTAGCTGGCATGTCGTCGCTTGTATCGAGCGTTGTATCTATCTGTTGCAGGCCAATATGGGCTACCGCGCTATTGACGTAAGAGCTGGCCGGCGTACTCGAGTAAGCTACGTCGTACGTAAACACCACCGAACCGGCGGCGGGAACGTCAAACGGTCCGAGCCAGGCAAGTTGCTGACCATTGATTGTCAGCTGGCTGTCCGGATAGAGAACGCCGTCAAGTCTGGCCGAGCCTTCGACATATGTAATGGTTCCGGACGCCGGTGTCGGTAACGCATCCACAATGTCGCGCAGGCTGGCCGGGACGATGCCAGCATTACTCATCGTAACGGTGTAAGTGCTTGTGCCACCGGCTGCCAGCAGCGTTGTGGGACTCGCCGACTTGGACAAAGTCAGGTGGTTTTCGACAGGACGAATCGGTGGAAAAGTAGTCTGGTCGATTTGTCCCGTGTGTTTGACCAGGGTTCCGCTACTTATGTAGTTGACGGGAACAACTGCTGTCGATGTTGAAGTTGGCCCGGTCACCACGAATCTGTACTCGGATGTGTAAGCTGTGTCGCTACTGTTAAGACCGACCAGGAACAGGGTATCGGTCACACCCAGCGTGTTGCCGCCTGTCATGTCGATCCTGGACCCAACCAGCTGCAGGCTGTCTGCGGGCCAGTTAGCCAATATGGCCGGGGATCCTGCGAAAATTCGTCCGCCGGCGCTACCGATGTTCCCGGTGATCCCCGCGATCGTCACGGTCATGACTCCGCCGAGGGCCGGTGGGTTCGGGCCAACCACGGTTGAATTGACCTTGTTGGAGTTCGCCCCAACGGTTCCGCTTGCGTCCAGTGAAAACTGCACGGCGAGCCCATTCTGCGTACCGCTGCCATCGCCCGCGCCACCCGGCAGAGTTGGCGCAGCAGTCAATTGCGTGCCTGTACCCCCGAGCGTTGACGGGACGCCATCGTAAACAGTGATATCGTGTGTCTCCCCGGTCGTCGCAGCCGGGGCCTGCAGATAAATGAACGCGTAAGCTGTTTGACCGTTTGCCAGTGGCCCAAGTGAGACAAAGCCATCCTCACCATCGCCAGTGGTAATGGTTGGCCCTGAGAAATTCTCGGCTCCGACCCATAGATCATCGATGTCAGCACCGCCATTGTTGACGACCTGATATCCCGCGTACATGCCGATAAACCCTTCTCCGTCATTGATATAGAGGACAGGCGAGGACACGCGATCGATATCGACGGCTGCAAGCGCTCGCACGGTAAACAACAGCGATAACAGGATCGAACTGGTAATTGTCTGGATATTTCGCACCACAAAGGCCCTCACAAGGTGAACTACATCGCACTCCTCCAGGGCGCTTGAAGATGCGACTCAAGACGAGAAAATAGTATGTTGATGGCTATCTGCGCCCGCCAGGGACGTCCAGCACACAAACACACATCATGCTAGTCGGCGGGCCGCAGCGAGATCCGTACGTGGGTCACAGTTACCATGGGTGAGGGTCTGCTCTTTGCGCGAACTGTGACATCCATCGGCGGGTGCCGGCTACCGCCAGCACAGGGTGACGCAAATGTGCCATCGGGCGCGATCAGTCTGGCGTTCCTACCGTTCGCCGAATCTCAGCCAACCAGCAAAGAACAACAGCAACACTGAAAGCCATCCCAATGATCCGGCGCCACCATCGTCTTCAGTGGTGATGGAATCTACGTTAACCTGGCCGCTGGCATTATTATTGGCCATATCGCGATCGCTCTCGGTGGCATCGACGGTCACCGTATAGGATTGGCTGCCTTCGCTAATGGCGGTAAGGGCAATCTGAAGCGAATCGCTCGACTGGGCCGCAAGACTGCTTGCCTGGCAAGTCACAATATTGGCGGCAATACTGCAATTGCCCGCTGACCAGCTGGCGCTGTCCAGACTTAGGCCTACAGACGGTGTCACCGTCACCGTGACACCCGTTGCCGAAATCGAGGAGCGATTTTCGATACCGGGCAGAATAGTTGTGCTTTCGTTCAACGAAACCCGTGTCAGCGCTGCAGCTGTGGAAACCAGGTCTACGGCCGGGTCTACTGTAAGCCGAACCGTCGCCTGGTTGTTGTTGCCGTTGTCGTCGACATCGGCCGTGACGGTTGCGCCGAAATCTGCGCCGCCGATCGTCGAGGTCAGCACCGTGAGGGTCACGGTTGCGCCGGATCCTGCCGCGATGGATCCAATTGCACAGCTCACGTTTCCAGCCCCACTCGTACAGTTACCCATTGTCGTGGAAACCCCGCTCAGGGTTATGCCCGTGGGTATTGTCACATCGACGTTTGCATTATTGACGGTCTCCGTTCCGACGCTATTGGCTTCAAAAGTAAGTGTCGCAGTGTTTCCTAGAAGCACGGCAGCTGGCTGACTACCGGCAACTATCGCGACGTCGGTGCCTGGCATCGCCGAAATACACGATGCCCTGTTAACGTCGTCTTGCATTTGCGTGATGCTGCAGGCTGAAAAGGTATCGCTGCCATTCAGCCGCGGTGCCATCAGGAAATCCTCTGGTTCGGACGCGCAAGCTTCGTTGCTGGTGCCGTCGTGCGGCGCTCCGAAATTGTGCCCGATTTCGTGTGCTGCGATCAGGCTGTCCATTACTTCGCTATGGGTGCCCTGAGTCAGGCCCGCACCATATCGTCGATTACACAAAGCACTGCTGTACGCTATGCCAACCGTGCTGGTGTCAAGGTCCCGGCCCGTGAACAGATGCGACAGCCCGTTAGTGTTCTGACTCGGGGTTGCGAATCGAAAGTCTGTCAGCTCGTCCAGCAGTGCACCCGACGCTGTTTCGTCGCTGAACGGATCATCGTTCGTTGTATATGTGTCGATGCGATTTACATTGAGTTGCACACCGAGTTGCGCGCTGAAAATGCCATCAACGATGTTCATACGCGATATCAGTGCTGTGTCGACACCCGCACCTTTGTCGCTCGTGAACTCGTAATCGCCAATAACAGCGAAGTCGATCTGCGACGACGCCCCGAGGGCTTGCGCGACAACCGCTGTTCCTTCCGTCAACATCGCCTTCGCAAATTCTCCCGCGCTGCTTGCTGCGCTGACATGCGAACATGTCAGCGCACCAGGCGTAATCTGCAAATCGTCAAGTCGAAAAATGAAAGGCTGCTCTTTGCCGGTCGTTTCACTGGCGCCGACTTCAATTGCCCACAGTTCATTGCCATCCCACAGCACGCCCCGTGGTGCATCATTTGCAACAACGAGGCGCACCCAGGAGTTGGGCATACCGGTGATGTCACCGCGATAAACCTCGACACCGCTGCCAAGAGACCCTCGCTGAGCAGCGTCAAGAAGCGTGTGGTTTACTTCCAGGTTGATATCGAATTGTTTACCGTAGGCCTCGAAAGCAAGGTTTCGAAGCGTGGCGACGCCGGGTTTTTGCTGGCCGGAGGATGGTGCGTGCACCATTTGTAATTGCGTCAGCGGCTCTTGGTAAACAATGTCGAAACTGTTTTCCGCACGCGCAGATACCAGCAAGATCAAGCTGAAAAGTACTGCAGTGGCTTTCGTACTCTTGTTGCGCATGCGAGCACCTGGACGATGATTTGTCAGTACTCTAGCTAATCAAAAATGCCCACCAAAAACTGTGTCATTACGGTCGCTAAATAGCGACAACGGCTCAAAAAGTGAGCGTTGGTTCTCAATTTTGGAAACTAGCGGCCGGCCGCAAAGAAATCGTCAGGTTCCAGCACGCGTCAAGCGAAGAGGACAACCTGGCAATTCGTGTGCGTCGAGGAAGGCTTCATGTTGCTCGCTGCTTAATAAATAGTGTTCGCCAGCGTGCTTGACCAGGTACCACTCCGCGAGTCGCACACCATCGCTGCTAACGAGCTCCAGGCGCTCGGTATCCATGCTATACGCGCCAATTTTTGGGTATTCCGGAAACGGTTCGACGAGATTACCGTCACTATCAACGGTTCGCTGGTCGGTAAATCGCTGCCATTCAAAACGGCCCGCCCGCAGCTCAATTCTGTCGCCTTCGTAAGCGATACACGCTGGCTCATAGGTGCCCTCATGATTTGCACAAGCAGCGAGTAGCAACAAACACAAGATGATCGTCGTCGTACGAATTACGGAACTCCCGCTATGTTTGGGATGCGTATTCTACCTCATCAATGCTAATGTCGAACAATGATAAAGAGACTCTTCATTCAGGTTATCGAGACGATCTCGTCACCCATTGATACCGAAGCCGGCATCGCAGATCGTGAAGCAGCTTTGCGCCTGGCGACGGCGGTACTCATGATCGACGTTGCGCGTGCGGACCATGTCTTCGATGAACGTGAGTTTGATCGGGTTCTAAAACTTATCGAAGCTCATTTCGACGTATCTCCGGAACAAGCAGCAGAGCTTGTGAATGTTGCGGGCGAGAAGGCAGAAGAGCTCATATCTGTGCATGAGTTTACACAGCTATTGCACGAGCACCTGAGTGAAGAGGAAAAGGCGCGCATCATCGGCTTGCTTTGGCAAATTGCCTACGCCGACGGACAGCTCGACAAATACGAAAACTCACTGGTGCTGAAAATCAGCGACCTGCTCTACGTCAGCCGCGGTCGGGTTATGCGTTTGAAGCACGACGCGCAAAACGCATCGGGCTAGCAGCCCTTAAGTCACAAAGCGGCGAGTACCCGTTCCAGCCTTGCTCTTACTTCAGTTGCCAATGGCGCTACGGCGGGATCATCAACGAGCGACAAGACGCTTTGTGGGTCCATAAAGCTGACCGAGACCGCACCTTCGTCATCTTCACGAACCAGGACATTGCAGGGCAGCAGGAGTCCTATGTCGGGAACTGCGTTTATCGCTTTGAGAGCGAGGGGTGGGTTGCAGGCGCCGAGGATCCGATAGCGCGGCATGTCTACGTCGAGCTTCTCCTTCATCTTTGCCGCAACATCAATGTCCGACAAAACGCCAAAGCCTTCAGTCTGTAAGTCTGCTGTTACCTTCTCGATCGCGGCATCAAAATCCATCGCAACGCTCTTGCCAAATCCGAATCCAACGTCCATTAGTGTTTCTCCTTCTCCCCGGCCAGGCCTGTTACACAATAGATGTCGTGCAACTGGCGAATAATCCGGTCCGCCGGCCCTTCGACCAGTGAGTAGTAAATAGTCTGGGACTCGCGCCGCGTCGTAACCAGGTCCTGCTGGCGCAGCCGCGCGAGTTGTTGAGAAAGAGCCGACTGACTGAGCGGAATTGACGCGTTGAGGTCACCCACAGAACGCTCGCCATCGGCCAGCATGCACAAAACCATGAGCCGGCTTTCGTTGCCGAGCGCCTTCATTAGGCTTGCCGCGTCCGCAGCGTGTGCGCTCATCTGATCCGCCGAATATTGGATCAGTCTCTGTTTGTCAGTGTTTTTTTCTGCATTCATTCGAACGGCTCCCCGATAATGAAGGTCAGCTCAGCAGCTATAATAGGCGATGCTACATTAGAAGTCTATTATTTAGTCTTTACTAATATAGAACTGAAAATGTATTGGCGTCCGAGACCAGATAGTTGACGTTAAGGAGACTGGAAGCTGCGCGTATCCTTACTTGCGTGAGGAATAATTCTCAACAGTGTCCCACGCGACACGCTGCAGGAAGGCTGCGTCGTCCGGCTCCAGGCCCGCCGTATAGCTGAGCCCTTCCGGGTTCTGCTGGTGCAACGCCGCGTAGAAAGTGCACGCCGCGAGATAAGTGCCTGCAAGCGTCGGGTGCTTACGATCCGCTATCCTGAGTTTCAGGTCAGGCCGCAGCTGAATCGCACGCTCGAAGGCAAGACCAACCGGAACTACTTGCGCACCAAGCTTTTTGCCAATGCTCGTGTAGGCGTCGTCCAGGAGGGCGGTCATCTCCGGTTCGTCAATATATGCCCAGGTCATGAAGAAGACCGGTTTCGCGTCGTTGCGCCTGATGACCCGCACGAGCTGTTTTGCAGCTTTGCGAAATGCCCTGGCGGTGTCGTCACTAATCGGACCCTTGCTATACCCTTGCAATACGACGACATCCCAATCATCCGATGCCGCCAATGACGGAAGACCGGCAACATGTTCCGGAAGATGCCCGCTCGAAATCGTCATGATGCGCGCATGCAGTAAGCCATTCGCTGATTCCACAAGGTCTTCGTAATGGTTGTGCAAACTGTTGTTGTAGTAGGTGAAACTGTTGCCGACGAACAAGACCTTATCCGGCTCGCCGGCCGTAGATGACGCGACAGGCACCAGCACCAGTGCGAGCAGCAACAGTGTTGTTTTTCTCATTCGATCAGCATGCCAAAAAAAGGGGAGCCAGGCTCCCCTTTTCTCGTCATGCTCGATAGCTATCGCTACAGCCTGAACCTGAGATCCAGGTAGACGGAGCGGCCCCAGTCGCGGTGGGCATCCTTGGCGAAGCCATAGGATTCATCCGAAATCGGCGCCCGTTCATCCGACAGATTATTAACGCCTAGCCGAACCCGCATGTCCGTATCTCCGATGTCAAAGGAATAGTCCAACTTCAGGTTGTAGGTTGTCATCGAGGGAATGTAGAACAGCGAACTTCCCAGGTTTTGGTAAAAATCACTGATTCGAAAGCCTGACAATGAAGCCCCCAAACCGCCCCTGGACCAGCTCACGCTGGCAGAATGCCGGCTCTCCTGGAAGCCGTCGATGCCCAGCAGGTTACCAATTCCATCAAGCGGGTAAGTAATCGTCGGATCAGCCTCTTTCGCGGCCTCGACCGTCGTAGACAATTCCCCCGTCGCCGTTTGCTTGAATTGCGTGTAGAACGAGCCGTTATAACGGAAACTAAAAAGGCCAAGCGAAGTATCGAGGTCATAATAGGCGCCGATGTCGTAGCCCCTCAGGCTTCGCGTATCGAGATTGGTGTACGTGTCCGAGACATAATCAACGGTGCCGACCGGGCAAAGACCGGCAGCCAGGTATCCGTCAATCAGATCCGTATCATCGACATCGAAGTCACGACGGACAACATCGGGATTGCCCTGCACGTTCGGGCAATCGGCTATACCAGCCTCGAGCCGCAGCACGAGGTCATACAGCATGTGGTTTTCCTCGCCAAACAAGCCAATCGTGTCATTCTTTTCGATGGACCAGAAGTCGACCGTGACCGTGACGTTCTCGACGGGCTCGATCACGACGCCGATCGACGAATTCGTGGACTCCTCGGGCACGAGAGCTTTACTACCTGTCGCCTGTCGTTGAATGCTGTAGTCGCAATCCTCAGCTAGCGTTCCCTGATCTTCACCGTAAAAACAGACCCAGTCGTCCAGAGTATTCGAGCGCGCAACGAACTCCTCATTGATCGTGATCAGGTTCGGCGCCCGGAACGCCTCGGACCACGAGCCGCGGAAGAGTAACTGGTCGACAGGCCGCCAGCCGAATGCCACTTTACCGACGGTCGTATCGCCGATGTCGTCAAAGTCCTCGTAGCGCAAGGCAAGTTGCACATCAAGCGTGTCGAGTATCGGTAGCTGCAATTCCGTGAACAGCGAGTTCGTCGTGCGCTCGCCGCTGCCATCCGGCGTCGGGCTCGCGCCAACGATATCCGAGGTCAAAGGATAGGTGTCGCCCTCGAAGTCTCCCTCCACATCAAAGACGCCATCCAGGTCTGGATCACGCATGAACCTGATGGTGCCGTCGAGGCGTGGATCACGATCGTCATCGTATGATTCACGGCGGAACTCAAAGCCGGCGAGAAATGCTGCCGAACCAGCCGGCATCTCGAACAGTTCCGGATTCGAGAACTTGACGTCGAACATCGAAAGGTCCGACTTGCCTTTGCGATACATGTCGACCAGCGCTTGCTCGATATTCGAGTCAACACCGGCACTGAACGGGTTGTATGCAGCCGGCGTCGGGTCGAACAGCGCTGCTGACATTAATGTGTTTGACAAGCGGTTGTGCGTGATGTCGTCACGCGTCGCTTCCGACCAGGTGACGGCCGACTCCCAGTCCCAGTCGCCGGTGCTGCCGCGCAGACCGAAGAGGACGCGAGCTGCGTCGCCGTCATTGTCGACAATGCGCGGGTACTCAGCAAACCGGTAAAAGTCCATGCCAACTTCCAGTCCCTCGTCAGGCACGTCTGCGTAAATTTCCCCGGTCGGATCCGCTAATCGATTTGGCGAGCCGACAGGACCGAACGGATTGTAGTAATGCGAAGCGCCAACTCGGAGCGGAGCCGCAGTCAGGTCGGTTATCGGCGTGTTAGTACGATTGGTCGTCGAAGAGTAGAAATAGACATCGCCGAACATCTCGAGACCGGAATCCATTTCGTGATTGAAGTAAGCGAACACCGTGGTTCGCTCCAACTCGGACATAAGGTCACGATTGTCGTTGAGGTTGTAGCGAATATTTCCCTGCCCATCTTCATGCAGGCAATTGCCATTTTGAAGGTCGTACACGGCAGCAACAGCGTCCGGATCCGTATTTGTACAGCGCGAATCGCCGATCGGAAAAATCTCGAATTCACCAGCGTTGTCGACCACTTCGGTCGTGCGCAGGCTATGGGTGCTGCCGACGCTAGCTGAGAGGTCGAACTGACCCCACAGCGAATGTGCGCTGTCGTTCCGGAACTGGGTACTGGTGCTGTAAGGCGAGTCCTCGGGGAAGCGATAGCGGAAATCCGAATTCGCCCAGCGCGGATCATCCTGCGAGTTAATGCGATCGCGCTGAAGGTGCCTGGCGAATACACCGACGTGCGTTGCACCGCCATTGAAACCCTTGCCCCACTCTATTGAGAGAGCCTCGTCATTGCGAGGAAGATTGTCGTAGTCGCTGTAGCGTGCCCGAATGGTGAGACCCTCAACATCGTCCTTGAGAACCGTGTTGATAACACCTGCAACGGCATCCGCGCCGTAAATGGCCGATGCGCCATCACGAAGGATCTCCACTCTTTCCACACCAAAAACGGGAATGTGATTCGAGTTCACCGAATTAACCGGAACCAGGCTGCCACCGACTCTCTCGGTCTGGTAAGTGGCCATGTTGACAAGACGCCGGCCGTTCAGGAGTACGAGCGTGTTGCCCGTGCCCATGTTGCGCAGGTTGATTGCGCCGACATCACCACGTGCCGCGTTGACGCTGCCAGCAGTGTCAGCCTCACTGAAGAAGTTCTGGCCCATCTCGGGGATCATGTCGAGAAGCTCATCGCCCGACTCGACACCGAGGATTTCGATGTCTTCGCTAGTAAAGACCGACACGGCCAGGGCTTCGTTGATTCGCGCGCCTTTGATCTGCGAGCCGGTAACGGTGATCTCGTCGACCATTTCCTCATCCGCACCGGTCTCAGACTGTGCCAAGGTGTTGCCGGAGGCCAGCGCAAATAACGTTGCGCCCGCTGCGACCATCCACGAACGATTATGGCTGCAAAGCCGTTGCTGTAAATTGCCCATCACCTTCCCCCTCAAACTACTCTTATATAAGTGCAAACTGCGACTTCGTCTAAAGCTAACAATCCATGCAAAACGTAGCCAATAGCATGGTTACCTAACCCTATAGCCCTTGTCTATAGGTTCGAACCGAACTGTACGTGTGTTGCAAACGCGGCGTCCGATGCCGCATCGCCGCCGCCCAGCCAGGGCGTTCGCCACTCGACCCAGGCCAGGTCGTCAAACAGCACAATCGATCCATCATTGCGCCCGGAGTCGTCCCGGACATCGATTAACAGCCGAACCGATCGCGTCGAGACACGCGGCTGATCAAAATCGAATGAGAATTCATGCCAACCGGCCCGCGTCACTCGCAATCCGCCGACTGCTTTGGTTGGACCAGAATCGAGCGCCTCTCTCAATCCGTCATCCATCCGACGCCGCTGCAACAGGAACTGCACGGACGCTGCTCCGTTCGTGTGAAATCGTCCTCGCACTGTCGTCGGGTTCGATGGTGCGAAGACTCGCTCGAATACTTTCATGCCGGTACGCGTGACTTCATTTTGCGGCACTTGTATTCGCAACACCTGTGAATCGTCATTACTGATCGAAACAGCCTCGTTCTGCAGCCATGTCCTGTCAGACGTTCCGTGCAGACCCGAAGACTCGAAGTCACCGCGCCGCAGGATGTCCGTACCAAGACGATACATCTGACCCTCTGCTTTGAACGCAGCCGGAGTGAGCGGCGACAATCCCAGTTCAGCGAGATGCACTGGCGCTTTTCTAGTCTCGATATCCCCGATGCCAGCGACCTGAAAATCACTCGCTGCGTTCTTATTGCACGATTCTACGATCGCGTGGGCACCATTCTCGCGCAGGCACGTGTTGTAGGGGCGTGATAATCGCGCCAGGCGGTTAAGCACCGAGTATCGAAATCTGCCGGTCGCGGGTGTCGGCACATAACCATTGATGTTCATCGGCACGACCTCGGCCCGGTGCAAATCCTCGCCATCCATCCACACGTAAAGCAGCATGCCAAGCTGTGTGGTGTAGTGGTACTGGTCGAACAGGAAATTTCCGAGCGAATATGCGACGAGGCGGTTCTTATAGACCTCGAAACCCTGGACAACGTGAGAATGGTGGCCAAGCGCAATATCGGCACCCCTGTCGACGGCCTCCCTGAGGCGCATACGTTCACTCATGGCGGGCGCCTCTGAATATTCGAGCCCGCTGTGGTACTGCAACACCGACACGGTCGAGTCTGGAATGTTCTGCAGATCCTCTTTGAAAACTCCGCTACCGCCCAACGCCGCGCCGCCCTTTGTTCCGTCTGCGGCCTGGCTCGGCGAAAATGTGCCAGCCCAGCCGACATAACTCAGGAAGCCGAATGGCTGGCCATCGAGCTGCGCGATATGCGGCTGCCGGGCCTCAGCTTCGTTCATTCCCGCACCCGAGTACGCGAGCTGCACCTCATCAAGTGCCCTCGTTGTCGATGCGAGCCCTTTGTCCTGATAATCCCAGGTGTGATTGTTGCCAAGCGCAACGTAGTCAAAGCCAGCCCAGCTCAAAACCGATGCGAGCTCGGTTGGCGAATAGAACGTTACTGACTTCGCCAGGGGTTGTGTGAGCTTGCCCGATGAAAGCTGCGTTTCATGGTTCACTGACGCGTAGTCGGCCAGCTCGATGTAGGGCTTGATCGGCCGCAGCAGGTTTTGTCCATCTTCCGTCACGTGGTCGCGACGAACGAGCGCCGGTTCGCCGGAAAGCGGTTCGAAATAGCGCCGCGCCAGCATCGCGTCGCCCGCAAATACCAGCATCCGTCGTTCGGCTGCCTTGCTGACCAGCTCAATGTCCGCAACCCGGCTGCTGCCAGCGGCGAAGTCAGACTGGTGCACTGTATGCACCACGCGATAGTAGCCATCCGCACTGATGTCGATCAGCAGCGGTTCGCTCGAGTCGACGACAAACTGATATTCGCCGTTTTCGTTCACGACGGCCGGTCGTGAGTTAATCGATACCGCGGCGTCGGCAATCGGCGAGCGAGCCTCGTCAACGATGCGCCCCGCGACCACCAGGCCATCCGGAGCCGCTTGCGCGGATATGCCGCCCAGCGCCAGGCATAGCGCTGCCAAAGCAAGTAGTTTCATGGCAAGAGTGTGCCATCGTTTGCCGCGACACCGAAATCGATTCATATTCGAGCCCATAACCTCAGGTTATACTACTGCGGACTATGCGACTGCGTCAGATAGAAGTTTTTCACGCGATTTACTCCTGCGGCTCTATGACCAACGCCGCTGCGAAACTCAATGTTTCGCAGCCGTCGGTTTCCAAAGTACTTGCCCATGCGGAACAGCAACTTGGTTACCGGCTTTTCGATCGGGTGAAGGGCAAATTGGTCCCGACACCGGAAGCCCATCAGCTATTCAAACTCGTTGCCGATGTTTACCAGGATGTCGATCGCCTGCGCCACGTCGCGAAAAATCTCAAGGCAGGCAGCGCCGGGCGCATCCGCGTTGCCAGCACCCCTGCATTCGGTCTCGAAGTACTGCCAAGAGCAGTCGCGTCCTTTAGACAAGATCATGCGGATACGGTCTTCGAGCTCGAAACACTACACTTTGACGAGATTTCAGACGCGCTGCTGGAGTCCCGCATCGATGTCGGCCTGGCGTTTGACCCTGTCGCCAACCCGGGCATTAAAGAAAAGAAGCTCGCTAGCGGGCGTTTCGTTGTCCTCGCCCACGACGCGGAAACGTTCAATGGCCGGTCGACACTTGCAGTAGACGACCTCAAGAAACACCCGTTCATCGGCTTGAACAGTCGAGGCCCGCTCGGCCGCTCGCTCTCTGCCTATATAGCATCAAGCAATACTGACCTGAACATCGTCGCATGGTCGGAGACTTATCATGTTGCCAAGACATTGGTGGCCTGTGGTGCCGGTGTGACCATTGCCGACTCAATAACGGCACAGTCAAACGCAGCCGACGATGTCGTCATTCTGGCACTCGAGCCAGCGCTGGAGTTCGATATCAAGGCACTGCACCTCGGCGACGCGCCCCTGTCGATTATCGCCAGGAAATTCATCAAGCACCTGGGTGTCGTTATCAACGACTTTCTGGCTGTGCCTAAATAAGCCCATAGCCCTAAGTTATAGCCGTACGAACAATGATGATTTGAGGCGCCGTCGTCGCACTCCGTAGTATCGATTGCATACTCCGCAAGAGATCCCAGATGCACGTTATCGTCCTCGGCGCAGGCGTTGTTGGCACGACAACCGCCTATTATTTGTCACAACTCGGCTACCGCGTAACGGTCGTAGATCGCGCAAGCGACGTTGGTGACGGCGCGAGCTTCGCCAATGCCGGACAACTCTCGTACAGCTTTACCGATGCATTGGCCAAGCCCGAGTTCCTGGCAAGCATGCCGCGCTTGTTGCTGGGGAAGGAACCGGGTACGCGTGTGCGCCTTACGCCAGCGCTCATGGCCTGGGGTCTCCTGTTCCTCGGCCAGTGCACGACAAAACGCGCCGAACACAATACTGTCGCTGTACTCAAGACCGCGATGCGATCTGCCGAACTCATGACCGAGCTACGTGAGCGTGTGCCTTTCGAATTTTCGCATCGTCGGGCGGGAAAACTCGTTCTCCTTAGCGACCAGGCTGAACTCGAATCGGCGACCGCCAGCAGCCGCCTAAAGAATGCGCACGGCAGCGATACCAGGATTCTGTCGCGCGCCGAAGCAGTTACAATTGAGCCGGCGCTTGAGCACATTAGCGATAAATTCATCGCCGCTGTTTACTCGCAAAACGACGAGGTCGCAGACTCCCTGAAGTTTACAACCGGGCTAAGAAAGTGGCTCGAAGAGGATGGCCGGGTGACATTCCGGCTCTCATCGACCGCGAAAAAAATCGTTGCGCGCCGCGGTCGTGCGCATGCGGTTGTCGTTGGCGATGACACGATCGAAGCCGATGCGGTTGTCGTTTGCATGGGGGCCTGGAGTAGCCGTTTGTTGCGGACGATCGCAATCAATCCACACATCTATCCGATGCGTGGCTACAGCATCACTTTACCGTCCGGCGAGGCATCGCCTACGGTGAGCGTGACAGTACTCAAACATCGCATTGTGTTCAGCAATATCGATGGCTTCATACGCATTGCGGGTTTCGCCGATTTCGCGGGCTTTGACACGAGCGCGGATATCGAGCGAACCCGTTCGTTGCTTGAGCTGGCGAAACGGGTAGCTCCCGACGCGGCCAGTTACGATTCCGAGGATATCCGCGCCTGGGGTGGCTTCCGGCCAATGAC
This sequence comes from Gammaproteobacteria bacterium, assembly GCA_029863705.1. Classification (GTDB taxonomy): domain Bacteria; phylum Pseudomonadota; class Gammaproteobacteria; order Steroidobacterales; family Woeseiaceae; genus UBA1847. The sequence continues at coordinate 13,813 of JAOTUU010000016.1, forward strand.
TCCGAATGGACAGCCGCTGGTTGGCGCAACAGCTCTCCGCGGACTGTTTTTGAACACGGGTCATGGCATGCTCGGCTGGACACTCGCCTGCGCCACGGGACACGACGCCGCGCAAGCGGTCCTGCGAACACATTAGGGGGCACTATCTGTGCTGCAACCGTTTCGAGTTCTGACAATTTATGCAGTCGCGACACTATTCGCGTCCTGCGCAATCAATGCACCTGTATTTCCCGCCGGGGAAGTTTGCGAAACCCCGGCATTCAGTGTCGTCGATGGCTTCAGTGGCGCCCGTCGAGGCACATGTACGGTGCTCTCCGACAGCCATGTTCGTCTCGATATTCTTCCGGAGAGCAGTGGCAAGATTAATGACAGCCCCTGGTATGCATTCAAACTTTCGTCTAACTCTCCGATGACCGCAAAAATATCCCTGCGCTACCGCGGGGGCCATCATCGTTACTGGCCTAAAGTGAGCAAGGACGGTCAACACTGGACTCGTCTCGATCCGCAGCACGTGGTCTCGTCTGCCAACGGACGACGTGCCGAATTCGAGATTGACCTCAGCGCTGATCCCGTCTGGATGGCTGGGCAGGAACTCATCACGCCCGTCACATACGACGCCTGGAATCGCAAGACTGCGAAGGTCGCGAACATGCCCATCATGGTTCTCGGCAATTCAACAGCAGGCTTACCGATTTACGTTTTCGACAGTAACGCAGAGTCGAGAGAGGTTTTGTTTCTTGTCGGCAGGCAGCACCCGCCTGAAGTCTCCGGCGCATTCGCGTTCTTCGCTTTTGCAGAGACGATTCTTGGCGACAGCGACCTTGCGCAGCAATTTCGGGCTCGCTTTCGCGTTATCGCCATTCCACTGCTAAACCCCGACGGTGTTGTTGGTGGCAACTGGCGGCACAATCTTGGCGGCGTTGATCTCAACCGCGACTGGGGGCCGTTTACTCAGCCGGAAACCCAGCTTGTCGCAGAGTTACTTGAGGATCTGGATGCGCGTGACAGCAAGATACGCATGTTCATCGATTTTCACTCTACCAAGGAAAACGTTTTCTATGCACTTCCTGACGTTACTCACCCACCTGATTTCATCGCGACATGGCTCGAGGCCGCAAGGCCGCGGACAGCAGGCTATCCGTTTGCACTTACGCAGGGCCCGGCGTCCAACATGACCATCGCCAAGAACTACATCTATGAACGATACGGTATTCCGGCTGTAACCTTCGAGGTTGGCGACGAGACGGATCGCAACGTCACCCGCACCGCCGCGAAAGTGTTCGCAGAAGAACTGATGCAACTGATGCTCGACCAGGAGTACTGATTTGCTGCGTCTCATTGCTGTCATATTCGCCGGCTTGCTGACGGCGTGCGCTATACAGCCAGCGGCACCGGCCTTCGACATATTGATCCTCAATGGAACGGTCTATGACGGTTCGTTGGGTCCCGGCCGCAAACACAATATTGGAATTTCCGGCACGCGGATCGTGTCAGTCGACGCGCCGAACGATGCAATGGCACGCACGGTCATCGACGCCGATGGCAAGCTCGTGGTGCCGGGCTTCATCGATCCGCATACCCATGCTGCAATCGACCCGCAGGATACAGCGGCAACTGCGCACATCAACCACCTGACACAAGGAGTAACGACACTCGTAGTGGGTAGCGATGGGCGGGGAGTCGTCGACCGCGCAGCAACATTTTCCCAGCTCGAAGAACAAGGGGTCGGGGCAAACATCGCTTTTTTTGCCGGCCATGGCGGCATCCGCAAAACCGTGCTCGGCTATGCCGATCGTGCCCCTACCGAGTCCGAACTGCGCACGATGGTATCCCTGCTTGAAACAGAAATGCGCGACGGCGCGCTCGGCTTGTCGACGGGTCTTTTCTACGCGCCCGGCAGTTACTCCGACACTGGCGAGGTTGTGGCACTTGCCAAAGCGGCAGCACGTGCAGACGGTATTTACGACACGCATCTGCGTGACGAGGGTTCAAACACGGTCGGACTGATCGCGGCCGTCGAGGAAGCCATCCTCATCGCACGACAAGCGGGCATCCCGGTGCACATTTCCCACATCAAGGCGCTCGGCAAAGATGTCTGGGGACAGAGCCGCAAGGTCGTCGAGCTAATTGAAAATGCGCGCAGAGCCGGCCTTGAGATAACGGCGAACCAGTACCCATGGGAAGCATCAGGGACACGCATCAGTAACGCGTTAATCCCGCGCTGGGTCATGGCCGATTCCGAACAGCACAGAGATGCACGGCTGCGTAACCCACAACAGTTACCTGCCATTCGAGAGGAAATGCGGCAGAACCTCGCGCGACGCGGCGGGCCCGATGCAATTCTCGTCACCGCCGTCTCGAGCCCGTACCTCGGCAAGACGCTGGCCGAGATCGCCGCTGCAATGCAGCTCGATGCCGTCGATGCGGCTATTGAGGTGGTTATCGGAGGCGATCCGTCGGTCGCCTCTTTCGTCATGCATCAGGACGACATCGACCTGTTCGCCACACAGCCGTGGGTCATGACGGGATCGGATGGTGGCGTCGGGCATCCGCGCTTTTATGCGACGTATCCAAAAACGTGGCAGGACTTCGTGGTCAAGCGCAAGCTCCTGAGCATCGAGCAATTTGTCCACCGCAGCTCAGGACAGGTGGCGGATACGCTGGGGCTTTGCGATCGCGGCCACATCCGCTTGGGGCAGGCCGCTGATATCGCGGTCATCGATGCTGAAAATTTCCTCCCGGCCGCAAACTACGATCGGCCGGCAGAACTCTCGACGGGCATCGATCATTTGCTCGTTAACGGCAGCGTCGTCATTCGCGACGGGCGATATCAGGAGCGGCGCGCAGGCATTATATTGCGCGGCAAGGCCTCCTTTGAAATACTCTGTCGATAACAACAAAGCGGAGCGCGCAGCATGGTTACATCATTACCTGAGCTAGGTCGCAACACTCGTTTCAGCCTGGCACTCATGCTCGCTGTGTTCCTTCCAATGCCTGCTGCGATTGCTGACGACACGCCGGTCGTACCCTCGAGCACGGATCGCGAGTTCATTGAGATGCAGACCAGCATCAATGCAATCATGATTGCCATTATGGATTGGTCAGCGCACGAGATCTGGGAAACAAGCTATATGGAAACAATGTCCGGCCGCAGCTGGCAAGCCACAAAGCGGCACGCGACAGAGTTGCTTGCTGCCGCAACGCTCGTCTCACTGGGCGGCACGGGTCGATCCGATGACCAGTGGGCGAGAGACCCCGTCTGGCAGGAATGGACATCACTGATGATCGCAGAGACGAAGGAGACTCTCAGGGCGATCGAGGCCCAGGATCAGTACCGGCTGGTCGCCTCGGGTGAGCGCCTGGTCGAGACCTGCGACGGTTGTCACCAGGATTTCAGGCCCGAAGCGCCGCCCGAAGGCCTGATGCACGTTCCCCATAACGAGTACGGTGATCCGCTGGCCCGAGACTAGGGTGAACAAAGCTAAAGCACAGGCTGCGCTGATATTTGCACTGTGTCTTTTTGTTGCGTGGTATAGCCTGCGGCTGGATCCGGCAACGCTCGAGGCACAGGGGCACTTCGGCTTCCTGGCGCTGCTCCCGGCAATTGCAACGCTGGCCATCTGCTTCATGACCCGCAATGTAATCCTTGCGTTGTTCATGGGTATCGTTCTGGGCGGCCTGATCACGACCCGCTACAACATCATTCAGGAATTTCTTATTCCGAGTATTGGCTCTGCCCGCTACGCGCAGATTTTGCTCGTGTACTTGTGGGCACTGGGCGGGCTGCTTGGCATGTGGAATCGAAATGGCGGTGCCTGGCATTTCGCTCAGTACGTGTCCGACAACTTCGTTAAGACCCGCCGCTCTGCCATGTTTTTCGCCTGGCTCATGGGCATAATTTTTCACCAGGGTGGAACGATCAGTACGGTTCTCACGGGAACCACGGTAAGGCCCGTTGCAGATCGCGAAAAAGTAGCGCATGAAGAACTCGCCTACATCGTGGACTCGACCGCGTCACCGATCGCTACGATCATCCCTTTCAATGTGTGGCCGCTATATGTCGCCGGCCTCATTGCTATTCCCTCAACAAGCCACTTCATCGCTGACCAGGATGCGGCGGTAGATATGTTTCTACAAGCCATACCGTTTAACTTCTATGGCTGGTTCGCCGTTTTTTTTACGCTGCTTTTTGCATTGGGGAAACTGCCTTTCGTTGGCGGCAGCATGCGCGCGGCGCAGATTCGTGCTCGCGAAACCGGCGCGCTTGACTCGCCAACGGCAGAGCCAATTATCTCCAAAGAACTCTCGACGCTGAACGTCCCGGAAGGTTATCAGCCGTCTTTACTCGATTTCTTTGTGCCCATTGCTGTGCTGATGAGCTTCGCCATCATTCCCTGGCTTATTACCGGATCGCCGATGATATTCGAGGCTTTCGGCCTTGCGCTCGTCAGCAGCATTGCACTATCAATTATCCGCGGCATGGATGTTCACGATGCATTCGAGGGCCTGGTCGATGGCATAAAGGGCGTAACGATCGGCGCAATAGTCCTTGGGCTGGCTGTGACGCTTGCAACCGTGTCTGACAAGCTCGGCGCCTCGACCTACATCATCGAGGCAACGTCGGGATTCCTGTCGGCAGTACCGTATGTTCTTCCGGGCGTGCTGATGATCATCTGCATGGGCGTGTCGTTTTCTGTCGGCTCGTCCTGGGGAACCTACGCAGTCGTATTCCCAATCGCGCTGCCGCTTGCTTACGCAATTTCGCCCGATCCGCTTTACGTCACGCTCGCGTTTGGCGCGATCATGGGCGGCGCTGTTTTTGGAGACCAGTGCTCGCCAATTTCGGATACAACGATCCTGTCGTCGCTGGCCTGCGGCTCAGATCTCATGGATCACGTCGTGACGCAACTACCAATCGCGATGGCAGCCGCTGGAATCTCGATACTCATATATACGGCGACTGCATTGGCACTGACCTTGTAATATAATCGCCCGCCACCGGCCGGGACTGCACCCTGGCCAACATCGAGTTTTACATTCGGAGTAGTAGCGTGAGTCGCGACCAAAAGTTTTTTGACATGTATTCCCTTGTTCTTGGTGTGATAGCCGTTGTCGCACTCGCGTTCTTCGTGGTTGCCATGAAGATGTCTGATCTTACTCAAGGCGTTTACACCCGGGACACGGCCGAGTTCAAGGCCGCGATTGCCGAGCGCATCCGCCCGGTTGGTCAGGTTTACCTGCCCGGTGAAGAGCATCAGGCGGCGGCGCCCAAAGTCGAAACCACAGTTGAGCCAGAGCCTGTTGCCGCAGCGCTCACCGGACCACAGGTATACAACGCCGCGTGCAACGCATGCCATGGCACCGGAGCAGGCGGCGCACCGGTCGTCGGCGACGTGGACGCGTGGTCTGCCCGTATAGCGCAGGGCACCGACGTTCTCAATGACCACGCCGTCAACGGCTTCTCTGGCGAAGCAATGACACCCATGTTGCCGAAAGGCGGCCGCCCTGATTTATCCGACCAGGAAGTCTACGACGCTGTCGCGTACATGGTCCGCGAATCACAGTAGGGGCGCCCCATGGGCGCGATACAAATCTGCGGTCGCGGGCATGGCCCGTTCCTACAGGCGGGTCCTCTTGTCCAAAGTGCGCAACGACAGCGCTTCGGCGATGTGTGGCGGCGCTATGTCCGACGTGCCTTCCAGATCCGCTATCGTTCGCGATACTCGCAAGACACGCTGGTAGGCCCTTGCCGAGAGCTTGAATTGATCGACGGCCTCTTCAAGCAGCGCCAGGCCGCCTGGCGTCAGGGCACAGCATCTCTCCGTCATTCTTGCCTCGAGACGCGCGTTGCAAACGCCGTTACGTTGCGCCTGGATCTCCCTGGCACGCAGGACTCGCTGCGCAACATCGGCGCTCGATTCTCCAGGTTCTGCGCCAGCGCGTAACACCTCCTTGGGCGGCCGCCCAACTTCAATCTGCAGGTCGATGCGGTCGAGTAGCGGACCGGAAATCTTGCCGCGGTAACGGGCAACCCGATCCGCACTGCAGGAACAATCGCCGGCCTTATCGCCCAGGTAGCCGCACGGACATGGGTTCATGGCGCAGATAAGTTGCACGTCGGCAGGGAATTCAGCCTGGCGCAGAGCGCGCGAGATCGTGATCGAACAGGTTTCGAGGGGTTCGCGAAGCACCTCGAGTACGTTTCTGTTGAACTCGGGAAGCTCGTCAAGAAACAGCACGCCGTTGTGGGCCCTGGAGATCTCGCCAGGATGCGGGCCGGGCCCTCCACCGACGATGGCGGGCGCCGACGCTGTGTGGTGGGGCGAGCGGAATGGTCGCTTGCGCCAGCGGTCGAGGTTCAGCGGCAGACCGAGTACGGAGTCTATGGCCGCTGTTTCGAGGGCCTCACCTTCGGACATCGCCGGCAGTATTCCGCCGAGGCGACGCGCCAGCATGCTCTTGCCTGTGCCAGGCGGTCCGATAAACAGGACGTTGTGTCCGCCCGCTGCTGCTATCTCCAGACCACGCTTCGCGCGCCGTTGTCCTTTCACTTCGCACAGATCCGGCTCTTCGCCAGCTGCAATATCCGGCCGTGCCTGGACTAACGGCGGCAGTTGGCACTCGCCATGGAGATGGGCGGTGACCTGCAGCAAGTTTGCGGCGACCCTCGCTTCCACTTCCGTCAACGCCGCCTCTGTTTTGTTGGCGTATGGCACGAGCATGCTGCACCCGGCCGCCGCGGCTTTGAGGGCCGCCGGAAGGATTCCAGGAACGCCGCGGATGTCTCCACTCAGGGCCAGCTCACCGTAAATCTCGGTATCGCTGAGCGACTCGACCGGAACCTGTTTGCCGGCGGCGAGAATGCCGAGGGCGATGGCAAGATCGAAACGACCGCCTGTCTTGGGCATATCGGCGGGGGCAAGACTCACAGTGATGCGAGATTGCGGGAAGTCAAAATTCGAACTTAATATTGCTCCGCGGACGCGGTCTTTACTTTCACGAACCGCGGTCTCCGGCATGCCGACGATAGAAAACGATGGCAGCCCTCCTGACAGGAAGACCTCGATGGTCACCGGCGGCGCGTCCGTGCCAAGTTGCGCGCGGCTCTTGAGTATCGCTAGGCCCACGTCGGCCCTCCCTGGCCTGGCCGCATGTAGGAGCGCCCCATGGGTGCGATCGCGCCCATGGGGCGCTCCTACAGTTTTTTCTCATGCTCCTCGAGCGATCGCGGCCACAGGCCGCTCCTACAATTTTTTCTCGTACTCCTCGAGCCGCTTCTCCAGCGCTTCGAGTTTCTCGCGTGTACGCGCCAGCACCGCTTCCTGAACCTCGAACTCCTCCCGAGTTACGAGGTCCAGTTTGCCAAGTCCGGCAGCAAGTACTGAACGAAAATTTTCCTCGAGATCTTTGCGCATGGAGCGCAGCCCTTCAGGCACCGAATCGGCGAGTTTGCTCGCGAGGTCGCTTAATGAATCGTCACTCATATGCGCTTGATACCGCAGCAGGAAGCAAAAGGCCAGTGGCAAAACCCGACAAGCGAGGCACTTTTCCACGCGCGCTCACCAAAGTGGTGCATGGATCAGAAATCCTGCTCCATAGTGGCGCGGCTGCACAAATCCGAGCTCGCTAAGTAATTGTTATTCAATGTTTTTTTCATGTTGGCACAGATTCTGCTCTATGGGGGATGACTACAATTCACTTTGCTAACTAGGAACACCAAATGAAAGTTTTTTTACGCGCCAGCTTTATCACCTCACTAATTCTTGTCACCGGAGTCGCACAAGCCGAGTGGTCCGCGAATGCCGGCTTTGCCAGTGAGTACTACTACCGCGGCATTTTCCAGGAGAGCTCCTCCGCCAGCGGCGGTGTGGATTTCGAATCGGGCGGTTTCTACGCCGGTACCTGGGCAGCAGATGTCGGCGACGGCCTCGAAGTCGACTTTTATGGCGGCTACGGCGGTGAAGCCGGCGACTTCAGCTACAGCATCGGCGGCACCCTGTACCACTACACAGGCGATTTCGATGACACCTATCTTGAATTGAATCTTGGTGCCGGATTCGGTGTGTTCAGTTTCGATCTCGCCATTGGTGAATACGACAACTTCGATGGTCCGACGCTGGACTACACCTACTACTCGGTAACCGCCGAGAAGAACGGTTTCTACGGCAAGGTCGGTGGTTTTTCGCAGGACTTTGAAGGCGAGTACTTCGAAGCCGGCTACGGCACGACTGTCGCCGAAATCGATCTCGGTGTATCGCTCGTTTTCTCAAACTCGGACCTGGTCGGGGAAAGTGATGAAGCGATCATCGTCACGATCGGCAAGTCATTCGACCTTTAATTACAGGACAGGGGAATCGAAATGAAAATGATCACTGCAATCATCAAGCCGTTCAAGCTCGATGACGTCCGTCAGGCCGTTGCCGACATCGGCATACAAGGCATAACGGTGACCGAAGTCAAAGGCTTCGGTCGGCAGCGCGGACACACGGAACTCTATCGTGGCGCTGAATACGTCGTCGACTTTTTGCCAAAAGCCAAGATCGAGCTCGCGGTTGCCGACGATGTCGCTGACCAGGTCGTCGAGGCGATCGCCAACACAGCACGCACGGGAAAAATCGGGGACGGCAAGATTTTCATCTCCGAGATTTCTGAAGCCATTCGAATTCGCACCGGTGAGACCGGTAGCGAAGCCGTATAAATCACACGAATAAGCGGAGGAAAACTCGTGGATGATATAGCAACAGTTTCCGGGCAGGTCACACAGCTGGCCTATGCACTGGATACCTTTTACTTCCTCGTCATGGGCGCGTTAGTCATGTGGATGGCTGCCGGTTTCACGATGTTGGAAGCAGGCCTCGTTCGTGCCAAAAACACGGCCGAGATTCTTACCAAAAACGTTGGTCTCTATTCAATCGCCTGCATCATGTACATGTTGTGCGGTTACTCGGTCATGTACCCCGGCGCCTTCGAAGGTGGCGTTTTCCAGAGCCTGTCGACGCTGGGCAGCGGCCTTCTGGGATCCGCTGACAACGATGCCGCTGCAGTGATCGCCGGCGACGCCTACTACTCGAACCTGTCAGACTTTTTCTTCCAGGTTGTATTTGTCGCTACGGCAATGTCGATCGTTTCCGGCGCCGTCGCCGAGCGTATGAAGCTCTGGTCATTTTTCCTGTTCTCAGTCGTTTTAACCGGGTTCATCTATCCGGTGCAGGGCTTCTGGAAATGGGGCGGTGGCTTCCTGAATGAAATGGGCTTCCTGGATTTCGCGGGCTCGGGCGTCGTTCACCTTTGTGGTGCCGCGGCTGCACTTGCCGGCGTACTGTTACTGGGCGCCCGTAAAGGCAAATACGGCAAGAACGGCCAGGTCAACGCTATTCCGGGTAGCAACCTGCCGCTCGCAGCACTGGGCACACTGATCCTGTGGCTCGGCTGGTTCGGTTTCAACGGCGGCTCGGAACTCAAAGTGTCCGATGTGGGTGAGGCGAACGCGGTTGCGCTGGTATTCGTTAACACCAATATGGCGGCTGCAGGCGGACTCGTGTTCGCGCTGTTGTTGTCTCGTCTCTGGTTTGGCAAGGCAGATCTGACGATGGCGCTCAACGGTGCACTTGCGGGCCTGGTCGCTATAACAGCTGAGCCTTTGACGCCTGCGCCGCTGGCAGCGACGCTAATCGGTGCCGTTGGTGGCCTGATCGTCGTCGGCTCCATCGTAACTCTCGACAAGCTCAGGATCGATGATCCGGTTGGTGCGATATCGGTTCATGGCGTTGTCGGCATGTGGGGCCTGCTCGCCGTCTGCTTCACCAATCCTGACGCCAAACTCGGTGTTCAGTTGATTGGCCTGGTGACGATTTTCGCCTGGGTATTCATAACCAGCTTTATCGTCTGGTTCATCATCAAGAAGACGCTGGGTATCCGTGTTAGCGAAGAGGAAGAGTACGAAGGTATCGATATCTCGGAATGTGGCCTCGAGGCTTATCCCGAGTTCACTACAGCCGACTAAATTCTTTATAAACAAAAACTTGGCGGGCCTTCGGGCCCGTTTTTTTTGTGTGGCCAGGCGGACCGAAAGCACAAGAATGCCTGTGACTGCGATCACACCAAATAACCGCTGGGCGTGGTCTAATACCTTATCGTTCAATGCTTTATTGGGAAGACTAACGATGAAACGCTATCGGCTGGTATTCACGGTTTCGGTTGCAGCCCTGCTGTTTGGCGGCGCGACGGTTGCTGGTGAGATATATAAGTGGACCGATGACGACGGCAATGCCCACTATGAAGATCGACCAATTGCCGACGCCAACATCGAACGCCTCGATATCACTTCAAGAAGCACGGATAACGCAGCGATTCAGGCACGTCAGAAGGCGGATAGAGAAGCGCGAGCCGCGGCCAGACAAGTTGCTGCAGAAGCGCCCAAAGAAATGAGCAAACAAGAGCTTCGTGCCGAGCAGGAAAAACGTCAGGAACAGTGCCAGACTTACCGCGATCGCCAGGTGCGGTTCTCGCGTTCGCAGCGCCTGTACGAAGAGGGTGAGGATGGCGAGCGCAGGTACCTCGACGACGCCGAAACTGTGGCCGCCCACAATCGGGTTCAGCAACAGATCGATAAGTACTGCGGAACCTGAAGGGCTATTAGGCCCGCATCAACCCCCATCAAGGTACAATTCGAACTCCTGCCTTGGGGAGCGCCCGCTTGACTGCAACACCGGATTCCGAGAACGGCAACGCTCAGGCCTATTTGCCTGATTTTTGTGCTGCAGGCACGGTATTCGTTGTCGTACTCATCGCCGAGCTGGTGGCTATCCTGCTAACGCTCGCCGCCTATGACACGCCGGGTCGTTTTCTTATTGAACTCGCCAAAATGTCGCTGTTCATCTTGTGGCTGGCCGTCCTGGGTTCGGTTGTCATGTGTCTTCTCCGCGACAAGCTCGAAAGCGCGGGCAAAACACGTGCTTTTGTTATCAGCTTCGTAATGCTCGAGATTTTGTGTGTGGCCCTGGGCGAAATCTCTTACCAGACGACTCGCATATTCGGCGAATCGCAGATTATTGAAGATACCCACGCCGGCTTTATTCTGCGCACATTTGCTATCAGCTCGATCGTGGTCGCCCTCGCCATGCGCTACTTGTATGTCTCCAGCGAATGGCGCCGCAGCATTGTGCTCGAAGCGCAGGCACGTATCAGTGCACTGCAGGCGCTGATACGTCCTCACTTTCTCTTCAACAGCATGAATACGATCGCATCGTTAACGCGTACCGATCCGCGTCAGGCAGAAGAGGCCGTCGAAGACCTGTCCGATCTGCTGCGCGCGAACCTCGGTGGGTCGGGAGACCGGACATCGCTTAAAGAAGAGCTGGAAGTCGCTGCGATTTACCAACGAATTGAAAAGCTGCGTCTTGGCGAACGCCTTGTTGTTCGCTGGAAAGTTGCCGACTTGCCCATGCGCGCCTTAATACCGAGTCTGACCATTCAACCGTTGCTCGAGAATGCGATCTACCACGGTATTGAGTTGTTGCCGAATGGCGGCGAAGTAATGGTAACGGGCAAGCGCGATGACAAGTACCTGGAAATAACGATGGCAAACCCGATTGCAGAAGGTGAGACGCGTGCCAAGGGTGGCAACAAAATGGCGCTGTCCAATATCCGACAGCGCTTCGATCTCGCCTACGGCAACCGCGCCTCCGTCACTGTCGAAGAAAGCCCAACCAGCTATTGCGTCAAACTGCGCTTTCCATACGACGAGAGGCACACGTGAAGGTACTGATCGTCGACGATGAAAAACCTGCGCGCGACCGATTGCGGCAGTTAGTCGACGACTTCGACGGCCACAAAGTTGTTGGCGAAGCAGCAAACGGCGAACAGGCACTGGCCGAGGCTACTGCACACGGACCAGATGTTGTGCTGCTCGATATCCGCATGCCCGGGATGGACGGCATCGAGACCGCACATCACCTGAATGCGATGGAATCTCCACCGGCGGTTGTCTTCACGACCGCGTACGATGAATACGCTATCGATGCGTTCGACGCGCGTGCAATCGGCTACGTGCTCAAGCCAGTAAGGCGTGAGAAACTCGAGCGCGCACTTGAACAGGCAGGGCGTCTGTCGGGACCAACGCTAAGCTCGATGAGTTCGGAGGCGCAGCTCGACAGCAGGCGACATCATGTTTGCACCCGCTCTCACGGCGAATTGCAGCTTATTCCGATAAAGGAAATCAGCTTTTTTAGCGCAGACCAGAAATACGTCTGCGTGCACCACAGCAACGGACGGAACCTGATTGACGATTCACTGAAATCCCTCGAACAGGAGTTTGCCGACTCTTTCGTGCGTATTCATCGCGCAGCACTGATTGCTGTTGATCAAATCGAGAAGCTCGAAAAACTCTCCACCGGCAAGACTCGCGTCGTTCTCAGGTCAGGCTCGCAACAAGACGACAATGACCTGATAATAAGCCGACGGCATTTGGCCAATGTGCGTCGTCGCCTAAAAGGGGGGTAAGTCGCCTTGAAAATTCGCATTGCAACGCGCAAGAGCGCACTCGCGCTCTGGCAGGCCAACCATGCGGCAGACCTCCTTAATGCCCTACCCGGCGTTGATTCGGTCGAACTGCTGCCTTTATCGACGCGCGGTGACGAGATACTCGACCGCAGCCTGCAAAAAATCGGTGGCAAGGGGCTATTCATCAAAGAACTTGAAGTTGCCATGCAAGCTGGCGATGCGGACATTGCAGTGCATTCGATGAAAGACGTGCCCGCAGAGATGCCACCGGGATTTTGTATTGCCGCCGTTCTCAGGCGTGCAAATCACGCCGATGCTTTTGTCGCACCGGCCGGCTGCACGTTCGACAAGCTTCCACAAGGCGCCCGTATCGGCAGCTCGAGCTTGCGCCGGCAGGCACAACTCAAACTGATGCGCCCGGACGTGGTCGTTGAGCCTCTGCGCGGTAACGTAAATACGCGCCTGTCGAAATTCGAAAATGGTGATTACGACGCCATCATTCTGGCAGCCGCAGGGCTCGAGCGCCTCGGCCTTGATAACTACATCAGCCACCAGTTCACGCCGGACGAGATGTTGCCTGCCGCGGCGCAAGGCGTAGTCGGTATCGAGTGTCTCGAATCCAACGACGCTCTGCGTGCGATCCTCAGGCAGCTTACACATGCACCAACTGCACTCACGACCGCGGCAGAAAGGGCGATCGCAAGAACCCTGGACGCCAGCTGTCAATCTCCTGTCGCAACCTACGCCGTCATCGAAGGTTCGTCGTTAACGGTCACGGCCCTTGTGGCACTCCCGGACGGCAGCAAGTCAGTTCGTGACGTTATTACGGGCTCGGCAGAAGACGCTGAGCACCTCGGTGAGGAGCTGGCAAAGCGTCTGCTCGCCAGTGGCGCTGCGGAGATACTGGCCGCACTGGGTGACACGCATGGCTGACGACGACCTCGCCGGCGTCGGCGTGCTCGTTACCCGGCCAAAGCACCAGGCACAAGAGCTTGTTGCTGCAGTTGAAGCACTGGGTGGATCGGCCATTCTGTTTCCGTGCATTGAAATCGTGCCGCGCGAAACTTCGGATATTCTTGCCGATGCGAGCCAACTGGAAGACCCGGATATCGCGCTCTTCGTTAGCCCAAATGCCGTCAAATATGGCTTGTCGTACGCGGGCACAGCGCGGATCGCCGTCGTTGGCCCGGCAACCGCCACTGCGGTTGAGGCGGCCGGTCGTTCGGTTGATATTCGTCCGGCCGCCGGATTCGACAGCGAGCATCTGCTCGCCGAAGCGGTACTGCAGACGGTGCACGGGTTAAACGTACGCATCATCCGCGGAAATGATGGTCGCGAGCTAATCGCTGACACCCTCAGAAACCGAGGGGCCAGGGTCGAATACCTGTCGGTTTACGCTCGGCGGGCGCCAGAATACAGCGCTGCCGAGCTCGCCGCTGTTGAGGCGCAATGGCGCTCCGGCGAGGTTGACGTCGTTACCGTAATGAGCGTTGAGTCGCTGACAAATCTCATCGTGCTTTTGCCCGAGTGGTGCCGACAACAACTGGGGCAAACGCGACTGGTGACGCCGGCCGCTCGTGTGATAAAAGAGGTCTTAGATCGGTTTCCCGGCACCCCGGCAAAGCTCGCAAGAGGGCCGCAAGCCAATGACATGGTTCGTGCCATCGCAGAGCACGCCAAGACCCGACGCGGAATATCCTGATGAGCAAGAAAGACACAGACACGGACTCAGCACTCCCGGACGAAGAGGAAATCATCGTAGAGGAATCTGCGGTCGAGCCCGATCCTGAACCGGATTCCGAACGAGGTCCCGAGCCAGATCCCGATCCGGTTGAATCGCCGCGCAAGGCCAAAGGTGCAGCCATCGCCTGGCTCGCGCTGCTGCTCTCGCTACTCGCAGCTGCTGGCGTTGGCTACATGGCCGTTCAGGACTGGCGAGCTCAACGCTCCGCTGACGCGAGCAGCGAATCACTGCTTGAGCTTCGAAACCGCATCGCGTCATCGAACGATTCGTTGGCGGCGCTTGACGAGGGCATCGCAGCCCTCGCCCAAACCGATGCACAAACAGCTGCTGAACTCGAGGCAATCCGGCAGGACATGGAGGCCCGGCTGCAACTTTTCGATTCCCTGCCATCGCGCCTGACCAACCTTGAAAATTCCATGTCGTCGCTGCAGGGTGTTTCAGCCGGCGCGCGCAACACCTGGTTACTCGCCGAAGCCGAGTACTACATGCAAATTGCGAACGCTCAGCTGCAACTCGCTGGCAACCCGCACCTCGCCACGCTCGCACTCGGCATGGCGGACGAGCGCATTGTGCAGTTGTCGGATCCAGCTCTCACGGAGGTTCGTCAGGCCATTGCCGATGAACTCGCCGCACTCGAAGTTATGGACAAGCCGGACATCCAGGGCATAACGCTCACGTTGTCCAGTCTCGCCCGCGTTGTCGATTCACTGCCCTTGCGACAAATTGCCGAAGCCGATGAAGATGCAGAGGTCGACCCTGACCTGAGCGGTGTTGACCGTGCCTGGGCATCGATCAAGGGCGCTGTTTCGGGGCTCGTAAAGGTCACGGGCCCGGACCAAACGGCGATTCCGCTTCTGATGCCTGACGCGGTTTACTTTTTGCGCACCAACCTCACGTTGCAATTGCAGGCCGCGCGTCTCGCCCTGTTACGTGGCGAACAGGCTGTTTTCCAGCAAAGCCTTGACGATGCGGCCGCCTGGCTCGAACAGTACTTCGACGCAGAAAGTGCACAAGTTGGCAGCGCGCTGGAGACTATCGATGAAATCCGTGGTGGCATGCATGCGGTAACGACGCCGGATATCTCGCAGTCAATGAGGCTATTGCGCCAGTACAAAACCCTGGTCGAGCCCGCGCAATGAAATTTGCGGCCGTATTTCTCGTAGCGCTAATCGTCAGCGCATTTGCGGCACATCTCCTTGTGGGTGATCAGGGCTGGGTCATCATTAACTTCCGTGGTTACCTCATCGAGATGTCGGTTCCGGGCTTTCTCATTATTTCCGCGGCGGTGGTCTTTGTTATTTGGCTTGTTCGACGAGTCATACAAGCACCGCGCCGCCTTGGCGAAGCGGCAGGACGTTACCGCTCTGGTCGAGCCGGGCAAAAACTCACGCGCGGCATGATCGAGGTTGCCGAGGGTAATTTTGCGAAAGGTGAAAAGCTGCTCGCCCGTGCTGCGAGCACCAGCGACTCGCCGCTGTCCAATTACCTGCAAGCAGCCCGTGCGGCGCACCTGCAGGGGAAAGACGAGCGACGTGACGAATGGCTCAGGCTCGCTTACGAACAGGCGCCGGAAGCGGCAAATGCAGTATTACTCACGCAAGCCGAATTACAACTCGATCGTCAGCAACATGAGCAGGCACTCGCCACGCTACGCCGCATCGAGGAGAACTCCCGCAATCACAGTCATGCGCTGGCGCTGCTGGGCCGCCTCTACTACCGGCTGCAGGACTGGGAACACCTTGCCGCATTGCTGCCACGCCTCAGCAAGCATGGCAGAGTCGAAAAGGAAACAATTAACAAGTGGGCGGTTCGCGTACACAGCGAAAATTTCAATCGAGCAGCCGATGGTGATGCGGTCATAGCCGAGTGGAAGACAGTTCCGAAAGCCCGCAAAAATGATACGAATCTGTTGGACGCGTACTACATGAACCTGTTGCGCACCGGGCTGCACGAGAAGGCGGAGAAAGACCTTGCCGCTGCGCTCAAGTCCGATTGGCGTGGGCCGCTGGTGCGCGTGTACGGTCTCGTGGAAGGGCCCGATGCAAGTAAGCAACTCAAGCGAGCCGAAGGCTGGCTCTCGAAGCACGGCGACGACCCCGACCTGCTGCTCGCGGCAGCTCGGCTCTGCCTGCGCAACGAACTGTGGGGTAAGGCGCGCAGTTACCTTGAGACGGTTATCAGTTTGCGCCCCACGCCGGAGGCCTACCAGGAATATGGCCGGCTGTTAAACCAACTGGGTGAAGGTGATGCAGCGGCCGATGCATATCGCCACGGGCTCGGTATGGTCGCGCGTAGTCCATCTCTGGATATCCCGCGGCTCGAATCGGACCAAAGGTGACGCGCGCGGCGATAGCCGACAATACGACGCTTATTGTCGGTACCGGTTACGTCGGTCGACGTGTGCTCAAGGAACAGCACGGCAACGCCTTTGGTCTGAATCGTTCTTCGCTGGGCGCCGAATTACCGGCAACCACGTTCGATCTTGATACCGATGCGGCAATGCCTGTCACGTTGCCGGGAAGCTACGCGGTCCTTTACACCGTCGCACCATCTGATAAAGCAGATAACGACGTTCGGCTTGAAAAACTGCTGCGACTCCTGCAGCCCGCACCGCAACGGTTCGTCTACATCAGCACAACCGGCGTTTACGGTGACCATGCGGGAAACCTGGTGACTGAGGACACGCCACCACAGCCGAAATCGAACCGGGCGCTACGGCGCCTTGCTGCCGAAACCTTGTTGCATGCCTGGGGAGATGAACACAGCGTGGATGTCGTTATCCTGCGCGTGCCTGGTATTTACGGTCCGGGCCGACTCGGCATCGAGCGCATTCGTGAGGGTATGGCGATCATCCAGGAATCCGATGCGAACCCCGGCAATCGCATTCATGTGGACGACCTCACGACGTGTTGTATCGCGGCGCTTGCGAACGACACACCCGTCGGCATCTATAACGTCGGCGATGGCGACTTCCGTTCGCCAACGTGGTTTTCGAACGAGGTGGCGCGGCAATGCAGACTTGAAGCACCGCCGACTATTAGCCGGGCCGACGCGCAGAACGAATTTTCCGAGATGAGGTTGTCCTTTCTACGGGAGTCACGTCGTATTGACACGCGCAAAATGCGCGACATGCTTGGAGTGATACCGCGTTACTCAAACCCGGAAGATGGCATCCGCGCATCGTTGCTTTCCTGACGGAAATTGACCACAACATCCGGTCTGGCCAGAGCCTTAACGCCGCAAAACCCGGGCGTGGCGGCTCAGGCCGCCGCGCCACTTTGATTCTTGCTAATGCTTCAGTCTTATTCTGGCGGCATTGTGCAAGAGCCAACCGTTTCCATCGCCGGAAATTCG
>JAOTUU010000144.1 GCA_029863705.1 Gammaproteobacteria bacterium
CTTCGCTTCGACGGAATCGGACTGGAATTCGGCGAGCAGGTCATTCTGCGCGACGCCGATTTCTCGATCGAGCCAAGCGAACGAATATGCCTGATCGGTCGCAATGGAGCCGGCAAGTCAACGACCCTGAAGCTCATCATGGGAGCGCTCGAGCCGGATCGTGGCGAGATAACGATGAAATCGGCCCTGATCGTCAGTCAGCTGGAGCAGGCGTTGCCCGAAGCGCTGGACGTGCCGGTAACTGATGTCATACGTTCGGGGCTCACGCAGATCGAACGCCTGCTTGTCGACTACGAGAGCCGCTCGAAACTCGAACTCGGTAAACACGGTTTGCGTGAGCTCGAAGCGCTGCATGCAAAGATCGACGCCCACGACGGCTGGCACCTGGAACAGCGCGTCGAAACGACGATGACCGAGTTGAATCTGCCGGCCGACAAGTCAATGCACGAGCTCTCGGGTGGCTGGCGGCGCCGCGTCGCGCTTGCCAAGGCACTCGTACAGAAGCCCGACCTGTTGCTGCTCGATGAGCCGACGAATCATCTCGACATCGCGACGATCAAGTGGTTAGAGGATCGCATTTACGGCTTTCCCGGCGCCGTTCTGTTCATCACTCACGACCGCGCCTTCCTGCAGCGCCTGGCAACGCGAATCGTTGAAATAGACCGAGGCAAGCTGACGAGCTGGCCAGGTGATTACAACAATTTCCTGAATCGCAAAGAGAAGGTACTGGAGGACGAGGCAACGGCCGAAGCCCGATTCGACAAGAAACTCGAGCAGGAAGAAGTGTGGGTACGGCAGGGAATCAAGGCGCGACGCACCCGCAACGAAGGCCGGGTCCGGACGCTGCAGAAGATGCGCGCAGAACGTGAAAGTCGCATCGCGAAGGAAAGTACGGCGCGCATACATATCGAAGAGGCGGAACAGTCGGGGCGAAAGGTCATTCGTGCCCGAAATATCAGCTACAGCTACGGCGATGAACAGGTCATCCGCGACTTTTCCATAAAGATCATGCGTGGTGATCGTATCGGCCTGATCGGCAACAACGGGGTTGGCAAGACGACCCTGTTACGGCTGCTGATCGGAGAGCTGGAACCGCAAACCGGGACGGTGAAGCACGGCACGAACCTGGAGATCGGCTATTTCGACCAGCTTCGCGAGACCCTGGACCTGGAGAAGTCTGTTGCCTACAACGTCGGCGACGGCCGTACCTATATAAGCCTTAACGGTAAGGAACGTCACATTGTTGGCTATCTCAGGGGCTTCCTGTTCACGCCCAAGCGGTCGATGACACCTGTCAAGTCACTCTCCGGAGGCGAGCGAAACCGGGTGATCCTCGCGAAACTCTTTACTCGCCCCGCGAACCTGCTGATTCTCGATGAGCCGACGAACGATCTGGATATTGAAACGCTGGAAGTACTGGAGCAAAGGCTCTGCGAATACAACGGCACCCTGATTGTGGTCAGCCATGATCGCCAGTTCCTCGATAACGTTGTTACGAGTACGGTCGTCTTCGAGGACGGCAACAACATTCAAGAATACGTTGGCGGCTACAGCGACTGGGTACGCCAGGGCCACACGCTCACCGATAGAGATAGCCCGCTGATCGTCGAACAGAAAGAGCGTGCGGTCGCCGAGCGGCGCAAGAATACAAAGGCGTCCAAGCTCAGTTACAAGGATCAACGGGAGCTCGACCAGCTCCCGGCCGAGATCCAGCGGATCGAACAAAGCATTGCCGAACTGCAGCAAGTCGTCGCCACACCAGATTTCTATGCTCAGGACAAGACGATTGTGCAACGCAAGCTAAAGGAACTCGGCGAGGCCGAGTCGCACCTGGAGCAACGCGTCGAGCGGTGGGGCGAGCTGGAATCTTTGAAAGACTCGCTGCAGTCACATTAACGGACAACTGCAGCGGCCGACCACCTACAGCAGCTGCAGGATAATCGCGATTTGACATGCCCAACCGACGGCAAACGCGAGTGTTCTGACCCAGGGAATGGCCATCGTGTATGAAAGAACGTGCACGACACGCGCCCAAAAGTAGACGCTACAAGCCATCACCGTGATTTCATTACTTATGCCTGCCGCATTTGCAGTCAGAACAAGCGCTGCAAATACGACGAGATTCTCGACGGCATTGTAATGAGCCGCTTTCGTCCTCGATGCCCAGGCTGAGAGTGGCTTGGGCTCGTCCGGGTAACCGACAGCGTCTATCAAGCCACGAACCATGATCGTGTTGATTATGTAGGGCATCCACATGACCGCAGTCAGGGCCGCTACCCAGGTTAAACTCGTTAATTCGCTCGTCATTTCTTATTCTCCCTTGTTTTACGACGTACGCCGCTGTACTGCTGAATTTCGCCCGGGTCAGTCGCCTGGCATCGTTTGTGCAAAATATCGATCGAATGCCCGATGCACTATCTCCGGTGCAATACCCATGGCTTCAACGGTCTTGTTGAATTGCTCCATTTCAGAAATATTCCGGCGTCCGTCAGCGGCTACAACCTTCAGTGCCATATATGCGATATCTTCCTTGTCACCGTCCGATAAAGTCGGTGCGAGATCCATGAGCAAATCGACGAGCGTCGGTTTGTCGGCCATTTCTGACATAGCCCGCGTGATGAGCTCCAGCGACTCCGCGCCCTCGAGTCGAAAATGCTCCTCGATCAGGTCAATGATCTGCGATGACTCTTCGGGTTCGATTTTTCCACTGCCGCGGGCGACGTGAATGAGCAACGCAGCAACGAGAAACTGCGAGTCGTAGGTCTCGGTGCCTTCCGACGTTTCAACAATCAACTTTGTGCCTTTCAGCCTCGAATCCAAAATTTCGCTGGTCATAACGACCTCATTTTGTCTCGTAATGCTTTCGCATGTATGTGACAGACCTAACAATCAGGCGTTTTAACACTTGCTCGTCGACGTCCGAAAGGCGCTTGATGTAAAGGCATGACTTGCCGGTCTTGTACTTGCCCAGCTTGCTCATGAGCGTTTCGAAATGCCTGAATCCCGGTATGATATACAAGGTAAGCGCCTGTTTGCGCGGTGAAAAACCCGTGACCATGAAGTCACCTTCACGGCCGCTTTCATACTTGTAATGATACTCCCCAAAACCGACAATATTTGCGCCCCACATTCTGGCGCGTGATCCCGTCGCTTCGCGCATCATGGCCGCCACTTTCCTGGCGTCGCGGCGCATCTGTTCGTTCTCGATGTTCTTGATGAAGGCGGTGACGCTTACTTTGGTGGGCTTTGTCTTGTTTTCGGCCATTTATGTTCCCCTTAGTGCGAGGTTCCAAACAAACGGTCCCCGGCATCGCCCAGTCCCGGCACGATATACTTCTTTTCGTTCAGTTTTTCATCGATGGCGGCGGCGTATATGCGTACGCCGGGGTGCGCCTTTTCGACCAGTTCAATCCCTTCCGGACAGGTCACGATACAGATGACGATGATGTCATCCGCCCCCTCATCCTTCAGCCTGTCGATAGCTGCAGCCGTTGATCCCCCGGTCGCTATCATCGGGTCGATGACAATGCACGTCCCACCCCTGATCTGAGGCGGATACCGTTCGTAGTAGCTGACCGGCAGCTTCGTTTTTTCGTCACGGTACATTCCAACGAAACCGACCCTTGCCGTCGGTACAAGTTCGAGAATGCCCTCGAGCATCCCGATCCCGGCCCGCAAAATAGGTATTACAACAATATTGGTATCAATCTTGCGACAAGTCGCTTCGGCGACAGGTGTTTGCACCGTCACCTTCCTGGTCTTGATGTTCTTCAGCGCTTCATAACAAATAAACTTGGTTATCTCTTTCGCAAGTTCGCGAAAGCGCTTGTGCCCGGTATCGGCATTGCGAATAACCGCCAACTTGTGCTGCACGCAGGGATGGTTAATCAACTCGGCCACGTTTTAGGCTCCACTCTGGTTGTCGCCGTTTTCCGCCCACATGGCATACTCGGTACCAACCGGATCAACAAAATGAAATCGACGACCACCCGGGAAGGAAAAGATATCCTGGCTGATGGTGCCGCCGAGATCCCTCACTCTCTCGACATCTCGCTCGAGGTCGTCACTGAAAAACACGAGCAGCACACCCGTCGAAGGCGCTGGCTCCGCGGAATGACGAAAGCCGCCGTCAAGGCGACCATCGTTGAAGCTCATATAGTCGTCGCCCCATTCCTGAAACGACCACCCAAGCAACGACGTAAAAAACTCACGCGTCTTCTTTAAATCGGTAACGGGAATTTCGACGTAGTCAATTCTGTTCTCTGCTCTCAAACTTGCCTCCAGCAGCCTCTATGGCTATTTAAGCCTCAACAGAGGCCGCTCAGCGTCAACAAACACGGTACCAAACTCACCGCTGATTTCGTAATGAGCATCGGATAGCCGACGCAAGTCCTTCAACGCTCCATGACCAAAATTACCAGCAATATCAGCGAGTTCACCCTCCGATCCGCCGTCCGAGCGCAGCGATTCGCAGAATGGAAACTCAATATATGCCGGGCGAATACAGACCTTTTCAGCCGGCCGCGGCTTCTCGTAAAACGGGTGTTCGGGCGTCAGGTAGACATCAATGTCGATGATCAAAGCGCCGCCGTCGACATGCCATGACAGCACGAACGAGCGTGTCAGGTCGACAGCCGTAAACTCACGCAGCTGTCGCCATTCGATGATTTCGTCGTTGTCACTCATCGACTATCCAAACGTCATCCCCACCCAGACACCAATGTAGTGGGAGAAAATCACAACCAGCATGGCGATGCCAACGTGCTCGGCAATAATGGCTAACGGCGACTCACCCTGTGAGCGGGCCAGGAAATAGCTTAGTACAACAATGACCATCATGGCCCAAATGACCGAAACCAAAACGGCCGTCGCGAGCGGCAGCAACAGTAGCGGCACGGCGAAACTGATCGAGAATACGAACTTCGTAAGGAAGGTCATTATGGTTGCCGACCAGACGTGACCATGCGTCGTATTCGGATCGGCCTCCTCGGCCAGGTGAATGCCGAGCGCATCGGACATCGCGTCGGCCACGGCGATGACAAGGATACCGCCGAGGACCGCTATTACGGACTTCGTACCGGAATTTAGGCCGACGATGAGACCAATTGTCGTAATGACGCCGGAAGTTGCCCCAAAAAAGAGGCCCGTCCGGGCACCGTCGCTCCTGAAAAACTCCATGCTTCTCCTGCCCGGTCAGTACAGGCTCATGCTGTACAGGCTGATTTCGTTTTCCTCGCCCGGCATTGTAATGCCTCTTTCGAAGCTCATGCCAAGTTTTTGAATTAAGCGGACTGACGCCAGGTTTTCGGGCGACACGATCGCTGTCAGGCGCCGGATACGCAGATCGTCACACGCATGCGCAATGACTGCACGTGCAGCCTCGGCAGCGAATCCCTTGCCACAATAATCCGGCAGTGTCGCAAAACCGATATCCGGATCATCCAGGTTGTCGCGTCGAAAAAGGCCGCAGATACCGATTGGCGGACCCGCTACTTTAAGTGACATACGGTACGGGCCATAACCGAAGTCATCGTATAACTTGAATGCGCCTTCTTTCAGCGCGGCCTCCGCCTCGGCAACCGTGCGTATGCCGCGGTCACCGACATGACGTATGAATGCAGGATCGTTCCAGATTGCCAGCATCAGGCCGGCATCGTTCAGCGTCACGCGCCGCAGTACAAGCCGCTCGGTCTCCAGGTACCAGTCAGGCGATTCTATATTCAGCGCCAGGCACCGAGTATCAGGCCATACAGAACGAACTGTCCGGTGTGATAGCCGCCGTCGATGAAAAATGCGGTAAACGGTCGGTTGGCGAACTGGTAGTTGATGCCGAAGCTCATGCCGACAAAACCAAGCCCAACCAGCAGCCCGGCTTTCCATGATTCTGACAGTACCGGGTCCGGCCCAAGCAGCATGGCAAAAACGTATGCCGCAATAAACGCGAAAACAAAGCTCAAACCGAAGACTTTCGCAGGGTGACCATTGTCTTCTTCGGTGCGGCCCATTGCCTTATTCCATGGTTTCAGGAACAGCAGCGGTGAATACCACAGGCCACCCAACAGGAAACTCGATGCGGCTGCAACCAGTACAGCCCAGATGTTGATGTCCATCGTATTTCTCCTTTTTCTTTATGCTCTTTTCAGGATGTCTTCTGCCACCATGAATACAGGAATTGCTGCTTCGATCCCATCGGTGTCGCATGCTCGTCGAGCTCGTGGCTGCATAAATCGAACCGGCTGCCAAACAGTTTCTGCAATTCGTCGACGCCGTAGCGCTGAATGTCGAGCCCGCTGCAACGCTCAGGGCCCTCGGGCCCGAAAGTGGCCAGCACAAGATGTCCGTTGGGCTGCAAGGCCCGGCAAACTACTTCGATGTATTTATCGCGATCGGCTGATTTGGTCAGAAAATGGAATACAGCCCTGTCGTGCCAAAGTGCAAATCGCCGCAAGGGCTCAAACTCCGTGACATCCGATTCGATCCACGTTACGGCATCCGCACGATCGCCGAGCCGGGCACGCGAGCGTTCGAGCGCCTTGCCGGAAATATCCAGGACGCTGATATCCGTGTAGCCCTCACTCATCAGGTGATCGACCAGCGTGGAAGCGCCGCCACCTGCATCGAGGATTGGTTCATCCCTGGCTATATGCGTCGAGCGAATCAGCTGCAGCGATATTTTTGGAACTGGCTGGTACCAGGAGACCGCAGTTGGTTCCTTCTCGCCATAGACACGCTGCCAATGGTTTTTTCCGCTCTTGCCCATAGTAACTCCGAGCTTATCTTTCTCTGGACCGCAGGTCATCACGAACATATCGAGCCGCATTGAAATAAAGACCGGCACCAACGAATGCAGCGACCGCGGTGCTCATGATCGCCCAGCGTATCGAATCAACGCCGAGAGACGGCATCAGGGCATCGCTGATCGCGCCTACGGTCAGCGGGCCGAGCCCAAGCCCGATGATATTCAATACGAAGAACAACACGGACGACGATAACGCTCGATAACGCGGCCCGACGAGCGCATGCGCCATGGCAATCGTGGGTCCCAGGAACATCGCCTGACAGAGCGCTACAAGGACATAGATGCCCCACATCACGTACTGATGGCCGCTCAGCATCATCGGCAACAGCAGCAGTCCGGCACCCAAGGTACTGAGCGCCGGCACCCAGTAGGACCAGCGGTAGTCTCGTTTGCCGAGGTGGTCGCTCAGGTGTCCGCCCGCGTACGCACCCGCCGCTCCGGCGAAACCGGCGATCAAAGCGAGCCAGGTGCCTACCAGGCCAACAGGGACGTCGTATATCCGAATGGCGAAAGAAGGCATGAAGTTCAAGGCACCGTAGCCGAGAAACGCATTAAATCCTGCGCCGAAAGCCGCGTAGCGAAAGCTGCGTAGCGCCCACAGACGTTTCAGGTCGACAACGAAGTGGCTATCGGGAACATCGCTATGGTCACCTTCGTCCATCTGTCCACGCGGCGGCTCCCGCAGCGTGAGCTTTACGACAACGGCCATGAGAATTCCGGGCAGGCCAACGACCAGAAATGCGACACGCCAACCGAAAAACTGGTTGACCCAGCCACCCAGCAGGAATCCGACCAGAATGCCGATATAGATTCCGATCGAATACACCGAAAGTGCCCGGCCGCGCTCCTCGTGCGGGAAATAATCTGAAATGATCGAGTGAGACGGCGGACTTGCGCCGGCCTCGCCTACGCCGACGCCTATTCTTGCCGCCAGCAATTGCAGGAAGTTTCCCGTCAGGCCACTGAGCGCCGTCATCCCGCTCCATACAGCTATCGATAGCGATACGATGTTGACGCGGTTATATCGGTCCGCCCAGCGCGCGATCGGAATTCCACACACGACGTAGAAGACCGCG
>JAOTUU010000143.1 GCA_029863705.1 Gammaproteobacteria bacterium
CGAATGTCACGGAAACTTGCATCACGCCCTACGTGACGCGGGGCGCCTTCTGCAAAAACCGCGATGAGTATTTCTTCTGGGACGCCCTGCACCCAACGAAAAAGGTACACGCCCTGCTCGCAGAATTTGCGCTCGGTCAGCTGCCGTAACCTGACAGAGACAGACACGCTATACGCGTGGGGGGCTACACCTGAATTCGGGCACTGCGAAAAGGGCCGCTGAAAAGCGGCCCTTTTGTCTCAAAGCTCAAGAACATGTGCCAGATACGGTGTTGGTCTTCCGCTAAAAAAAGACAGCTTGTAACCCGAGTGAAGCTCGGCCAGTTGTGATTGACGAACTTCCGGTAATGGTACTAGGAGAACTTATAGCACGAACCAGGCGACCGTCGCCTTCCGGCCAGAAGCGGGGCTTGGAATGTTCCAGACCTCTGGCTGACGGAAGGCAGTTAGCGGCTACTATTAGTACGTGGCACCCAGACTGTCAGGGATCGTATCTGAGTCAAGTGGAACTCGTTGGTTCCAGTAAGTATCGTTGAGTTTCACCTCTGCACCAACTTTTGGCCGCAAGGTCGGTTCTCGCTATCGCTCAAAGAGATAGGCGGCACCCGAATTGCAGACGTAAGTGCCCGAATCGACGCCGTTCACACCGGTGGTGCCAGTGCTATCGCCAGGCGCACCGAGGACCAGCGTCGTGCCGTCTGCCGACAATGAGACGTCAAAAGCGAGATAGCCAGGGTCTCCCGTCCATGGATTTGCTTGTGCAGCAAGGACCCAGTCCCCGTCGCCATTCTGATCATATATGAATTGCCCCGCCGCCAAGGTCGATCCGTCCGCCGACAGCACCAGCGCCCCGCCCAGCAAGGTTCCAGTAACCGGCCGTAACCGCTGCCGCTCGATCCAGACGTCGTTGCTCTCGCGCGTATACATGTAAACCGTCCCGTTGTAGTACTCACGAGCGGCCAACGTAAAACCATCGCTCGACAACGCAATCACATCGCCAAATGACCAAGCCTCTCGGTGGTACAGATAAGACGCGCTAATTTGAGCTTGCTCGGCCCAAGTGTCGTTGCTGTCGCGCGTGAACACATACACTGAACTACCTGCTGCACCAACCGCCAGCATCGCGCCGTCCCCTGACAGCGCGATGACGTTCGCGAAGTCACTCTCCAAGTCTGCGTCGGGTTCCCGAATCGACGCCTGCTGCGTCCACGCGCCTTCGCTATCACGGGTGAAAATAACGACCCAACCAATGCGCACGTAAGCCCCCGTCTCGGATTCCCCGGGTGTTTCCATACCAACTGCCAGCGTGTCACCGGCCTCCGACAGAGTGACGTCAGTCAAGCCGGTTCCTGAGGCCGGCGGCGGGTCGTTTATTTCGAGCGGTTGCTCACTCCATTGCCCGTCGCTCATGCGATCCAGGACGAAGAGTTCGTCGTCGCTCGACCGCCTTATTAGTGCCATTCTCGAGCCGTCAGCAGACAGTTCGAATTCCAAAGCCGCCAGTGGACTTGAATTCAAAAGGACAGGGGGCTGCTCGGTCCAGTCACCACCACTATCGCGCGCGTACACGTAGAGCGGTTGAGCTCTCGCCCAGACATCCTCACCGCAGTTGTAATCCAGCCAGGATTCAGTAGATCCGACTGCCAGCGTGCTGCCATCGCCAGACAACGCGACTCCCGATCCGAAGTGGTCAGCTTCCAGAAGATCTGGAGCCTTGATGTAGGCTTTCCCCACGAAAAGCGACGCACTCGGGCGAACAACCGTGACCGCGTAAGTCTGCGTGCTGGCGCCGTCCTCAGCGGTTACCCGAACAAGAACGGTGTTGCTGCCTTCAGATAACGCAATGGGGTCGCTGGGCGAACCTGAAGCGACGACACTTCCGTTCACCGTGATCGTGGCATTAGTATCGGACGTCCACGCTTCGACTTGCGTGTGTGCCGTGAAAAATTGCACCGTTGCCGAGTAATCGAATGTGCCGGGCTCGAAGTAAGGCACCATCCTGGCGTCGGTCAGCTGTAGCTGGTACAGGTTTGCTTTGCCAGATACGGCTCGTGTGACTATGACGGTGTAGTTGCGCGTCGTGGTGCTATCTTCGGCCGTCACCAAGATACTAATCGTGTTCTCGCCGACGACCAGTGCGACATTCGTGTCCGAACCGCCATTGACTGCCACGCTGGCATTGTCATCGCTTGTGGTTGCGGAAACATCGATATTGTCTGGGTCGTGCGCAACGTTAGCGGAATAGTCGGTGATCGACGAACTGAATGCGGGGTCCAGGGCGGCACCGCTGATCGAAAGTGAAGACAGTGTGGCGTCGTTCCCTAAGACGGGCGCAGTCGGCGTGGGTATGTCGTTGCTGCTGCTGCAAGAAGCGACCAAGACACCCAGGACAACGAGGACCAATCGCTTCACGTGAGTGGTTAGATCAGATCTGACGTTGGGCGAATCAACATGTCGCATGTGACTGCTCCTGCAAACATTAGCGTGCCCTCAGGAGAAGTGAGCCGTCAATTCTGGGATGTACCTAACGTCCGCAATGGGTCAGTAGCAGTCTTTGAGTAGTTTATCACTCGATGGGCTGCTTTCGAGCGGTGACTTCAATCGGTCGATGCAACACCTAAGCTCTAATGATAGAGCGGAGGATGTTGCACATGAAGCAGAGACCGAGGATTTACTACAGCGCAGAGCAGAAGAACTTGATGTGGGATCGCTGGCAGGCTGGCGATTCTCTGCATGAGATTGCTCGTCTTTTCGATCGAGGACATTCCTCGATACAAGGTGTTTTTGCTGAGACTGGCGGGATACGGCCGCGAGCACGCTGAGGTACAATGTCGGCCTGTAACCCTTAGCAGGCACTGGAACTGAGCCCGCATTCAACAATGTTGCCCGCCTGCGCCATTATCTGAACCGAGCTTCGGGGCAAGAAATCAATAATGACTTTCTTTGGTGAGCTAAAGCGTCGTAACGTTTTCCGGGTCGCGATTGCGTACCTGGTCGTCGCATGGTTGCTGATGCAGATCGCCGATGTTGTTCTAGGCAACATCGCCGCGCCCGCCTGGGTTTTCCAAGTCTTGTTGTTATTCTTGTCGATAGGCCTGCCAATCGCGGTGATCTTTGCCTGGGCGTTCGAAATGACCCCGGAAGGTCTAAAACGCGATCGTGACGTTGACCGTTCAAAATCCATTACGAGTCGCACCGGCCGCAAGCTGGACCGCGTCATCATTGGCGTGTTGGCCATTGCGGTCATTTATTTTGCCGCAGACAAGTGGCTGGGAAACAGGTCACCCGATGCCGGCGACACGCCGGCGACTGCCCTTGAGAAATCCATTGCCGTCCTGCCATTCAGCAATCGCAGTTCGCTGGCTGATGACATCCATTTTGTCGATGGCATGCATGACGATATTTTGACGCGACTCTCCAAGCTCTCCAGCCTCGATAAAGTCATTTCGCGGACTTCTGCAGAGCAATACCGTGACAGCGATAAGCCGTTGGTGCAGATCGGTCAGGAACTGGGCGTAGCGACCATACTTGAAGGGGGGGGTGCAGCGCGCCGGTGATCGTGTGCGCATCAATATGCAGCTGATAAATGCTGCTACCGACGAACACCTGTGGGCTGAAACCTATGATCGCGAGCTTACGATCGAGAACCTGTTCGCAATACAAAGCGAGGTTGCTGCCGAAGTCGCGAGAGCACTGGATGCCGTCCTCTCCGAAGAAGACAAACAGCGGCTTGAATCGATGCCGACATCGAACATCGGCGCTTACAACGAGTACGTCCTCGGGCGGCAGGAATTGGCCAAACGCACCGCCGAAGCCCTTGGCCAGGCTCTGGCGCACTTTGAAAAGGCCATAGAACTTGATCCTGACTACGCGCTTGCCTATGTGGGACTGGCGGACACCCATGCATTGCAGGTGGAGTATGCGGGTGTAAGGACGAAGGACACGTTTGCGCCCAGACGGGAGGCCGTCGAAAAGGCGCTCGACCTGGATCCGCTGTCGGGAGAAACATTCACAGCACTAGGATTGCTCAAGTACCAGGAAGGCGACACCGCAGCCGCGGAGGAATCTTTTCTCAAAGCAATCGATCTCAGCCCCAACTATGCCACCGCGTATCACTGGTATTCGAACGTGTTGAACGGAGATGAAGAAAGACGAGAGGAATCTCTTCTGATGATCAGGAAGGCACTATCGTTGGACCCGGCAGCGCCGGTTCTTTCGGTCAATCTGGCTAATCGGCTTCGATTGCTAGGCCGAATTGAAGAAGCGCGGGCCGTCCTGCTGGACGGAGCGGTGCGAAACCCAGCCTTTCCGGGCTTCTATGGGAGAATGGCCAACTTGCTTCTATCGCAGGGCCGCCTCGGTGAGGCTGCAGCGTGGCAAGACGAGGCTGTTGGGCTTAATCCCTCAGCCTTTGGTAATCGGTATTTTCAGTGCTTTCTTCAGGTCGAACTGGATGACATCGCCAGTGCACAAGCATGCCTCGAGATATTGCGCCGGGACTTCGCAGATTTCCCTGAATCGAGTTTTGCTGATCTGGTGACGAATATCTACTTTGTTAGCAATCAACCTCAGATGGCGGTTGACTACCTGGAGAGCGTGAATAAAGAAGAACCGGGACAAGGAATGAAAATGTCTCTGGCACGCGCTTATGTTTGGAACGCGGAATGGCCCAAGGCTCGGCAGACGTTTGAAGAAATCACCCCGCTGTTCTACTCGGAGGAAGAGGTAACGATTGGTCCGCACGAAATCGGCCCGGCAGTCAACGCTGCCACGACTATGCGCGACGGTGATGGATGGTCCAGCCGGGCACATTATCTGATGGGCCAGGCGTTGGAAACCATGCGATCAATGCATCGCACTCGGGGGATCGGCTATGGCTCACTTGATGTTGCCGCCTATGGGATTCGTGGAGAAGCCGCGAACATGATGTCCGCGCTTCGCGACGCCATTGATAGCGGCTGGCGCGTTTATTGGTGGGTGCTACGCATGCCGACCTATCAGGCCACATGGTCGGTACAGGATCGACGATCAGAGTGGGACGCACTCATAGCCGAGCTGGAGGCCGACATTGCTGCACAACGGCAATGGTATCAGGATCACAAGGACGATCCGCTGTTCTGATCCGTGAGTTCGACGTCCGCTATTGACCGAACCGAGTCGGTCGCAGTTTCCCCAAACAAGACGCTCGGGCGGCAGCTCAACCACAATAGCCGGCATTTTCAACCCGAGTTTGAATCTTTATTGCCAAAAACCAGTCAGAACACGAAGTGGTCCTCGTCAATCGTCATTAACGATTGGGGGCCTGCCAACATCGTCTGCAGCAGCGAAGTCGTTCGCGGCAGGATCTTGGCAAAGTAGAAGTCTGCTGTCTGTATCTTCGAGCGATAGAACGCTTCTTCCTTCGTTCCCTGCTCCAGTCGCTTGTATGCTGCATTAGCGCTGGCAGCCCAGGCGACACCGAGTAACAGGTAACCCGAGAACATGATGTAGTCGACCGAGGCCGCGCCGACGGCGTCTCGATTTTTCATGGCTGCAAAGCCGATCTTTCGCGTGAGTGACCGCCATTGACGGGTAAGCCTGACCAGCTTCTTCACGTAGGGCCGGATCTCCTTGCGGCGACGCGCATGCTTGCAGAAATCCAGAATGAAACTCGTCACCGGATCCAGTGCCTTGCCGCGCGTGCCGAGTACCTTCCTGCCGAGCAGGTCCAGTGCCTGGATACCGGTGGTTCCTTCGTAAAGCATGGCGATTCTTGCGTCGCGAACGTTCTGTTCAAGGCCCCACTCACTGATGTAGCCGTGCCCACCGAAGCACTGCATGCCCAGGTTGGCGCTTTCGAAGCCGGTTTCAGTAAGAAACGCCTTGATGATCGGCGTCAACAGGCCAAGCACTTCGTTGGCAATCCTGCGGGCTTCCGGGTCCTGCGACCGGGTCAGGATGTCACCCTGGGTACTGGCAAAGTAGATCAACGCACGGCCGCCTTCGGCAAACGCTTTCTGCGTCAGCAACATGCGCCGTACGTCGGGGTGGACGATGATCGGGTCTGCGGGGCCGCCGGGATTTTTCGCGCCGGTCAGGGAGCGCATCTGCAGGCGGTCCCTGGTATAGGCGAGGGAATTCTGGAATGCCAGTTCGGAATGCGCGAGGCCTTGTAAACCGGTGCCGAGGCGAGCGAAGTTCATAAAGGTGAACATGTGGCTCAGGCCCTTGTTGATCTCACCGATCAGGTACCCGGTCGCGCCGTCGAAGTTCAACAGGCAGGTTGAGTTGCCGTGAATGCCCATCTTGCTTTCGAGGGCGCCGCAACTGACATTATTTCGTTGCCCGATGGAGCCGTCTTCATCGGGAATGAACTTGGGCACGATGAAGAGTGATATGCCCTTCGTGCCCGGCGGCGAGTCCGGCAGTCGAGCGAGTACGATGTGAACGATGTTCTCTGCCAGGTCGTGTTCACCGGAAGAAACGAACAGCTTCGAACCGCTAATTCGATACGTGCCGTCGGCGATTGGTTCAGCCTTGGTCTTCAAGAGGCCCAGATCCGTTCCGCTTTGGGCTTCGGTAAGGCACATGGTGCCGGTCCAGCGACCGCTGACCAGGGGCTCCATGAAGATTGCTTTTTGCTCGTCAGAACCGTGTTGATCGATGGTTTCCATCGCGCCGTGGGACAGGCCGGGGTACATACTCCAGGACCAGTTCGCCGTGCCATTCATCTCGCGAACGGGCATACCGATGGACATGGGCAGGCCCTGGCCACCGTACCGGGCGGGTTGGTCCAATGCCGGCCAGCCGGCGTCGACGTATTGTTCGTAGGCCGCCTTGAATCCGGGCGGGGTTCTGACCTCGCCGTTTTCCAGCATCTGGCAACCCGCCTGATCGCCCACGGCGTTGAGAGGGGCGACTACATCTTCGGAGAACTTGCTGGCCTCTCCGAGAATCGCGTCGATCAGATCCTGGTTGAGTTCCTCGCAGGCCGGCAATGACTGGTAGTGCTTTTCATAGTTCAGCAGGTCCTGCATCACAAACTTCATGTCCCGCATGGGTGCTTTGTAGGTCGTCATACCGGTTTCTCTCTCTGGCGATGTTGCGCTATCGCCAATGTCAGCGAACAAGTGTACGCACAACCGTACCACGCATCTGCTAGAATGCAATACCGGCGAGGTAGTACAGACACGAAACGGCCATGACACAAGCACTTCTGAAGACCTCAAGACAGCAGCAAAAGGCGGAAACGCGCCAGAAATTGCTCGATGCGGCGGCCGCCGAGCTGGCCTCGGGCCGCAGTTTCGATACCCTCAGCCTGCGCGAGGTCGCCAAGCTGGCCGGCATTGCGCCGACTTCCTTTTACCGGCACTTCCACGACATGGAAGGGCTCGGGCTGACGCTTGTCGAGCAGTGCGGTGAATCACTGCGCAAGCTGATCCATGACGTGTTACACCAGGCATCGAATGGCCGGTCGTTGATCAGGGCATCGGTTGAGACGCTCTTCGCGTACTTCCACAGAAACCAGGGGATCTCGCGGATGATCCTGCAGGAAAGCATATCGCGGCAGCCGGAGTTTCGGCGAGCCGCGGAGCGACTCATGCAAACAATGGCCAGTGACCTGGCGGATTACCTGGAAGAGGAAGCGCGTGAACGCGGCGTACCGCTGGGGCACGCGCGACTTGCTGCTGATTCGATGGTCGCGATTCTGTTCACGGCCGGAATCGCGCTGCTCGACACGCCGGACGATGAGCGCGACCAGCATGTCGAAACCGCCATTATTCAGTTGCGCATGATCATGCGCGGCGCCGAGGCCATGGGTCAGATATGAGACAGACAGGGGTCAGACCCAATTCGGTCTGACCCCTTTTCCCGTTTTTCATTCAGTGGCGGCTAT
>JAOTUU010000145.1 GCA_029863705.1 Gammaproteobacteria bacterium
GCGATAGGAGCCGGAGAAACAGTGGATCGCCTGCTTCCTCGGGAGATCAGCGAGCAGGAGTGGGCTGTCGAGATTGCGGCGATGAAGCCTTCGATCTGCCACTTCGAGATGTTCCTGGGATTCGAAGGAGACATCGAAAAACTTGGCGCGACACGATCGAATCACTGGTTCTTCGAGAGCTGGGAAACGAACGACGGCTTATGGACGAACACGGAAAACCCGATTCAGATGATGTTCGTGTCCTTTCCTTCCCTCAAAGATGCCAAACACGATCCGGGGCCGTCACATCGTCACACCGGTCAATTCATGGTGCTGGCTGACTGGTCGACGGTTGCGGATTTCATCACCGACGATGGCATCGAGGATCCCGACAAATGGGCCGCGTTCAAGGATGATATTCAGGCCAGGATGCTGGCCTTTTTCGCGAACAAGTTTCCCGCGCTTGCTCCGCTGGTGGTCTGTCGCGTATTTGGTACGCCATTGGCAACCGCGAAGTTCACCGCCCATGAGAAGGGCGGGTTCTATGGTCTCGAAACCACTCCGCGACGGATTATGTCCGACGCTCTCAGGCCACGCACACCCGTTCCGGGCCTGTACCTGACCGGCCAGGATGTGCTGACGCCGGGAATTGCTGGCTCTCTCTTTAGCGGCATGCTCACTGCCGCGGCTATCGATCCCCGGGTCTATACGAAAATGCGTTGAGTGAATTGTTATTGCCCAAGACAGGGGACGGGCTGAGACATTAGACGCCGTAGGCCTTATGCCACGAGTGGAAACGGCTCCATTTCAATTTGCATATATTTCGAATAGCGCGCTCCCGCTACCTTAAGCGGACCTTCAGGTTCTGTGCACGAGCGACCACTTTTGGCCGTTTGCAGACCCCCACCACTTCCCTAAAGCAGACGTTCCAGCGGCGGGTTTCGGGAAAAGCAGCCACTCAGCTTGGGTGGAGAGAAAGGGTCAGAGCTTGTCGCTGCGGAAGTATTAAAAAGTATGGAATTTTCATACTTTTGTCGGGCGGCCAGATTGAGTCAGGATTTGCCGCTCGTGTAACTAGTTAGTGAGCGCTGTCTAACTGGTAAGCACAATGCACGGCCCGTCAGATTTGGTCACAACGTGGTCACGTGGTGGTCACAACGTCCATTTGGCAATGCCGCTAATGCACGTAACTATCTGAAAAATATGGCGCGCCCGACAGGATTCGAACCTGTGACCCCTGCCTTCGGAGGGCAGTACTCTATCCAGCTGAGCTACGGGCGCAATAACTTATCTTGGAACATCGAGGGGTGAATTCTAACCGCTTCGCTCCAACAAGGCAGCTAACTCGTCACGGTCGGCGAAAGACCATGAAATGTTGCTGTGGAAGAAAGTCTTCGGTACGAACCCATTCGAGTCCCACGGCAGCCATCTCACGTTTCGCCTGTTGCTGGCTCATCTTGTGTAATTCCTTGATAGGTACGGAACGATCCTCCGCCCGGTACTCAATAAGTACGAGCTGGCCACCGGGCCGCAGCGATCTCGCCATTGCGACGCCCATTTCGTAAGGGTAGGAAAATTCGTGATACGCGTCGACGATCAGAATCAGGTCGACACTATCCGCGGCGAGGTTTGGATCATCCTCCGTGCCCAGCACGGTCTCGACATTAGCGACAGCACCTGACGTCTGCCGCGCAGTAATAATGTCGAGCATCTCCTGTTGAATATCCACGGCGAGTACTTTCCCGTTAGGTATCCGTTGCGCGATCTCCAAAGTGAAATAGCCACTGCCAGCACCGATGTCTGCCACTACATCGTCGTCAGCGAGCGGCAGATTGTCGATGAGTAAATCGGTGCGCTCTTCACGCTCTCGATCAGGCCGCTCCAGCCACGCGGCGGCGAGATGCCCCATGACGTGCGAGATTTCTCGCCCCATATAGAACTTGCCGGTACCGTCAACACTCGCTTTACCAGCTTGATACGTCGATGTGCCGACCGCATCGATGACCTGCGCGCTTGGGCTGCACGCAATCGGCGTGACAGCAAGCGTCGCTGCAAGTGCGATCAAACGGATCATTTTGACCGCTGGCTTCATCGGACACGCATGATCATTTGCGTCAATTCTCAGGGACGACGGGCATGGGCTGCGTATTCTACATCAACAATGTTAATGTCCTGCCATGCTCAAGAGACTTTTCATCCAGGTCGTCGATGCCGTCAGCAGCACCGAGGCGTCCGCCACCTCTGGCGAGGATCGCGATGCCGCGATTCGCCTGGCAACTGCCGTACTCATGATTGATGTCGCCCGAGCCGACAACGTGTTTCAGGAAAGCGAGTTCGAACGTATTCTGCACTTGATCGAGACACATTTTAAACTTACGCCCGACAAGGCTGCCGAACTCGTCAACACCGCGGGTGAAACGGCGGAAGACATCGTGTCCGTGCATGAATTTACGCAGCTCTTGCACGAGCATCTCGATGAAGCTGAGAAAGCGCGCATCGTCGCACTGCTGTGGAAAATTGCGTACGCGGACAGAAAACTCGACAAGTACGAGGATTCACTTGTCCTGAAGATCAGTGACTTGCTTTATGTCAGTCGCGGCAAGGTCATGCAACTCAAGCACGACGCGGAGCAGGCGGCTCGGTAGAGCTCGTAGGTCGAGTTACAACAGTTCGAGCACTCGCTTCAACCGGGCTTTGACTTCCTCGGCTAAGGGCTCAACGCCCGGATTGTCGACGAGCCCCATGACGCTTTTGGGATCCATGAAGCTGACCAATACTGCGCCGTCTTCGTCTTCGCGCACCAGCACGTTACACGGCAGCAATAAGCCGATATCGGGAACGGCACTGATGGCCTGGTGTGCTAACGCCGGGTTGCAGGCGCCCAGAATTCGGTAACGTGGCATGTCTTCGCCGAGTTTTTCTTTCAGCTTGGCGGCAACATCGATGTCGGAAAGAACGCCGAACCCCTCTGTCTTTAAGTCCTCAGTGACTTTCGCTATGGCCGCGTCAAAATCCAGATCAACTTTCTTGCCAAAACCAAATCCGCTTTCCATTAGTGTTTCTCCTTTTCTGCTGCCAGGCGCGCGCCGCAGTAGATGTCATGCAACAGCCGAATGACACGGTCCGCCGGCCCATCAGCCAGTGAATAATGAATCGTTTGCGACTCACGTCGCGTCTTGACCAGCCCCTGTGTACGGAGCCGTGCCAGTTGTTGAGACAACGCGGACTGGCTCAAAGGAATGATCTCGTTGAGGTCGCCCACAGAACGTTCGCCGTCGGCCAGCATGCACAGGATCATCAGGCGGCTTTCGTTACCGAGCGCCTTCATCAGGTCTGCCGCATCGCCGGCATGGGCGCTCATCTGCTTTGCTTCTGGCGAAATAAGCGTCTGTTTATTAGCAACTTTCTCTGCATTCATAGCTTAGTGCCACGCTGCCAAAGGTCGGGGTAGCGCATACTATAAACGATGCTAATTTAGATGTCTATAATTTAGTCTTTACTAATTTAGACAGATGACATATATTAGCGGCCGTTAAATCGGAACCCCGCTCCAAAGGACTCTCGCCTGATGAAACAAGCTGTAATCCGTGTCGCGACTGAACGACCAAAGTCGGTCTACGCCGTCATTCTGATGCTCGTTGTACTCACGGGCGCTTTGGTCGCACGCATCCAGATCGACACCGATCCGGAAAACATGTTGCCCATCGATCAAAGCGACCGGGTATTTCACAACGCCGTTGAAAAGCGCTTCACCTATGCCGACGCGATCGTGATCGGAGTCGTGAACGAAGACCATCCGAACGGCATCTACAACGTCGCGTCGCTGAACGCCATTCACAGTCTGAGCAAGTCCATACTCGCGCTCGACGGCGTCATTGCGCCTGACCTGGCATCACTTTCCGAGGTCGATAACATCGACCAGGAAGGCCCGGGCATGATCCGCTTTGAGTGGATGATGCGCGATGCTCCGGTCACCGAAGAACAGGCGCTCGAGATCCGTGACAAAGTCGATCGTCTGCCGCTGTTGCAAGACTCGCTGGTCTCCGGCGACGGCAAGGCTGCGACCATTTACGTGCCCATCGCCAGCAAGGACCTGAGCTATTCGCTATCGCAGGAAATTCAGGCATTAATTGACGAGCTTGGTTCGAGCGACGCGTTTCACATCACCGGCTTACCCGTTGCCGAGGACACCTTCGGTCACGACATGTTCGTGCAAATGGGTATCTCGGCGCCGCTTGCCGGGCTGATGATCTTTGCCCTGATGTTGTACTTCTTTCGCAGTGCCCAGCTTGTAGTCGCACCAATGCTTGTTGCGATGGCAACCGTCATCATCAGCATGGGGCTGCTCATCGGCATGG
Organism: Gammaproteobacteria bacterium; assembly: GCA_029863705.1. GTDB lineage: Bacteria > Pseudomonadota > Gammaproteobacteria > Steroidobacterales > Woeseiaceae > UBA1847. Next base: position 4,338 of record JAOTUU010000145.1, read on the forward strand.
GCTTCACCGTGCATATCATGAGCTCGATGATCCCGATCTTCCTGATGCCGATCGCGGTCGTTGATTCGGTGCACATCATGTCCGAGTTCGCTGATGCGTACCGGCAAGGCGCTAACGCAAAAATCGTCATTTCCCGTGTCGTTGATCATCTGTTCACACCCATGCTGTTCACGTCTCTAACGTCGGCGGTTGGCTTTCTATCCCTGATGCTGACTCCGATTCCGCCCGTGCAGGTATTTGGCGGCTTCGTTGCGTTCGGCATCCTGCTCGCGTTCATACTGACGATCACCCTGATTCCTGCCTACATAGTGCGCATGAAGCCTGCGGCGCTCGATAAGCTCGCGTCACGTGCCAAAACTCCACATACCGACACGCTGTTGGCCCGCGCACTGCGCCGTTGTGGCGCATTCGCGATGCGGCGCGGAAAATCGATTACCGGATTGGCTGTGCTGGTTATGGCTGTCAGCATTGCCGGCATTCAACGCATTGAGATTAACGACAACCCCGTGCGCTGGTTCAAGGCGAATCACCCTATTCGTATTGCGGACGATGTATTAAACGAACACTTTGCCGGCACCTACGACGCGTTTATCGTATTGACACACAAAAACGACCGCGCGTTGCCTGAATTCATCATCAATGCACAGAGTTTGTTGGATAACGTCGATGCCCAATATGCACTACGTATTCGTGACTTGCTCGCCGCTGGGCAAGACGATGTCGGCGCGTACTACGGCGGCCTGATTGCAGCGATTGACGACGCGCTTTTCGACGCGAGCGATGACGAAAGCATGCAATCACTCGAACGACTGATGGCTCTTGCTGAAACCGCGCAGGTCAACTCGAAATATTTTCTGCGCCCGGACATTCTGTCGAGCATCAGCGACATGCAGGACGCCCTGAACGATTCGGGTCATGTCGGCAAGTCAAACGCGTTGCCCGATGTTGTGAAAGTGGTAAATCGCGAGTTGCGCGGCGGTGCCGATGCTGATTATCGCATTCCTGGCTCTGCGGCTGCGGTGGCGCAAACTTTGTTGCAGTATCAGTCGTCGCACAGACCACACGATTTGTGGCACATCGTCACTCCGGACTACACCTCCACGGCACTTTGGTTGCAGCTCAAGAGTGGCGACAACCAGGACATGAGTCTCGTCATGGATTTTCTTGATGACTATGTGGCGCAGAACCCATTACCTGCTGACGTGGAGATGCGCTGGGCCGGCAAGACCTTTATCAATGTTGTCTGGCAAGACGTCATGGTGAGCGGTATGCTCAAGAGCCTGATCGGCGCGTTTGCCATCGTCTTCCTGATGATGGCATTTCTGTTTCGTAACGCGCGCCTTGGCCTGCTCGCGATGGTGCCGTTGTCAGTCACGATCCTCGGCGTCTACGGCATCATAGGCTGGATAGGCAAAGACTACGACATGCCGATCGCCGTGTTGTCGTCGCTAACGCTCGGCCTGTCTGTCGATTTTGCGATTCATTTCATCGAGCGCACGCGCACTCTTCTGAGAAGCAGCGGTTCGTTTGCCGAAGTGGAAAGGCAAATATTCGAAGAGCCGGCGCGGGCCATTGCCAGAAACGCGATCGTCATCGCGATCGGATTCACGCCGTTGTTCTTCGCGCCGCTTATGCCGTACATCACGGTCGGTGCATTTATGGCGGCGATCATGGCTTTGTCGGGTGTCACCACGTTAATTTTGTTGCCAGCGCTGATGTCCTGGGCCGGACCCTGGTTATTCCCCGAAATGAAAAAGCAGGGTGTGTTTTCGACAGTCATCACACAGCCGGCGCACGCCTGAGAAAAAGGAGTCTGAACATGTTAGGACAATTATTGTTTGCATCGTTAGCCCTTGGTATTGCTGCAATCTCTGCAGCGGAAACGCTCAGCGATGCCGATGACATTATTGCTCGCGCCGACCTGGCCGCGTATTACGCAGGCGGGGATGGTCGCTCTGAAGTACGCATGATCATAAGCGACGCGCAAGGTCGCGAGCAACGCCGCCAATTCACGGTGCTACGTCGCGATATTGAAGACGCCGGCGATCAGCAGTTCCTGGTCGTTTTCAGTCAGCCATCCGATGTTCGCAATACTGTGTTTCTTGTCGACAAACACATGGACCGTGACGACGACCGCTGGCTGTATTTGCCGGGACTCGACCTGGTTAAACGTGTTTCGGCCGGTGACAAGCGCACCAGTTTTGTTGGTGCACATTATTTTTACGAAGACGTTTCGGGTCGCCGCCCTTCTGATGACAGCCATGAACTCATCGAAACAACCGACGAGTACTATGTGCTCAGGCACGTGCCCGTCGACCTCCAGAGTGTCGAGTTTGCGAGCTACATCACCTGGATCGACCGTGAGACGTTTCTGCCAATGAAGATCGACTATACGAATGCCGCCGGCAACCTGTACCGGCGGGTTGAGGTATTCGACGTTGGCAATTTCGATGGGCACCCTACCGTTACCAGCAGCCGTGTTTCAGACATCCTGACCGGCGGTAAAACCGACATGCAATTCAGATTCATTAAGTACGACATCGGTCTTCCTGATTCGGTGTTTTCGGAGCGCTCGTTGCGTACCCCCCCACGCGACTGGCTTGAGCGGCCAGCTGAATAACCCCCCACCCTTGCACAATGATTCGCTGGCCGCTGCTCCTTTTACTTCCGCTCACTGTCTTCGCGCAGGATGATGCGTGGGATGACGACGCGTGGGAAGAAGACTGGGGCGAAGAACCGCAGGGCGTCGTCTGGAGTGGTTTTACAGAAGCAGGTCTTGGCACCCGATTCAACAAGGATGAATGGGTCAATTCGCGCAATACTCTCGAAGAAGTGCGTTTGCGACTCGAGACAGAGTGGCTGCCCGGACCGTTTACGGTCGGGTTCAAAGCCGACATCGACTATGACGGCATTGAGAAGAGCTGGAATGCTGACATACGAGACTTAAGCGTCGCATTCACCCTGGGCAGCAACACCGACATAAAGATCGGTCGGCAGGTACAAACCTGGGGTACGGGCGATCTTGTTTTCCTTAACGATCTGTTCCCCAAGGACTTCGTATCGTTTTTCGCCGGGCGCGACGATGAGTATCTCAAAGCACCCGGCAACGCAATTCGAATCACGCAGTTTTCAAAAACGCTGAATGCCGATTTCGTCTGGACGCCCGTGTTCGAGTCGGACATCTACCTGACCGGGGAGCGCTTCTCGTTTTATTCGCCCCTGGCGCAATCCAACGTTGCGCCCAGGCCGCCACTCTCGGCAGAAGAGCCCGAGAAATCCTTTACCAATGGCGAATTCGCATTGCGCCTGTTTCGCACCATCGAGGGACGCGAATATTCAATCTACGCGTACCACGGCTTTTTTAAACAACCGAATGCATTGACGCCGCAGCTTGAGGCTACATTCGCGCCCATGAGCTCGCTCGGCGCCAGTTTGCGGCAGCCGCTTGGGCCCGGTTTGTTGAACCTGGAAATGTCCTACCACCTCTCACGGGA
>JAOTUU010000146.1 GCA_029863705.1 Gammaproteobacteria bacterium
GAAAGCGGTTGCAGGTGATCGCATGAGAACGATCCTCGCCCGCCTGACCGCCAACCGCGTCATGGGTGCTTTTGCTGGCGCGTTTGTCACCGCTGTCGTCAATTCCTCGTCGGTAACGACCGTCCTTGTCGTCGGATTTACAACCGCTGGGCTTATGTCATTCGCTCAGTCGATTGGCGTGATCTTGGGAGCCAACATTGGGTCCACGGTTACGGCCCAGATCGTTGCGTTCAAAGTGACCAAGGCCGCTTTGTTGATGGTCGCCCTGGGCTTCGGTTTCTTGTTCATCTCGAAGAATGACAAGCTGCGCCACTACGGCAGCGCGCTCATGGGCCTGGGATTGGTTTTTTTCGGCATGAACATCATGAGTGATGCCATGCAGCCGTTGCGAGGATTTCAGCCGTTCCTTGATTTGATGATTACTATGGAAAATCCCCTCATTGGGATTGCGATTGCGGCGGCGTTCACGGCCCTTATCCAATCGTCGGGCGCGACGACAGCTATCGTCATTGTATTGGCGGCGCAGGGCTTCATAACCCTTTCGGCCGGCATAGCTTTGGTATTTGGCGCCAATATCGGCACCTGCGCCACGGCGATGCTTGCTGCAATTGGCAAGCCACGAGAGGCCTTGCGTGCCGCGATAATGCACGTGCTATTCAATATCGCGGGGGTTCTTCTCTGGTTTGGCTTTATTGATCAATTGGCGGCCATCGTTACGACGCTGTCACCCTCGCATCCTGAGTTATCCGGCGCGCAGCGGCTGGCTGCAGAGGCGCCGCGTCAGATTGCGAACGCCCATACGATATTCAACGTTGCAAATACGTTCGTCTTCATTTGGTTCACGACGTTGATCGCGCGCTTCATGGAATGGTTGGTTCCCGACAAGCCTCTGGACGAGGAGAGACTTTATAAGGCCAAGTACCTGGACGAGGGCATGCTCTCTACGCCATCCCTCGCGCTGGATCTGGTGCGCCGGGAAATCAAGCACATGGGTGAGCAGGTGCAGGAGATGTTGGCGGGGATAATGCCCGCGATCCTCCGCGGCAGCGCTTCTGAGCTGGATGCGATCGAGCGCATGGACGAACGCGTGGACGTATTACATGCCGAAATCGTAGTCTATCTTGGAAGGATCAGCCGTCGGGAGCTGACCGAGAAACAAACAGACGATCTCATGCGGCTCATGGATGCAGTCAATGACCTCGAGAATATTGGCGACGTGATCGAAATGAATCTCGTTGAACGGGGCCGTCGCCGCATTGAAAAACGTGTGTCGGTGAGTCAGCCGACGCAGGTCGTATTGAGCGATTTCCACCAGGTTGTCATGGAAGCGGTCGAGGCCGCCATCCGCGCCGTTGCCGAAGACAACATTGATGCTGCGAAATCTGTGACTCGCATAAAAAAGGAGATCACACGCATCACGAATTCCGCGGCCTCGTACGAAGCGCAGCGGCTGGTGGCGAATGAACCGCATCGGATAGAGGCGTACACGATCGAAATGGACATCGCCGAAAAACTGCAACGCATCTACTACTTCGCAAAACGCATGGCGCGAACAGTCAAGGCCAACCCAAGCGATGAGGAACTGGTCGTTCCAGCTGACGCGGTTACCTGACTGGCGGTACCTGCCAGTCGTCGGGCAGCTCGCCCTGGTCCATGATGATCTCGCGGTGCCCGCTCCAGGTGCTCACGATCGCCTCAGGCGTTCCTATGCCTGCGGCCCTGGGATCACCGCATGGCCCGAACCAGTGATTCTGGGGCGCACCGGTCGTGCGGGCGCGCATGCCGCAGTAGGTCGTGCCGTTGACAGTGGATGAGAGCACGCGATTCTGGAATACGGGATCTGCGCTGACAACGGCAGCCGTGAGGTGGTGTGACATGCGTTCGAGCAGACCCAGCAGTGCTGGAATGTCGCTGTCGCTGTAGGTGCTGACAATCTGGAAAGGGCCGAAGAGTTCAGTCGTCAGGAGATCGAAATGCTGCCCGCAAACAGCAGAGAGCGGCACTCGGATCGCCGTCGGCGCGTAGGCACCGTAGCACTCCGGTATGCCGTTTCTTGCAATCGGTGATCCGCCGAACAAGAGCTCCGCTCCGGGTACCTCGAGTACGGTATCAATGTGTTTCCTGATGCGGGCATCGTCCCAAGAAAGCACGGGACCGATAGACAGGTCGGCCAGCTTGCGGCGGGCGGCGAGCGTAGACAATTTCGGCAAAAGGGCGTCCGACCAGTTCTCATGAACGAACAGGATACTTTGCGCGGAACATTTTTGACCCGACGCATTGTAGGCGTCTTCATCCGATTGCCACGCGACGTAATCAAGCCATCGCTGGTCATAGTCCGGGCCAATGACCTTCCAGTCAAAACCCGCATCCTCAAGCCGAACCGCACCGTTAACCTGCCGGGCGACGGCTTCCGCGACCTGGCTGGAGCCCGTGAACTGAACCATGCGGACCTGGTTCTTGATGGCGTCAAGCAATTTGCCCATGCGGGCACCGCGGCAATGAATCAGGTCGATATCGTTCGGTGACAGGCCGCAGTGAATCAGGAGACGCAGGAACTGTTCGAATACGACGCTGACTTTCGAGTCGACTTTGACCAGCGGGCGGTTGCCCATGAAAAGCGCACCAAGAGCCTGCAAAGCCGGAATTTCCAGCGGGAAATTGAACGGTGCAATCACCACAACCGGACCGTACGGCCAGCGGTAACCGCGCGACTCCTGGCCGGTGCTGTCGCCCGGATTGGAAAAACCGCGGCCCAGGTAACGCACGCCGTCTCCTGCGAAGTTCTCAAGAAATACGCGCGTTACAACGACCTCGTTGAGGCACTGTTGCCAGCTCTTCGGCATGACCCGCTGAATCAACTTCGTGAACCACGCTTCGACATCTTCGTCAGCAAGCAGGGCGGCTGCCCTTGCGCATACGCTGCCAAGATGCACATAGCGATCAGTGTTCTTGAGCGGGTTGTGCAGTCCCGTTTTCGGGCAGCTGGCGAAGCTCTTCAAAAAGGGCGCGATGTCGTCAGTGTCCGGGACGTCGATAAAGCGCTCGCCGGTCAATGGATCCGGAATATCCTGTCGAACCCGCTTGTCAGGCGCCCAGCTGCCACCCACGAGGTTCGTTGCCTGGCCCGGTGAGCCGCTCGTCATGCCATCAAACGGGTCGAGCGTTGCGAATGCTGTGATTTTCTTTTTTGTCATTGGCCGATTGCTCTTTGTTTGAGTAGCGTCCTGACAATGATGTGGCTGTCGGGGCGTATAAGAAAAACCGTGTGCGGACGTGCTGAGGCGCAGTATATTCAAAACGAGAGGCGAGGACTATGGCGCACGAGGCCATGCCCGCTTCCTACTACGTGTATGTCGAAGATGTGGATCAAACGCTGCAAAAAGCAATTGCGCAGCGCCGTATCACAGCTGACGCCCAATGTGATCGCAGGGTTACGGCAAGCTCTGCACGGACAGGAACGCCCAGATGTGATCGTTGGTCAGATCGCGTGTCACGGGGCCGATGCGTGAAACCGAGAAATACTGATAGCCGTTCGGCCAGGTATGCCCGCCGCCATCAATACGATAACTGACAAGCGGCGCCTCGCAGTTCAGCCAACTGCGCCCCGTCGATCAGGAATGGCGCCCCGACCATGATTCGAACATGGGACCCCCAGATTAGGAATCTGGTGCTCTATCCGACTGAGCTACCGGGGCGGCGAAGGGATTCTAGCAGACCCTTGCATTGCTGCAATTCATGTCAACATGTAAGTGATTGTAACAGCTGCCTTTTGACCATTGTTGCAGCGGGGAACATCGGTATATTGGGCCGCACGTAATTTGAAGGGGCCGACGATGAGCGGTGTTGCAGCAAGAGCAATTGGATGGACGGAATCAGGGCTGGTCCCGGATACCGTCATACGTGGCGGCATGCGGCGGCTGCTCGAGCGCAAACTCGCCGGGATCAGGGCCGGTGATGTCGAGTTCTCGGCCAGAACGCTGGGTGAATTCGCCGACATGATGCGCAGTTCCCCGATAGCGCTGGTTCCGGAGCTTGCTAACGAGCAGCACTACGAAGTGCCCGCGGAGTTCTTCGTGCAGGTCCTGGGTGAGAATCGAAAATACAGTTGCTGCCATTGGTCGGCTGACGTCAGCACGCTGGGTGAGGCGGAAGAAGAAGCACTTCGCCTTACCGTAGAAAGAGCCGGTATCCGGAACGGCATGAAAGTGCTCGACCTGGGTTGTGGCTGGGGCTCGCTGTCACTGTGGATAGCGGAGCACTTTCCGAGCGCATTGGTGACCTCCGTTTCCAATTCTCAGTCGCAGCGCGACTTCATCGTATCGGAAGCCGCTGAGCGCGGCATCGAGAACATCTCTGTCATCGTCTGTGACATGAACGACTTCGATGCAGGCGATACTTTTGATCGCATCGTATCGGTCGAGATGTTTGAGCATATGCGCAACTACGAGGAACTGTTCCGCCGGATTAACTCGTGGCTGGTTTCCGACGGCCGGTTCTTCATGCATATCTTCTGTCACCGCTCGACGCCCTACGAATACCTTGATAAGGGTCCGAGTGACTGGATGAGCAGGCACTTTTTCTCTGGCGGAATTATGCCTTGCGCCGAGCTTCCGTTGCTGTTCCAACAAGATCTGAAGCTGGAGCGACGCTGGGCATGGAATGGCCAGCATTACTCCAAGACCTGTCGTGCATGGCTCGATCGTATGGATGCACGGCGCAGTGCGGTCATGCCGATTCTCGCTGCTACCTATGGCGAAGCCGAGGCGGGCCGATGGTGGATGCGCTGGCGCATGTTCTTCATGGCTTGCGAGGAGCTGTTCCGGTTCAACAACGGAAACGAATGGTTCGTCAGCCACTATTCTTTCAAAAAGGCGGGCGCCTGATATGGCCATGCTCATTAACTTTATAGCGTTCCAGGTCGGCTGGTTTTCGTCCGTCATTGGCGCGGCAGAACAAATGCCGTGGCTGGGGCCCGTTGTGCTCCTGTTCGTGCTCGCGATTCACCTGAGACAGGCGCGTAGACCGCACTTCGAATTAGGTCTCATCGTCGCTTGCGGCATCATCGGCTTGTTTTTCGACAGCCTGCTCGTCGCTTTTGGCTGGGTGGCCTATCCTTCGGGCCAGTTTAGCGCGTTCCTGGCACCGTACTGGATTGTGACAATGTGGATGCTGTTCGGCACGACGCTCAATCTGTCAATGGGCTGGCTGAAAGGTCGGCCGGTGCTCGCGGCCGTGTTTGGCGCGATCGGCGGGCCAGCGTCGTACATAGCGGGTCAAAAACTGGGCGGGATCATTTTTCTGGATTACTACGCGGCATTGATTGCGCTGGCGATCGGGTGGGCTATTGCAATGCCAATTCTGCTTGCCCTTTCCACGAAACTGGACGGCATGTCGGACGAGTTGGTTATACAAGAGGTTTCTGAATGATTGTCATGACTCGTATTAAAGCTTTTTGTTGGCCATTATGCGCAGTTCTAATCCTGGCGTTTCCGATTACTGCCGCTTCGGCTGCCAGCTCGCAGAGCTGGGATTTTTCGGTGCTGCTCGACGGTGACAAGATCGGCTACCACCGATTTGAATTAACAGATTTCGGCGGTGAGCGGCGGGTCAGGAGTGAGGCGAAGTTCGATGTCCGAGTTTTGTTCATCAATGCATTCCGGTATCGGCACGAAAATACTGAGGTCTGGTCGGACGGCTGTCTCAGCAAGATCGACGCCAGGACACAGGCAAATGGCAAGAAGTTTGCGGTAAGTGGTACCCGGGTACAGGGCGAGTTTGTTGTTGATGACGGCAGCCAGATGAATGCGCTCTCGGACTGTGTCATGACCTTTGCCTATTGGGACCCGGAATTCCTGCAACAGCCGAAACTCCTGAATTCGCAGTCCGGTGAATACCTCGACGTCGAGGTCGAGTCACTCGGCACCAAGCCGATAACCGTGCGCGGCCAGGAAATGACGGCGTCCGCGTACCGGCTGACCGCGAAAAAAATGCAACTGACGTTGTGGTACTCGACAGATAACGAGTGGCTGGCACTCGAGTCGGTCGCCAAGGGCGGCCGGATTATTCGCTATGAACTCACCTGATATGAAAAACACAAGCAAACTACTATTCGTCGTACTTCTGGCCTCTATCCTGAGCGCTTGCGCGGCGCGGGGACCAGAGATGAAGACCGTTGATTATGTGGATATTGATCGCTTTATGGGGGACTGGTACGTCATTGCAAACATTCCCACGTTTCTCGAAAAGGGCGCTCACAACGCTGTCGAGTCCTATGCGCTGAACGATGATGGATCGATCCAAACGACGTTTACGTTTTTCAAAGACGGGTTCGATGGTGAAAAGAAGCAGTACAACCCGAAGGGATTTGTTACCGATACGCAAACGAACGCCACCTGGGGAATGAGGTTTGTGTGGCCGATCAAGGCCGACTACCGAATCATCTACCTGAATGAAGATTATTCGCAAACGGTGATTGCGCGTCAGAAACGCGATTTTATCTGGATCATGGCGCGTACACCGACGATACCTGACGCTGACTATGAGCGACTGATCAAACTGTCCGAATCAGTTGGCTATGACGTCAGCAAGATCCAGCGCGTGCCGCAAAAATGGTAGGCAGTGGCGACTATGGAATGAGGTAATGTTTTGGAGGTTACAGCGTGTTGGTTGAATGCTGAGTTGCTGCGTTGGATGTTCCAGATCAGGGGTTTCCTCAAACTCTGTATGCAGTCATAATGGACCGATGCAGGGATTCATCATTCGAATGCTCATTGCGATGCTGGGGCTTTTTCTCGCATCGAAAGTTCTTCCGGGTGTCACTATCGTCGGCACCGGCACTTTCATTCTGGCAGCGTTGCTTCTCGGCCTTGTTAATGGCCTGGTTCGCCCGATCGCGTTCGTGCTGACGCTGCCAATTACCATTATCACTTTGGGACTGTTCTTATTCGTGCTGAATGCAGCAATGTTCGGTCTTGTTGCAGCGCTGCTGGATAATTTCACCGTGGCGGGTTTTTGGTCTGCCTTGTTTGGCGCGATTATTGTGGGCATAACCAGCACCGTGGCGTCCTGGTACATCGGCCCGGATGGCCGGTACGAGGTGTTCGTCATTCGGCGCGACTAGTTATGGGCATTAAGAACCGCCTCATCGAATATCGCGACGGTGATGTCGTACTCGAGGGGCAGCTGGCCTGGGATGACGACATTCCAGGCCCGCGTCCCGGCATTCTCGTATCGCATGCCTGGTCTGGCCGCAGCGACTACGAGGAAGGAAAAGCCAATGTGCTCGCCGGCCTCGGATACGCGGCTTTTGCGCTCGGCTTGTACGGCAAAGGCGTACGCGGCAGCAATACTGAAGAGAACAGCGCCCTCATGCAGCCGTTCCTCGAGGATCGCACGATGCTGCAGAAACGCCTCCTGTTGTCGCTCGCCACATTGCGCGACCAGGATGAGGTCGACGAATCGAAAATTGCTGCTATCGGGTTTTGTTTTGGCGGCCTGTGTGTCCTGGATATTGCGCGAACCGGTGAGGATCTCGCTGGTGTTGTGAGCTTTCATGGCTTGCTCGGTGCACCGGGCAACACGGCCGGAAATACCATAAAAGCGAAAGTACTTGCGCTGCACGGCTGGGATGATCCGATGGCCACGCCCGACAGCGTTATCGAACTATCGAAGGAATTGTCGGCAATGCGAGCAGACTGGCAGTTACATGCTTATGGAAACACCGTTCATGCATTTACAAATC
>JAOTUU010000147.1 GCA_029863705.1 Gammaproteobacteria bacterium
CTGCAATGGGGTGGCCATTACCCATCGGCTTTCCCAAGCTGACAATATCCGGAATAACTCCGTCCTTCTCGAACCCCCAAAAATGTGACCCTGTACGGCCAAACCCTGGTTGGACCTCATCGGCAATAAACAGGCCGCCAGCGCCGCGAATTATTTGCGCCACACTGCTCAGGTAGCCGGTTGGAGGCGACACAACACCGCCGCTGGAAACGATCGTATCGATTACCAAGGCGGCAGGCTTGAATCCGCGGCTCCTGAGGAGCTCGACTGCTTCGTGTACGTAAACCGAGTATTGCTCGCCCGCATCTTCACCGCGATGCAATCCACGATAGGTATCCGGCGAAGGTACAGTTACGACGTGGCCCGGAAGGTCCTCCGCCGCGATACTGTGGGTTGATATTTCAAAGGTCGCTTGGGAATTGCCATGGTAGGCACTGTCTGTGACCACAATACCCGTTCCACCCGTTACGACCCGAGCAATTCGCAGCGCGAGTTCATTTGCCTCACTGCCCGTGCAACAAAACATTGCTGTATCGAGACCACTCGGCAATTTGTCCGTCAGACGTTCTGCGTAGTCGAGTACGTTTTCGTGAAGATAGCGGGTGTGCGTATTGAGAATACTGGCTTGCTTGCAGATCGCTTCGACCACGCGCGGATGGCAGTGACCCACGTGAGCCACATTGTTGTACATGTCGAGGTATTTTCTGCCATCGGCATCGAACAGCCAGACGCCTTCACCGCGCACGAGATGCAGTGGTTCATCGTAAAACAGCCGATAGGCAGAGCCCATCAGCTGTCGTCGTCGTTCGAGAAGATTTGAAGTATCTGCCATCACTGCTGATTAGATTACCGGAAGCAACGGCAGACTTCGATTATCAATAATTGGCCGTTAGCATGATCCAGAACTTGTTTGTATCCACTTTGTTCAGCGGTGACGACGAATCATGGCTGAAGAACGCGCCCTTGAGCAACAATCCGTAGCGCTCACCGAGTTTACGTCCCGCTGAGAGATCGAACTCATCGCCGTAATCACTATCGCCGAACTCTGACGAAAAATCGTGATACACGCCGGTAAGGCTCCATTTGCCTGCTTTGTACTTGACCGTGAAGTAAAGGTCTTCCAGACCGTCTGCGGGCGTACCCAGGAATTGATCGGCCCAACCATTAAAGGCATGTCCGGTCGCGAGTGGCGTGCGGAACGCCGTTCCAGCATTCGAGTCGGCACCCAGTGACTCGAAGGCAACCCCCAATGACAGCCCGTTTTCGAGCGCCCAAAGCGCACTGACATGCAGGTAATCCGCGTCATAGTTGTTCGCATTATCACCAGCATCGCTCTGCGAGGCGAACTCACCCAGAAGCGATATCTTGCCCTCACCCGCCTTGAGGTCGCCGGCCAGCCTAACGCCGAACGTCCCCGTGGAGTTGACGAAGTTCGCCGCATCCTTGTAGTCGAGTAAGTAATAGTACGGGGTGACGGAAAAACCCTCGCCAACGCTGATTTTTGCGTTCAGCAGATGACCATCCAAAGCAGCCTTCCCGCCTGGCACCGTTTGACCGAAAATGCGTCGCACCTGATTGAGGTATGAGTATGACAACGCCGTCTTCGAAAACGCTTTGCTGTTGAGCGTAAACGCATCATACGTTTGCTCGTTCTGACGCCAGCCGACACCACCAACAAAGCGCTGATTGTCGAGCAAAATTCGTTGCCGCCCGAAGCGGAACTTCCAGTCGTCATTCGCGCTGTAATCGAAATACACCTGGTTCAGGTCGGACCCTTTCGGATCCGCAACCGTCGAGTATTGATCTCTTCTCGGGCTGGTTCCAGCGCCGGAATTAAAGTCGTCAAACAAGAGGTGAAACACGTGATCAAACTCAGCGAACGCGGACCAGCCATTCCATTGGCCAGTCCGGTAGTTCAGCCGCAGTCGCAACGTCGACGCATCGGCATCCTCGAGAGCATTGTCCTGATCAACGCGCTCGAAGCGGTAGCGCCCGGCTATCGTCGCCTTACCCGACGTAATTGCCGATACCAGGTCCGTCGAGCCCTCGCCCTCGGCTACCGCTGCCGCTGCCGAGAATGGCAACAGCAAACCAAGCAGTGTTCCGAGGACGATATTGTGATCGCGTATCATGGTACTTGTCCTTTAGTAGATATCGTTGAGCGTGTTGAAGACATTGAACTTGCCCGTCGGCGTGACAATCTCAGGCCCTTTAATCACAGCCTTCAATTCACGCGTCTTGTCATCGACGACAACAATCGCTGACTCCTGCTCCTTACCACTCCAGACAGAGAACCAGACTTCATCACCCGCCTTGTTGTACTCGGGTTGAACGACTCGCTTTGGCCCTTCGCCAAGATCGGCCCACTCACCGATAGGTAACGTTACGAAACCGGCATCCAGATTGTTGATGTCATATACAGCAATACTCTGGCTGAGATGCTCTGCCGGGTTCAAAGGTGCGTCGACCCACAAGTTGCTGGAGTTCGGATGTGACTTAACGAACAGCGAACCGCCGCCCATGCCATTTAGTACGCGAACCGTCTTCCATGCGTTATCAGGATGCCCCACCGGGTCTGTGCCAAGGAAGGACACATTTGCGTTGCCCAGTGCACTTGTTATCCAGACAGGACCGTACTCAGGATCATCGATGTTCGCGCCGCGCCCCGGGTGCGGGGTTTTCGTAACGTCGGTCAATGCAACGAGCTTGCGCTCCCTCGAGTCGACGACAGCAATTTTATCGGACTGGTTCGCTGCGGTCATGAAGTAACGCTTGCTGCGATCCCAACCACCGTCATGCAGGAACCTGGCCGCGCCGATATCTGTAATCGCCAGATCGTCGATATTGCTGTAGTCGACGAGCAGGATGTGTCCAGTCTCTTTGACGTTAACGATGAAGTCGGGATGCTCATGTGACGCGACGATTGCCGCCACACGTGGCTCCGGATGGTATTCCTGCGTATCAACTGTCATGCCGCGAGTCGAGACGATCTTGAGCGGCTCAAGCGTGTCGCCGTCCATAATGACAAACTGCGGTGGCCAGTAAGCTCCGGCGATCGCATACTTGTCCTCATAGCCTTTGTACTTCGACGTCTCGACCGAACGTGCTTCGAGCCCGACTTTTATCTCGGCAACGATCGCCGGCGGATCCATCCACAGATCGATCATGTCAACTTTGGCGTCACGGCCAATCGTGAACATGTAGCGACCCGACGCTGACGGACGCGAAATATGGACGGCATAGCCAGTCGGCACGATACTGACGATTTCTTTGGTGTCACCGTCAATTATCGCAACCTCGCCCGCATCACGAAGCGTAACCGAGAAGAAGTTCTCAATATTGCGGTCATGCTGCGGTGCGCTCGGACGGTCCTCAGGAGCGACCAAGAGTTCCCAGGAATCCTTCATGTCAGCCATGCCGAACTCCGGTGGTGCCGGCGGTTCCTGCTGAAGGAAGCGCGCCATGATGTCGATCTGTGCTTCGGTCAAATCACCCGACGTTCCCCAGTTCGGCATTCCCGCCGGAGAACCGTAGGTGATAAGCGCCTTCAGATAGTCGGTGCCCTTCGCCATCGTAATATCCGGCGTTAGTGCCTTGCCCGTCGCACCTTTACGCAACACGCCGTGACAGCCGGCACAACGCTCAAAATACAACTGCGTCGCGGTGGCAAATTCAGCGTCTGACAGTACAGGCCCGCCTGCACTCATGATCTGGCGGGTGTCCGCGCCGGTCATAGCAGTAGGTGCACCTTCATACTTCAGCTCGCCTTCGGTCGCGCCGACGTGCCGCTCACCTTCTGCACGATCAACTTTGCCTAACTCGGCGCGCAGCGCTGCGACTTCTTTTTCGCCAACCGCGGCGCCGTCATTGCCCCATGAAACGAATACATAGGTCAATGCCGCGGCAAGATCTGCGTCGGTCAGGTGACCAAGGCTCGGCATTACGCCGTTGTAATCGACGCCATTGACCGTGATAGGTCCCGAAAGCCCGAACAACGCCGCTGCCATAACCTGCTTGCGGTCGCCTTTCAGATAGTCGGATCCTGCAAGCGGCGGAAATGCCCCGGGGAGCCCCTGGCCATTAGGCTGGTGACACGCGGCGCAGTTTGCAAGATAAGCGGCCTTCCCCTTTGCCATTAGTTCGTCAGTCGACGCTGCCGCAACTTCTGCCGTGTGCACAGCGGTATCGTCCATAGCCGACGAACTCGATTGTTCCTCTGATTTTTGTGAGCAAGCGCCGATGGATAGCCCGACGAACGGAACTACCAAAAGCAGGCTCAGTTTCTTAAGTTGCATGACTTTCACTCCTGTCATTGCGGATTATTGCCAATTGACGTTCAGGCTTACGGACGCGCTGCGCCCGGCCTGAGCGAGAGTTGGAAGAATAGGGTCATCGGATGACAGGCCGCGCACATCGGACCAATTCCAGTACGTGCGGTCGGTCAGGTTATGGATGCCGGCACGAACCGTCGTTTGTTCGCCCAGCTTTTGTGTCACGTAGAGATCGAATACTGCGTGTCCTGCCGGTTTGAACAGTTCACCAGACGACTCATCGCGATCTGACCAGGCATCGGTCAAAGTTGTCTTGAGCCGTACCTGGCGTCGCTCATCCCGCGAATTCCAGCTGACACCGAGCACAGCTTGAGGAGGACCAACCGAATTCAGGGCCTCGTCTGTCTCAGTATTGACGCCGCGCGCATAAAACGCAGATCCGTCAAAGCCAAACTGCTCAAAGGCGCCACCAAATCGAGTGGACCACCCGGCCTCCACACCTTCAATTTGCGTTTCACGCAGATTCAATGACTGGAACAAAACCCGGCCACTGACCGGATCTATCCCGAGCCGAACCTTCGATTCGATAAAGTCTTCGTAGCGGGTGTGGAATACCGACAAGCGCGCTGACGAGTTGATGCCCTGCCAGCGCAAGCCGAGGTCGAAGCCATCCGATGACTCCGACTTCAGGTCCGGGTTTGGAATAGCGCGGTAATTGAAGAGCGGCAGGTCGAGGCCTATGTTCGCATCCGCATAGGGCGGCGCGCGAAAGCCGTGCGAATACTGCACGTACACATCGATATCTGGCGTCATCTTGTAGATCACGCCGAGTTTGGGTGACAGGTCCGATTCCGTTAGCGACACGAGTTCGGCAAACGGATAGTCCTCGAGATACATCGGATCCTGGTTCGGCGACAAGTCGAATCGATCCGCTCTCAGCGCAGCAATGACGGTCCAGTCTCCGTCCGAAATTGTGTCCTCAACATAGGCGCCGGCCTCGCGGGTCGTTGAGATCGGAAAATCGCGGAGTGGGAAGATCTCTCCAAGCAAAACGTTGGTCTGCTCGCCAGTAGCTATGTCGGTCGATACGCCGTCGCGATATTCCTCGGTACGCCGTTCGCGATATTCGAGGCCGAAGCCAAGCCGATGAGAAGCTCGATCGCCGGCAATATCTTTCCAGAGATTGAGTTCAACGCCCTGAATCTCTTGCTCGAACCCAAAATAACGATCGATGGATACTGGCGTGCTCGCTGCAGCGCGCTCATCCAGGGTTGTCTGCTGGACCTCAGCAACTTCGTAGTAGCCACGCAGCACACCGCTATCAACCCAGCCATCCGCCGAGCCGAAATCGTAGGCAAGGATCAGTACGTCCATCTGGTACTCGTCATCACCCTCGAGTGCCGTCGTCGAGCGGTAGCGGCCTTGCCCCAGCATCGAGTTAAGGTCGGATAAGGTATGCGACTCCTGGTGGATAAGACTCGCACGCCAGGTGTTACCGAGCTGGTCGTCGGCGACCACTTTCAGCAGCGCTGTTTGTCTGTCGGTATCGCGAGTGTCCTTGTTGTCCGGCGCGGCGGCCGATTCGGTCTGCCCACCATCTCGCCAGCTGATTCCTGCAGTCACGCCAAACGAACTATCACCGAGTGCGAGCATTGCCTGGCCGTGTGCACTCTGATCCGCCCCACGCCAGGTCGCGAGAAGATCGCCACCCTTGCCATTGGCTCCAGCCAGCTCATGGGGATCCGGCGTTTTTACAGCAACAACGCCACCGATCGCTGAACTTCCGTACAGCGCTGACGCCGGGCCATGCAAAACCTCGATATTCTGAATAAGACCGGCATCGATGAAGTCGCGCGTTGCGTTGGAAAAACTGCCAACATCGAAATGATCGGACAAGGGCACACCGTCGACGACTATCGCAACACGATTTCCGCCGATGCCGCGAATATTGATGCCCTCGGTACCGAATCGCGTACCCGAGCCTTCATAATCGACGCCCGGCACATAGCGCAGCACGTCATTGATGGAGGTCGCGAGTTCATCGGTGAGATCGGCGCGTGACAAGACTGTTACGTTGGCAGCGATCTCCCGGATAGAACGCTTGTCTTTGTGCGCGACAACGACAATCTGTTCAACAGGCTCATCTGCCGGCGTCGCCTTAGCATCTGCAAGAGCAACGGTTGGGCAAAAAAAGACGCCCGCTACCGCTATGGAGGCGGACGCAAAAAAGGTACAAAATATTCGTCGCACGTGTGGTTTGCTACCTGATAAGGTTCAATTCTGTCGACACCTTGCCAAAAGCTACGGTTAATTCCATAGGTAGCAACCCGTACTGACAGCCGAGTTTCAAGAAGTAGCAAGAGTCGCGATGTATGTATCTGATTATCAAAAACATTCACATAACGTTCGCCACGCTCACAATCATTGGATTCTTGCTGCGAGCTTATTGGAAGATGAACGGATCCAACTTGCACCAGAATCGCGCAGTAAAGATCGTACCCCACGCGGTCGATGCCCTGTTTCTCGCGACCGGAATCTGGCTGATTATGATGCTCGACATGAACCCTCTGCAGCATCCATGGCTACTCGCGAAGTTCGTAGCCATTCTTGCCTACGTGGGTCTTGGGATGGTCGCGTTCCGTTTTGGCCGCACACCCCGAATAAGGTCGTTGGCCTTCATCGGCGCGTTGATAGCATTCGCGTTCGTTGTGGGCGCGGCCCTTGTAAAGAGCCCAATGAGCTGGCTGGCCTTCGGCTAGTCTTGTGGAACCTCACCGGTACGCGTGGCTACTCTGGCCGCCGCGAGCAACCGCGCCGTATTAACAGGCTTGCTCATCAGCGTGCTGTTATCGACCGGCCGCGCGTCCTTCACAACTTTCGACGTATCCCCGCTGACGATAAACGCCGGGATATTCTGGTCGTAGAACTTGCGAATTTCGCTAACAGCCTCGACGCCAGTCGAGCCATCGAGCAGATGGAAGTCCGAAACTATCAGCGCCGGCACATCATCGAGATGCTTGATCAGCGCTCGCGTTTCGGTGGCTGACGCTGCGGTCGCAACACGATAGCCCTCTGCTTCGAGCAACAGGCCCCACGCGTTGGCAACGTTGACGTTGTCTTCAATCAGAATGACCAAACCAGAAACCGATTCATCAGCAACGACGCCCACCGCATCACCGTCATCTGCTGATTCACCATCGGTATCGACAATCGGCAGCTTCACGGTAAAGCAGGATCCGCTACCAAGATTGGATGTCACCTCCAGTTCGTGGCCAAGCAAATCGGCCAGTCTGCGAACGATGGCAAGACCCAGACCGAATCCTTCCTTGGCGCCACCTTTTGCCCGGACCTGGTGAAATTCGAGGAATATGGCCTCGAGTTGATCCTCATCGATGCCAATGCCCGTGTCTTCGACCTCAATATGGCAATGTCCATCGCGCTCGAGGCAG
>JAOTUU010000148.1 GCA_029863705.1 Gammaproteobacteria bacterium
GAATATGCGCGCATGCATACGTTGATGCTGGATGGCGAAAAACGCCGGCGCTTGCAAGGCGAGATGCTCGGCAGGATGAAGTCCTGTGGATTGCCGGATCTCTGCGTGGATTACCTCGACACGAAAGCCCGGCCAGGCGAGATCGGTTATGGCTATAGCCGAACAGCCTTGTTCGACGGATATGTGACTGGCAGCGAAGATGGTAAGCCGCTCGCACCGTTGTTGGGTGGTCTCAGCGGCTACGATGGCGGCGCCTCAGACTTCTCGTTTGGGGCGTTTTCGTTTCTGCTCGCTTACAGTGATCACGTGGTTGCTTATGTCTTTACACCTACGGACAAGGACAATTCCAGATGCGGCATTTACTGGTTGGTTCGAAATGATGCCGAGGCGGGTAAAGACTATGATGTCGACAGGTTGACCTGGCTCTGGGACGTTACTACCCAGGCCGATAAGAGCATTATCGTTAACAACTCGAAGGGCGTGCATTCACGGTACTACGAGCCCGGGCCATTTTCCGGCATGGAACGCGCCGAGAAGATTTATATCGACTGGATATTGCAGGAGCTCCAGAGGGAATAATGCGGCATGAAAACGTATGACGCCATAATCGTCGGCGCGGGTCACAATGGCCTGACGACGGCTGCCTTCCTCGCGAAAGCCGGGCTCGACGTCGTGTGTGTGGAGAAAAACGACTACATCGGTGGAGCAGCTGTCAGCCGTAATCTCTACGAGGACTGGATGTACTCGAATTGCTCTTACGTTTGCAGTTTATTGCGCCCGGAAATTTATAGATCGCTGGAGCTGCACAAACATGGTTTGCAGGTGACACCGTACGGCGGCTCGGTCACCTTCAAAGAGGACGGCGATTACTTCGGTTCATATCATGACCCCGAAGTCGCCTATAGGGAGATGGCGCGTTTCTCGCAACACGATGCGGACGCCTATCAACGCTATTCGACCGACACGATGCGCCAATGCCGTTTTATTCGCGACTTCTTGCTGCGCACACCGCCGGATCCGACATCGTTCAAGCCGAAAGACATCAAAGAGTTACTGACGATCGGCAGCAAGTTCATGGACATGGGCGAGGATCGCATGTACGAAACGATCCGCTTCTGGACGATGAGTGTTGCCGAGTATCTAGGCGAATACTTCGAGACGGACGTCATAAAAGCCGCCATGTCTGGCAGTGGCATCATCGGTACTGCGCTCGGCATTTACTCTCCAGGAACTGCCTACGTACTACTGCACCATTACATGGGTGATGTCGATGGCAATGTCGGTACATGGGGATTTGCACGTGGCGGCATGGGTGCCGTATCCGAGTCTATTGCCGGGGCTTTCCAGGCGTACGGCGGTGAGTTGCGTACGGTGGCGGGCGTTGAGCAGATAATTGTCAAAGACGGCATAGCGACCGGTGTCGCCCTCGAGAACGGCGAAGAGATCTCGGGACGTATCGTCGTCTCGGCGATGGACGTGAAACGTACCTTCCTGACCTGCATGAACAAGTCTGATTTGCCCGAAGCGTTTTACAATCGGGTTAACAACTTCAAGATCCGTGGTTCGTCCGGCAAGTTAAATATCGCGCTCGACGGCCTGCCGACATTTCCGGCGCTGCCAGAAGGAAGTTCGCTGTACCACAGCGACATGCACTTCATCGACTCGTTGGAGCGCATGGAACGTGCCTACGATGACTGGAAGGACGGAACCTGGTCGAAGGACCCTTACGTCGACATGGTCATTCCGACGTTGATGGACCCGACAATGGCGCCGCCGGGAAAACATTTCATGAGCTGCTTTATCCAGTATTGCCCGCACAAACTCGAGGGTCGTGACTGGACCGATCCTGAGCGCGAGGAGTTTGCGAAAACCGTTATCAATCAAATCGCGAATTACAGTCCGGATTTCAAGGACCTGATCCTGCACTACGAGATTCGCACGCCACAGGACATTGAAGACCAGATCGGTATTACCGAGGGCAATATCTTCCACGGCGAGTTGACGATGGATCAACTCCTGTTTAACCGGCCAGTGCCCGGATACGCCCAATATCGAGCACCGGTAGCGGGCTTATACATGTGTGGCTCAAGCGTGCACCCCGGAGGCGGTGTAATGGCGGCACCGGGAGCGAATGCAGCACGGGAAATCCTGTCGGATCTCAAGCGCCCAAACACCGTCCCGGAGAACTTCGGCGATGACTGACAGATACGATGCAATTGTTGTAGGTGGAGGTCACAACGGTCTCGTGTGTGCAGCGCTGCTCGGACGGTCAGGCAAGCAGGTGCTCGTGCTTGAAGCAAACGACCAGGTAGGCGGTGCTGCGGTGACACGTGAGTTTGTAGATGGCTACGCGGTCTCGGCCTGCGCGCATTTGCTGTATCAACTGCAGCCAAGCGTCGTCAAGGACTTAAAGTTGAAGCCGAAACTTGTGTCCGAGGATATGACGACCATCGCGCTCGGCGACAACGGACAACATGTGCGGATACAGGGCAGATCAGTTGACGGCGTCAACGACACTGATGCCGAGAGTTATCGTGGTTTCCACAAACGCATGACACGCTTCGCGGACCTGCTGCGAACCTTTTTCAACAAAACGCCACCACGGTTGGGAACCACGGACTTTAAGGATTTGCTTACGCTCGGACAGCTCGGCTTCGATGTCCGGCGTCTCGGAAAGACCGAGATGCGCGAATTTCTGCGCCTGATTGGCATCAATATTCACGACGAGCTAAACGAGCGCTTCGAGAACCCCTTGTTGAAGGGCGCACTAAGTCTCGATGCAGTTCTCGGGACACATCTTGGGCCGCGTTCGCCGAACACAATCATGACCTATCTGTACCGGCTTGCAGGTGACCATGGACGCATCGCGTCGCCGCTCGGTGGGATGGGCAGCGTCAGCGATGAGTTGGCAATGGCCGCAACAGAAGCCGGCGTCACTATTCGCACGGGGATGCCGGTGAGCCGTATCGTTGTTGACAATGGTCGTGTGGTCGGTGTTGAAACGGAGAGTGGTGAACGCTTCGACAGCTTGACCATTGTCTCGAACGCAGATCCCAAGCAGACGATCATGGAGCTCGTCGGAGCACGCCATGTCGAAACCGGTTTCACGCATCGCATTCATCACATGCGTATGAAAGGCAATGCCGCGAAACTGCACCTGGCTCTCGATGGCCTGCCGGCGATCGATGGATTGTCGAACTCGGACTACGCGCAGCGCATTGTCATCGCGCCCGACGAGCATTACGTCGAACGTGCGTTCAACCCGGCCAAGTATGGCGAGAGCTCACCCGAGCCGGTAGTCGAAATTACCTTCCCGAGTTTCCGCGACTCCGCGCTTGCACCGGCGGGCAAGCAAGTAATGTCAGCTGTTGTGCAGTACGCCCCTTACGAGCGCAAAGGCGGCTGGACCGATGCAGCAAGACAGGAGCTCGAAGCGGCCGCAATCAGAGTGATAGAACGCTACGCACCGGATATCACAGAGAGGATTGTGGCCAGCGAATTGCTAACGCCCGCGGACATTGAGCGTGAGTTTCATATTACGGGTGGGCATTGGCATCACGGCGAGTTGACGCTCGACCAGTTGATGTTCGTTCGTCCGGTATGCGGCGCAGCGCAGTATCGCATGCCCATTGACGGCCTTTATCTCTGCGGGGCAGGCGCGCACCCTGGCGGCGGCGTGAGCGGAGCCGCGGGACGCAATGCCGCAAGGGCAATCCTCAGGCGGGAGAAAGCTGCATGAGCATCCAACAAGTCCATCAAGGCCGTTTACGCTCGCCGTTTTACGCGCGGCTTGCCGCTCTTGATACGCTGAATAGTTGGCACGAATGGAAGGGGTACTCCAGTGCCGACGCACTGTACTGCGACGAAACGGAGTATTTCGCGATTCGCAATGCGACGGCTGTTTTTGATCTGACGCCGATGACCAAGTACCGCATCAGCGGGCCTGACGCGCTCGAGTACATCAATCGCCTCGTGACTCGCGATATGCACAAAATCAAACCCGGTCGCGTGGCGTATGCGGTTTGGTGTGACGACCGCGGCCAGGTCATCGACGACGGGACTATCTTTCACCTCACGGAAGGCGAGTACCGCTTGTGTTCCCAGGAACGCCACTTCGCGTGGCTGCAAACCGCAGCGATCGGTTTCGATGTGTCGATTGTCCTGGAGACTGACGAGGTTGCCGCTCTCGCCGTGCAGGGTCCAACGTCATTCACTGTGCTGAAAACGATGGGCCTCAACGGCCTCGAAGGACTCAAACCATTCGGCCTGATGAACTTCGACTTCGATGGTGCTGATCTCATGGTGTCTCGCACCGGCTTTACCGGCGACCTCGGTTATGAGCTATGGATTCAGCCTGACAAGGCCGAGTTGCTTTGGGACGCATTGTTCGAAGCTGGCAAGCTTCACGGTATCCGGGCGATGGGCACGCACGCCCTTGAGCTGGCGCGTATCGAGGCGGGTTACCTGGCAGCTCATGAAGATTTCCTGCCGGCCGATGCAACGCTGCGTAATGGTCGCACGCGCTCGCCATTCGAGCTGGGTTTGCACTGGTTAGTGGATTTCAAGAAACCGAACTTCAATGGCCGGCGAGCGCTCGCCGAAGAGATGCGCCGCGGTTCGACATGGCGGCTGGTCAAGCTCGACATCGAAGGTAACAAGGCAGCGCACCATTCCTATATTTTTGCGAAGGAAAGAGGCAACAAGAAGGAGATCGGGTTTGTGACCTCGGCAGCCTGGTCGCCTGTGTGCAAGCAAAACATTGCGCTTGGCACCGTGCGAATGCCGCACGGCGCGGTTGGTAGTAACGTCTGGGTGGAGATCTTCTACCAGCGAGAGATGCACTGGTCTCGCGCAATGGCAAAAGCTACGGTCGTTGATAAGCCGTTCTGGTTTCCACCGCGGCGCAGCGTGACACCGCCTGGACCTTATTGATTAAGGCCTACTCAGTCTGGGCCACCGTCATCCTTGCGCTCAGCCACAGTGAACTCCAGTCTACCGATTTGCCGAGATCCGCATTCGGTCAAAGGCAGCCCTCCGGGCCAGTTTGGCCCAATGTCTGCTTTCACCAAAAGCGGTCGTTCAGTCAGTTGAAATTTTGGGACTTCGAGCGTCTGCCAACGGCCAGAAGCAGACATAGAAAACCCCGCCACTACAGCGCGGCCAGAGTGCTGATTAAATGTTTTTTTCTTAAGCCCGGGGACCACACAAATTGAGTCAGTTCTTTTAATAGCGGTCCCAGCTTGGCCAAGCGAGCCAAGGCCTGGGCGAAGCCCATCATTGTTTATTTTGCGCCTTGGCGACGATTTTCTTGAAGCCGGGTTCGTCGCGAATCGGGTCCAGGTCGGTGTCTTTTTCCAGCCAGATAAGCCAGCCTGGCGAGGCCTTGTCGATGACTTCCGAAAGCAGGTCCAATGCCATTTCGAACTCGTTCAGGGCTACATAGGCGCAGACAAAATTGAAGTGGAGGATTGTATTATCGGGATCCAGGAGCCGGCCCCGCATGATCCAATCCTTTGCACGCTCGCTTTCGCCCAGCTTGGCAAGGGCCCCAGCCCCATACCCAAGGGCCCGGCCATGATCCGGTTCAACCGCGATCACTTTTTCAATACGTTCGAGTGCTTTCTTTGCCGCTCTATTCTCGCCGGCGGGGTCCCCCTTTGCTTGATAGCATTGGATGGCGAAACTCGCTGCGACGAATTCCGTCTTAACGCTATCCGATGCGGCCTCGAAATACTGAATTGCTTCATCGTAACGGCCCAATGCCAAGCAGCACATGCCAGCAACACGGTTGCCCTCATATGCGCTGGGGTCAATTTGGATTGCCTTCATACAAGCATCCAAACCGTCCTCGTACTTTCCGATGCCCTGATAAGCTGCCCCCAGGGCCGCATGGGCGTCAGCAAGATTAGGGTCTAATTCAATGGCCTTTTGGGCCGCGGCGCGGCCATCATCCTCTGAGGCGCTGCGCCGGTGCATGTCCCATTGAGCAATAGCCATAATCGCCCAGGGTTGGGCATAGGCCGGATCAAGCTCTACAGCGCGCTTGCAAAGGCGAATGATAATTTCCTGGTGGCGCTCGTTTCCCATGACACTGAACTGGCGGGCCATGAGATAAAGCTTATAAGCGTCCAGGCTTGTGGTTGACCGGTGCTCCAGTGCTTTTTTCTCTTCGGGAAGCAAGGTCAATTTTAACGCTGCAACCACGGCTTCTGAAATTTCATCTTGAACTGCAAAAATATCGTCCAGATCACGGTCAAACCGGTCAGCCCAAAGGTGGGCGTCGTTGCTGGCATCGATCAATTGCGCCGTGATCCGGACACGGTTCCCGGCCTTACGCACGCTGCCTTCCAGCACGTGGGATACTTTGGTTTTCTTCGCCACTTGAGGTACATCAATGGCCTCGCCCTTGAAACTGAAGGCGGTGTTGCGGGAAACGACGGAAAGAGCGGCGACCTTGCTTAAGTCGGTAATGATGTCCTCGGTCACGCCATCACTAAAATACTCCTGTTCGGGATCGCCGCTCATGTTGGAAAAGGGCAATACGCAGATACTGATTTTCGGCCGCGCATCATTGTTGGCAGAAGATCTGGCTCCAGCGCTGGGCGTCTTTGCCATTTTCACCGATAAGGATTTGCAAAGGGATGAGAAGGCCTCGTTCTCTTGATCATCGACCCATGCGTCCAAATCAGTTGTATGAATTGCCCGGAAGTCGATGGGCAGGCGCGCATCGCCAAACCGCACCGGCGCCAAGACACCCCGATCTGCAGCGTCCCGTGCCTCACCCTTGACCCAGCGGCTGCCAACGGAGTTGGGCGTCCAGACAACGATCACCGAGCGGGCATTCCCAAGTTCTTGGGAGATCAAGGCCTCGAAGTCATCACCGGGCGTAATCTCTGGATCCCACCAGACCGACCAGCCTTGGCCCTCAAGCGCTTTGACCAGTGGTGCAACCTTTCCTTTGTCTTCTCTAGAGTATGAGACAAATATGTCTGCCAAGTCCGTCCTCCCCAGGCGTTTTAGCCTTCCAGCCGCGCACTATAGCAAGCCTGGGGATGGCAATTGAAGCACTATCCATTAAGCGCTTGCCCTTGAGCCATTGAGTGGGCAACTCTAAATCTTCGAAAAGTTCGGCTCGCTCACGCAAATGCACACTCAGCACACGCCGTTCGCCTGTGTTTCGTGCACGGCAAAGACGATATGAAAAACATAGGCGGAACTACGATCGCCGAAATCTTACAAATAATGAAATGGCTGCTATTAGTACGATAGCGAAGTCGTTATATGAGTCGGTGACGACAGAAGTTAAGCGCGGAACCGATCTGTATTGGACGGTACACAAGTCCATAATCAGTAAGACCAAACCGTAACTTCCGGGTATCAGAAATATCCGCTTCTACCAATAGCGGACATCAGTTCAGTCAAAATTTAGCTAGATTGACCGGCGGCTAACGGCCAGAAGCAATGGGATGGACTCCTCCTCTCTTTTTCGGCATCTATGTGCCCAGACTTGAGATTTGGCTCGAGTCGCAATGAAATAAGGAGTCCACTCATGAAGCTGAGCTACGTTGGTGTTGATTTGGCAAAGAACGTTTATCAGCTGCACGGTGTTGATCGTTACGGCAAGGTGGCCTGGAAGAGTGCACCGGTGCCCACCACTGGGCGCGGGAGCTTCAGTCTCGAGGCTATACCGTCAGGCTGATCGCGCCACAGTTCG
>JAOTUU010000318.1 GCA_029863705.1 Gammaproteobacteria bacterium
TGCAGGCCCTGTTCATTGAAACTGTTGCCAAGCCCGGCGTAGGCCTCGGCGTAGTCGGATCTCAAGTGAATGGCCTGGGCGTAGTTTTGAATAGCCTCGTCGTACCGTCCCATCGTTCTCAGGCAGTTACCCATATTGTTATATGCCTGGGCCAGGCCGGGGTTGTACTGAACTGCCTGTGCAAAGCTGGCCAGGGCGTCCTGCGGCTTGCCGATGTCCATCAGGACGTTGCCCAGGTTGTTGTGTGCGTCGGCATAGTCAGGCTTAAGCCTGAGCGCATCGCCATAACTGGCGACAGATTCTTTCAATCGGCCCGCTTCATGCAAAGCATTGCCGAGGTTGTTGTGGGCCGCTACATAGCCAGGCATGCTCCGCAATGCCTGTCGAAAGTGACCAATTGCTTCATCGTGCCGGGCCAGGCGGCCAAGGACATTGCCCAGGTTGTTGTGAGCCTCGGCATAGTCGGGCCTGAGTGACAGCGCCCTGTTGTAGTGCTTCATCGCCGCATCTGGTTGGCCCATCCGCGCATTCACGACGCCAAGCATATTGTGCAGCGAAGCGTCGCCCGGGTATTTCACGGACAGCGCGTTGCCGTGGGCGAGCGCTTCGGGCAACCGTCCCTGCTTGTACAGGTTGGTGAATTGCGCGAGCTCGGTGCCGGAGGGGGCCGCATCGGCTTCTGGTTTACGGCCCGCCTTCGAGCGTTCTTCTGTCAACTTAACGTTTCGCTGCCGAAAACTCGCATGACCTGAAAGCCAGGCTATCGGGTGGCCAGTTCCTTCACCTTGTTTTTCCGGCCATCTTCCCTGATGAGAAAAACTGATCCCATAACGCCGGATTCCATCGTGCATTTGTCGCCCGCTTTGAAAGTGATCGTCGAACCTGTGCTTCTTCGAAAGGCTCGACCATCGGTCGTCAAATAGATAATCCGCCCGTTTCGGTCCCGCTGCACTTTCTTGATTTCCAGCATCAACAACTCGGGTGCGGGCTCCTTGGCGCCGACAACTTCCTCGGCGATGGAGTCATTTCTTGCCTCAACTCGCTCCTCGGTCGTGCCCTCGTAAGTTTCCTCGAGCTTTTCCTCGACACGGCCGGCCAGCTTGTCGTAACAGGCAACCCGGTCGGTGGCGTCCTCAATTCGAGAACAATCCAGCAGTGTCTCGGCGCCCAGGGCGCTCGAGAAGCTGGCAATCAGCAAAGCGGCGGCTATTTTTCTGTACATAGTTCCCACGCTAGTATCTGGTTATTGGTGTGAATTACATTGGCACTGGTCGCAGAAAAACCCAGCTGACCTAATTTTACCTTAAGCCGTTCAATGCTGTCGTCGTCAAAGGCGACAGCAACCATTTGCCGGAAGCGCTCATGAGACGCGCGGTGCTCGTCGGCGAGTGAGCTGATGAATGTGCGCCTTTCTTCACTGCTCGACCCCATCATCTTGAAGAATTTCAGGGCGTTAGACATAAACTCGAACATCGTCGCATTCGCCGTTTCCAGATTCGTATCCCTCAGGTACTTCTCCGCGAACGCGTTTATGCTCGTTCTGGCCTTCTCCGCCTCAGGATTGGCCTTCATGTCTGCGAGCGACGGCGTTTTATCTCTTGCCGTGCTGATAACGGTCAGGCAATCGATGACAGCCGCCAGGTCGTCAGCATCGTATTCCGACATTGCCCGCCGCGACATGGCCGTCACCACGGAGCCCGCATGATGAAGCAGTGCGGTCAGGCGGCCGCCTGTTTTCAAGACCCGTAGTACCTCCGGCAGACTCTTCGTCAGATCGGAATACTCTATTCCAAACACGGATGCGACGACGTCAATCGAAGCATCGGCTTCCGGGATATTCTCGGCGGGGGTTTCCGGGTGCAAAATGACCTCTATTTCGCTCTCGGCAAGCCCTTCTTTGGCCACGGCGCTGATTTCAACGCTGGCGAGATCCAGACCGATATACCGGCCGCTGAAACCGGACCGGTTGAGGGCGGGCAACAAGGAGCAGTTGCCGCAGCCGACCTCAAGCACCGCCGCATCGACGGCTAGCTTGTCTGCCCGGGATTGCCACCAGTCGGCGACCGCACCTTCATAACCTTGCTTGAAATAATCGCCGAAGGTCGTGCTGTGCCCCTGGCGCCAGAATATGGACCATGGATTCATGTGGTTTTCTTGAAGCAAAAAAAAGGGCCTGCGTAAATACGCAGGCCCTCATTCTAGTGCCTATCAAATCAGAATTCGATAGAGTACCGCAGGTACGTGACACGACCCGTTTGTGAGTACTGGTACTCATCAACCGGCGCCCCACTGATTGCGTCCAGAATTGGCTCTTCATTCAGGATGTTGTTAGCGCCAAGCGTGAAGGTGCCGTAGTCCTTGAACGTGTAGCCAACTGCCAGGTTCGCAGTCGTCCATGAATCCCACTTCTCACCTGAAATCCTGCTGGTGTTTTCGCCGATATAATCGACGTTCAGGCTAGCATTCCAGTCACTCAGCTCCCAGCTGAAGAAGGCATTAGATCGCCATTCGGGGAAACCGAGAGTACCGGTTGCGTCGTAAAGATCACCTGTACCGTAAGACTCTTCAGCATCGTAGTTCATGTAGTAGCTGGCATTGAACTGGCCACCGAAGGTGCCGATGTCAGTGTCATAGTTGGTCGACAGCGCCATATCCAGCACCTTACGATTTACGTCGGTAACTGCATTCTGGAAACCTGCCTGGACCACAATAGCGAATCCACTACGATCGACATTCGGATTGCCACCTGAAGTCTGGAAGTCAACGTCGAGCTGATCCTGAGTCGACGTGAAATCAATGCTGTCTTCAAGAGTCAGGTCGAAGTAGTTAAGACTTGCTTTCCAGTTATCCAGGAAGCTGTACTCAACACCGAACGAGAAGGTCTCGGATTTCTCTGCGTCCAGGAGCGGGTTCGAGCCAATGTACGTGTCGAACTGACGTTCCTGACAATCTGCCAGCGGAGTTCCTACCAGCTCGCAACCGTAATAATCCGTTGCAAACTCTGCAGAGAACGCCGTCGCACCGTAAAGGTCAGACAGGTCCGGGGCACGGAAGCCCTGGCCGTATGACGCTTTCAGTATCAGGCCGTCAACGCCGGGAACCTGCATCGTAGCGCCAACTCGCGGAGACGTTGCGTTACCGAAGTCAGAGTACTCGTCATAACGGATGGCTGCATCGATTTCCAGGTAATCGGTAACCGGGAAGATCGCTTCGAAAGAAACGGCATCGATGTCGCGAGAGCCCGTGGCAGAGTTACCCGCAGAACCACCAACCAGGCCAGCTTCAGACTGAGCGTCTACAAGGGCTGCATAGTTGATCGTGTAATGCTCGAGACCAGCGTATGCCGTTGCGGTGCCACCGGACAGTTCGAACATATCG
>JAOTUU010000268.1 GCA_029863705.1 Gammaproteobacteria bacterium
CCAGCTTCTGACGATCGTCATTCAGCGTGGTTGTCTTGAGGTTGTTTACGAACGTATCAAAGTCAGTGATGTTGTAATTGATGTTGTACTCAAGACCGGCGTAGCTCAGGTAGTACTGACCAACCGAAGCTGACGTGTAGTTCGAGTAGGTGTAGTTCAAATCCCAGGAAACGGAGTCCGTGAGGTCACCCGTTGCACCAACGTTGATGTCGGTAAAGGTGTCATTGACCACGTTGTCGCGGAAGCCGATGTCGGTCCAGCGGAAGTAACCGAAGGTTGCTCCAACGTCGTTGCGCGCATCACCAGGGATCGGCGCTCCGGGCGCTGCAGGCGGCGCGTATCGACCAAAAGACTCGGCCTGAGAAAGAATGGCATCAGCGTGCAAGGTGATGTCGTCATTCAGTTCGTATTCACCGCTCACCCAGGTATTGATGCGCTCCAGGCTGGCCCGGTTAGCCGATACCAGTGCGAAAGCGTATCCGCAGTAAAAACCAGTGTCCGGACCAAATACGGCGTCAGCCTTCATCGGACCCTGGAAGCCATTGGCTTCAACACAGTTCGCGCCGGGGCTGACTGCCCAGGTGGCCTGGTTATTGTTGTCGAACGGAAGGGTGTCATCGTAGGTCGGGTTGATCAGCGTGTAACCATAAAAGGATATGCCGACTGTCTCGTCATAACCCGTGATGAAGCCATCGCCGTTCAGATCACCTTTTCTGGCTGCGGTGTACGAACGATCAGCATCATAGATTTCGTCGCGCTGGTCGTATTCGACGCCCAATGTGAGGCTGCCACGATCCGAACTGGCACCTGTCATGATCGAGAAGCTGGTTTCGCCACCATCATCTTCATAACGATCACCGTAACGAGCCGAGAACTTCAGGCCGTCGTAGTTCTTCTTCAGGATGACGTTCACAACACCGGCAACGGCGTCAGAACCGTAAATTGCCGAGGCGCCATCAGCGATCACTTCGACGCGATCTACGGCAGAGAACGGAATCATGTTGAGGTTGACGGTACCGCCGCCGCCCAGAGAGGGCGAACCAACAACTCGACGACCGTTGATCAGGATCAAGGTACGAGCTGCGCCGACGCCGCGAAGGTTAAACGTGGCGTTTGACTGCGCGCTGTTACCAGACGACTCACGGAACGAACCGAGTGAGTTCATCGTGGATGAACGCAAAGCGTCAGAAATACTGATATCGCCACTCAGCTCCATGTCTTCAATACTGAACGTAATGATTTCCTGGGACTGGGTGTTTGTGGAGCGCTTGATGCGCGAACCAGTAGTGATAATTTCTTCAATAGGCTGGCCGTCAGCATCCGCGTCAGTTTCCTGAGCAAATGCAACGTTACTAGCGCCTCCATAAGAAGAGACTCCTAGTGCGGCCGCCACAGCAACTGCTAATGGCTTACGATTTGACATGATTATTCCCTCAAAAGTTTGGAATGTATAACTTCCGTAAATCTATCCAGGCAGTTTTTTTGTATATACACACGGCATATACCTGGAAAACTCCAGGAAGGATGAAACGATGCTAGCTCAACCCCGGGGAAAGCTCAACAAATGTGACCAAAATTGACACAGAATATAAGCAAAAATAGTAATTACTATTGAAAACAAATACTTAAAGTGTTGTTTTTTTGCCTACACTTGCAGCTCACAGCCATTTTCCGCTGCAAATCCGGGTGGTTTCCCGTTGTTCGCGAGGCCGCGGAATTCGGCCGGGCCGCCGGCAGCGGCTCGATTCGATTTCAGCAAAAAACTCTAACCATGCACGGTTCGAGTCAGTATACTTTTAGCTTGACCGCCGGCAGATGACTCTTAGAGCATACTTAGAGCGCCTGTCGTGGCTTACCAGGGGGAGTTGTTATGACTAGCAGAATTGCACGCATGTGTTTCGCGTTGTCGGGGTCCATCGCCATGTTGGCGGCAGCGGCCACAACGGCATTTGCACAGGATGACGGTCGGTCGTTGCTTGACGAAATCACCGTAACGGCCGCATACCGCGAACAGGGACTGCAGGACGTACCGGTCTCGGTATCTGCGGTTACCGGCGACATGATTACCAATGTCGGTCTTCAAAAAGTCGAGGACATTCAGTTTCTCGTGCCGAATTTCACGATGACGGAGACCGGTATCTCGACGAATATCTTCATTCGAGGCATCGGCTCCGGCATCAATCAGGCATTCGAGCAGTCGGTCGGCACCTATATCGACGGCGTGTACTACGGACGCGCGCAGCAGGCGCGAGCACCATTTCTGGACCTGGAGCGCGTCGAGGTACTGCGGGGCGCGCAGTCGATTCTGTTCGGCAAGAACTCTGTGGCCGGCGCACTGAATATCACGACGGCCAAGCCGGGCGACGAATTCGAAGGCAGTGTCTTCGTCTCCAACGAGTTCGAGGATAGCGAAACGATCATCGAAGGCGTTCTTTCCGGCGCTCTCTCCGATACGGTCCGTGCACGCATCGCGGCCCGCTCGCGAAATCTCGACGGCTATATGACCAATGCGACACTGTCGCGCGACGAGCCGAACCGGGAAGACTGGACCGTGCGCGCCACGCTGCAGGCCGACCTCACCGACAACCTGATGGCGACGCTGAAAGCCGAAGTCGGTGAGTTCGACGTCACGGGCCGGCATATCGAGGTCGTTAATGAGCAGCCGGCGACAATCGGACCCTTCGCAGGTTCGGGCCTGGTTTACAGTCAGGCGCTTGCGGGCCCTTTCATGCAGGATCCGAGTGTCCTCAACGTCGTCCAGGACGGTATTCGTTCGTCCAACGGGGATTTCAGCAACAACGAGTCGACAGGCTATGTGCTGACCCTGGACTGGGGGCTCGGCGAGCACGACCTGAAATCGATCAGCGCGTTCTCCGATTTTCAGTACGACGAATTTTGTGACTGCGACTACACTGGCGCTATTGTATTCGGTGCCGCTCTGCAGGAGCAATACGAGCAGTTCAGCCAGGAACTTCGTCTTTCGTCGCCACTGCGAGACGACTTTGACTATATTCTCGGCGTCTATTACCAGACCAGCGAGCACGATTACAAGGATCAGATCATCGTGCCGGCTAACTCGGTACTCGTGCCGGCACTCAATGGAAACGCGGCATTACCGCCTGGTTCGGGCACGGCCATTGCGGCCTCAAAAGCCGATCGCGTGGCGTTTGTCGAAAACGACGTGCTTTCGGCATTTGCGCAATTCAACTGGCATATCAACGACGCCTGGACGCTGCAGCTTGGCGGTCGTATTACCAAGGACGAACGCGACGGTCGCCGCACGCTCAGGATTTTGGGGCTGGACAGCAATCCGTTGCCCCCAGCCCAGGGTCTCGCACCTGTAATCTATTCGGCTGCTTTCCGAATCACCTCCGAGGAACTTGTGCCAATTGCGACCATCGACCCGACGGCTGCTTTTCTGCTCGCGCGCGACGGAACATTGCCGGTATCGGGTACTCGTGACAAAACCAAGTTCTCACCAGAGGTCAAGTTTGTTTGGGACGCAGCCGACGATGCGCTGCTGTACTTCACGTGGGCGCAGGGCTTCAAGTCGGGCAGCTTCGACTTTCGTGCCAACAATCGAGGTGTTTCTCCCACGATGGCGGAATCCTTCGAGTTTGACGACGAGGAAGCGACGAACTTCGAGCTCGGTGGCAAATTTTCGATTGCCGGTGGCGCTGCGGAAATCAATGCGGCAGCGTTTTTTACCGACTTCAGCGACCTGCAGATTTCAATTTTCGACAGCGGCCTCGGCTTCAACGTTGGCAACGCGGCAACAGCCGAAGTCCTGGGTCTCGAGGTTGACGGGCGCTGGGCGGCGACTGAAAACCTGATGATAACGGGCGGCTTCGCGGTTACGGACTTCGAGTTCACCAACTTCGAAAACGGTCAGTGCTATTTTGGTCAGACGCCGAACGTTGACTTCGACGGCAACGGCACGCCAGAGCTGTGCAGTTACACCGGTAACTCGAACCAGATGGTGTCGGATTTCCAGGGCAACCTGGGTTTCAATTTTAACTACCCGGTGTTTGACGATATGGAGTTCACGGCGCTCGTGGATATTTTTTACACCAGCGAGTACGACGCATCTGCCACGTTCGATCCCGCATTGGTGCAAGACGGATATTCGATGTACAACCTGCGCCTCGGCATTGGCCCTACCGATGGCAACTGGGAGATCGCCGTGCTCGGCAAGAACCTCGGCGACAAGAAAGTGCTGCAGTTCGGCGGCGATACGCCACTCGCAAGCACATTCGGATTCAAATCGAACTACGCGTTCT
>JAOTUU010000149.1 GCA_029863705.1 Gammaproteobacteria bacterium
GTCGATTTTGCTACACTTTCCGTTGCCGCACGCGAACTGCGCAACCTTATTGCAACCTGATTCAACTCAACAGATTACGGAGAAACAATGGCGGGCAAGCTCGTACTTTGTCGTCACGGCCAAAGTGACTGGAACCTCAAGAACCTATTCACCGGCTGGCACGACGTCGACCTGACGGAACAAGGCATTCAAGAGGCCATTAGTGCCGGTAAGCTGCTTAAGGAACTGGGCTATGATTTCGACATTGCCTACACGTCTGTACTCAAGCGGGCCATCCGAACGCTGTGGCTCATTCTCGACGAAATGGATCGCATGTGGATTCCCGTTGTCCGCGATTGGCGCCTGAATGAACGCCACTACGGTGCTTTGCAGGGCCTCAACAAAGCGGAGACGGCGGCCAAGTACGGCGATGATCAGGTGCATATCTGGCGTCGCAGCTACGACATCCCTCCGCCCGCACTCGATCTGGAGGACAAACGTCATCCGTCTCATGACGCCCGTTACGCGGGCATCGACGGCCTGCCAGGCACGGAGTCTCTGGCTATTACTCTTGAGCGAGTATTGCCATGCTGGAATGACGTTATTGCAGCAGACTTGCGCGCCGGCAAGAACGTGTTGATCTCTGCGCATGGCAATAGCTTGCGAGCGCTCGTGAAAATGCTCGACGAAGTGTCCGACGATGAGATCACGCGGTTCAACATCCCGACCGGTATCCCCCTGGCCTACGAGCTTGACGACAACCTCAAGCCCATTGCCCGGGAATTCCTGGGCGATCCCGAAACAGTAGCGAAAGCGGCTGCGGCGGTCGCAGCGCAAGGCAAAGCCCGGTAGCCCGAGTCCACCGAGACTGGCGCAGCCTGTTCACTCTTTCTCTTCAAGGCACACGCAATCGCGTCCGGCACGCTTGGCCTCGTACAGTGCGGCGTCGGCGCGAGCAATTAAGGTATCGACCGTATCAAATTCGCGGGTCTCTGCGGCTCCAAGGCTCAGGCTGACCCGTATCTGCTCGTCTCCGCTTTGTATTGCATCACTCTTGATGTGCTGGCGCAGGCGCTCCGCGACATCCCGCCCGGCGTTGATATCGGTGTCCGGAAGAATGAACAAAAACTCTTCGCCGCCATAGCGAGCGATCTGGTCTCCATCGCGCGCACCTGACATCATTCTTGCTGCGGCGATCCGCAATACGTGATCGCCGACCAGGTGACCGTGCGTGTCATTGATCACTTTGAAGTGATCAAGATCCGCCATAATTACGCACAGAGGTGACCCCTCAACTTTCGCTCGAATGAGGGCCTCAGCCAGAAATTGCCTTGAGAATGAATGATTGTGCAGCTCCGTCAACCAATCCGTAACCGCGAGGTGATGCAATCGTGCACGTTCACCGCGCACGTTCTTCAGAGATTTTTCCAGGCTGATCGTCTTTGCTACGCAGTAGCTTTCGACAGCAAGTGACATGTCCAGCGCCGCAATCTTCAGGATGAACTGAATCATTTTCTCGAATGCCGAGTCATCCGACCGTAGCCGTTGCGGAATATTTTGAATAAGCAGGTATTGAAGCGCCTGATAGGAACACTGATACAGGCTCTGCGGCACACCGATTCTCTGATGAACAGACCCTATCCGCAGTCGCTCCTCAAAATACCGACGTGTGTCAAACCCGACGCCCAAACCCAGAATGTAGCGTTTTTGTGTGTCTCTGAGTCTCTCGGCGTCGGAACTCGCAGTAACGAAATTACTGAACTCTTCGATCCCAGCTACCGAGTCATAGAAACTATCCGCAATTGCGTCGGCATTGGGGCGGATTACAAGTTCTTGTAATGCCTCACCTTGTGCGTGGCACTCCGATCCCGCAAGACCAACCAGATTCAGGCGCTGAGCAATCGATACCGCATCGAATCCGCAGCTTTCGCACAACTCGAAGATCACGTTAGTTCGTCCCATTGCTGCCGATTTCGCACCGGTTAACCTAGCCATCAGCGCACAGTTCGTGCGTCTCGAACAAGTCGGGATACTACCTATCTTATTGAAAAACTGAGCAATTACATCATTTATCCAGACTGCGTTAGACTGCAAGCTAACGACTCAGAAAAGCGCATCGATAAGGAATCAGGCTGATGAGTATTTGGTCGCAAGCCAGGCAACAGGCCGCAAAGACGCCTGACGATCGAAATCGATATGTCGATTTTCTTCGCGCCATCTCCATACTTGTTGTCGTTTCCGGCCACTGGCTGGTTGCTGCGCTTTATTATCATGACGGCTCACTCTCTCCTGGCGCCCTCATGGAAATACAGCCGGATACGCGATGGCTGACCTGGATATTCCAAGTGATGCCAATTTTTTTCATCGTGGGCGGATACGCGAATGCCGTGTCAATTCAAAGCGCCCGACGTCGAGGAACCGACTACGCAGGCTGGCTTGCCGCTCGTTTAAGTCGGCTGGTTACGCCGACGCTGTTTTTGCTAATAGCCTGGGCGGCACTGGCAGCTATTTTGCACTTTTCCGGCGTTAGCGGGCGAGTGTTGCAACTGGCATCTCGCGCTGCATTGATTCCGACCTGGTTCCTGGCGATCTACATCATGATCGTCGCACTGGCACCGGCCACGTACATCGCTTGGCAGAGATGGGGATTCGCATCGCTTTGGGTATTCGCGATCCTCGGTGCGCTTGGCGACCTTGCCTATTTTGGCTCGGACTTCAGCTGGATAGGCTGGAGCAATTATTTCTGGGTTTGGCTGTCAGTCCATCACCTGGGCTATGCGTGGCGCGACGGTCGCCTCGGCAATCCCACAAAGCTCATCGCTTACTCAGCGCTGGGACTGGCGGCATTGATTTTACTCACCCAAATGGGACCCTACCCTGATGCCATGGTCGGATCACCGAGTGGAGAAGTGAGCAACACAACGCCGCCGAAGATGACTTTGCTGGCGCTCGGTATTTTTCAATTTGGTTTGCTACTGGCGATCGAAGCACCGATGCGACGGCTATTATCCGGACTCCGGCTGTGGGCCGCGACAGTCCTGATTAACAGCATGATCATGACGCTTTACCTCTGGCACCTGACTATCATGGTGATCGTTGTTGCGTTGGCGTATTTGGCCGGCGGAATCGGGCTCGGACTCGAACCCGGCAGTCTCGACTGGTGGATAACCCGTCCGTTGTGGATCGGGTTTCTCTTTGCCGCATTACTTCCAGCGGCCCTGTTACTGGCTCCGCTTGAGCGACGCGCGCGGCCGTCAGACCTGCCAATACCGGCTGCGGGACGGCAAATCGTCGGCGCAGCACTTGTTTGTCTCGGCATAGCCCTGCTTGCGATGTATGGATTTGGCGATTCGCCGCTACCGCACCTCGATATTGCGGCATTCCTGATGGTTTTGGCTGGTGCCGGAATGAGCGGTCTCGTGCCGCTCAGTCAGAAAAAAAATCCTCCGGTCGACAATTAGCGCCCCACCTCAAGCGTCGTCGCTGACGGTCGCATCTACGCTTGCAAGCGCGGATCGGATCTATTTGACTCTCTCGCCTTTTCGACGACTCGAACCAACCCTTCTTGCGCCGTCGACGCAACGAGCCGCCCGTCTTGTGAAAAGACCTGGCCGCGAGCAAATCCACGTGCGGCGGAGGCGTTCGGACTATCCATCGCATACAGCAGCCAGCTATCGATTTTGACCTCGCGATGAAACCACAAGGCATGATCAAGGCTTGCCATGATCACCCTCCCCCGGCCAAACGGCAGACCATGTGGCAGGGTACTCGTCCCGAGCAATTCATAATCAGACACGTAAGCCAGCAGGTTCTTGTGCAAGGTCTGGTCGTCGGGCAATGCATCCACAGCGCGTATCCAAACGTGCTTCAGCGGCGCTTGTTTTCTTGGCTCAAGGAAGTTAATCGGCTCGACCGGGCGAAAGTCGAATGGCCGTTTGTCCGTCAGGAAGCGGCGCATTTTCTGCGGCAGTACGTCCAGCAACTCGCTACCGACGTCTGAAAAATCCTTAAGGCTCTCCGGCCCCGGCACATCTGGCATTTCTGCCTGGTGGTCCAGACCCTGCTCGGCGATCTGGAATGACGCTGCAAGATTGAAAATCGGCCTGCCATGCTGGATTGCGACGACGCGTCGCATCGAGAAACTACCCCCGTCCCGGGCCCGATCGACCTCATAGACGATCGGTGCCTTCATGTCTCCGCGCCGCAAGAAATACGCGTGCAAAGAATGTGCGGTACGCCCCTCAACTGTGCGCTGCGCCGCCGATAGCGCCTGCCCAAGCACTTGACCTCCAAACACCTGCGCGCTGCCGATATCGCGGCTATCACCGCGAAAAATATTGTCTTCGATTTGCTCCAGCTTGAGAAGCGTTATGAGGTCGTCGAGAACCGGGTGCATAGCGCGTCAGGTACTGCTGCGACCGCCGTCAACCGTGATTCCTGTTCCGCTGACAAAAACTGCGTCGTCACTGGCAAGGAAAAGCACAACTTTGGCGATATCGACCGGTTCACCAAGACGTTTGGCCGCTGAGTTTGCTATGCAGAAATCGCGTAGCGCCATGTTCTTTTTGAATACCGCACGGCTTATTGGCGTCATAACCGCACCCGGCTGAACATAGTTTGCAGTTATCCCGTATTCGGCCGTTTCAGCGCAGAGCGCGCGCGTCAATGCCGCAAGGTCGTTCGTGGACCTGGCAAACGCCTCAGATCCTTCGACGGCAAATACGCTGCGTAGAAAGCCGAGATTGATAATTCGCCCGGCCGGACTTTTTTTCATATGTGGCAGCGCAGAGCGACACATCGACATGACCAAATCTGCTCTCGACTGCAGCAATATCTTGACTTGGGGGTCGTCGTTTTTCAACGGAGCATCGGGCTGTAGCGGAAAGTCGTTGAACAGGATGTCCAAACCGCCCAGGCGTTCAATAGCCTCCTCGATGAGGGCCGGCATTCGGGTTGCATCGGTGAGGTTTGTCGAATAACCGTCGATTCCCTTGACAGCCTTGAAGTGCTGCTCGGCGCCGCTATCCGGCGTATCGACGGCGAAAACGCTTGCACCATGTTTAACAAGCGTCCGCGCAGCCGCCTCACCTATTCCGCTCGAGCCGCTCGTTACCAATGCCTTCAAGCCGTAAAGACGCAGGGGATCACCCATGTTTACTCCAGTATTGAAATATTACGGCAAGCCGTCATTCGGGAAACTGATAGTCAGCGAATTGCTTACGCAATTCAATCTTCTTGATCTTGCCTGTTGCCGTGTGCGGCAAATCGTCGACAAATACCACATCATTCGGCACAGACCAGGTCGCAACTTTGCCGTCGAACGAGGCCAGTAGCTCCTCGCGCGTCACATCCTGCCCTTCAGCTTTGACGACAACAAGTAACGGTCTCTCCGTCCACTTCGGGTGTGGGAGACCGATAACGCCCGCTTCGGCTACAGCCGGGTGATCCATTGCCACATTCTCGAGTTCGATCGAACTTATCCATTCGCCACCAGACTTGATGACATCTTTCGTTCGATCGGTGATCGCCATGTAGCCGTTAGGGTCGATCGTCGCAACATCGCCCGTGTCAAACCAACCGTCAATAGTGTGCGTGCCGGCCGTGCCGTCGAGTTTGAAATAGTCGCTGCAAACCCATGGGCCGCGCACCTGCAACGCACCATATTCGACGCCATCCCACGGCACCTCCGCCCCTTCATCATCCACGATGCGCATTTCGCAGCCAAACAGGCTACGCCCGGCCTTCGTCGCAAGATCCAGGCGCTCATCAGGGGAGAGATCTTCGAGCCCCGCTTTGATGGAATTGCAGCTTCCCAGAGGGCTCGTCTCGGTCATGCCCCAGCCTTGTCGAAGCTCGACACCGTGCTTGTCCCTGAATTCTTCGATCATGGATCGAGGCACTGCGGCGCCTCCCACGAGAGTCTGTTCCAGCACATCCAGTCGTTTGCCAGCCTTGGCAGTGTACTGCAGCAACGCCAGCCACACGGTTGGCACGCCGAGCGCCTTGGTCACATCTTCAGAGATAAGTAACTCACACAACGCTTCCCCATCGCCCATCTTCGGTCCTGGGAACACAATCTTGGCACCCGTCATTAGCGTGGAATAGGGAATGCCCCATGCGTTGACATGGAAAAGTGGTACAACCGGCAGTACGGTATCGCGACTGGCCAGATCCATGACGTCCGGTGCGACAGCTGCATAAGCGTGAAGGATCGTCGAGCGGTGGTCGTACAGCACGCCCTTGGGATTGCCGGTCGTTCCGGATGTGTAACAAAGCGCCGAGGCGGAGCGCTCATCGATTTCAGGCCATGCAAAGGCAGTCGATTCGGCGCCAATCAGGGTTTCGTAACAGAACACGTTGTTAAGTGACGTCTCTGGCATATGCGCCTCGTCCGTCATAACGATAAAGCCCTCAACGTTGGCGATATGGTCGCCCAGCGCCTCCAATAGCGGCACGAACATCACATCAGTAAGGATCCACCGGTCCTCAGCATGGTTGATGATATAGGTCAGTTGCTCCGGGAACAGGCGCGGGTTGATCGTGTGACAAACGTACCCGGAGCCGCTGATCGCGTAGTACGCCTCCAGGTGACGGTAATCGTTCCATGCCAGTGTGGCAACCCGATCACCATGGGCGAGATCCAGTTTATCGAGAGCATTCGCGAGCTGTTTCGCCCGCCCGATACACTCACGGAAGGTGTAACGATGCTTTGGGTTGTCGGCAGTTACCGAGACGATTTCCCGGTCGCCATGGTTTCTTCGCGCATGCTCCGCAATTGCTGAAATCAGCAGCGGCGTGTCCATCATCAGACCCTGCATCGTGTTCCTCTCCCCGGATATAGCTGGTGCGGTCAATTTAACAGAAAACCAGCTTTGTTCCAGAACCTTTCCATAACCCGCTAATGCGCTGATTTATAGGCAATACGTGGTATCCTTGCGGCAATATTTCTGGCCTCATAATCGTAAATCCAGGGGGATCCATGACCATTAATTCACAAACAACTGAAAAATGCGTAAAAGGTTTCGGTGCCGCATTGGCAACGCTCGCAGCTAGTCTCATTTTCAGCGTTCCCGCCAACGCTCAGGACGACAGTGTTTTTGAGGAAATTGTCGTAACTGCGCAGAAGCGTCAACAAAACATAATGGACGTTCCGATTGCTGTTAGCGCCGTTACTGGCAGGCAAATGGAAGAAGCCAGCATAAAGGATATTTTCGATTTGCAGCAAAACGTCCCGGGCCTGATCGCGGGGCAAAGTCAAACGGCAACGACATCCAATTTTGCTATCCGCGGTGTAGGCAGTACAGCAAACAACTTCGGTGTCGAATCGGCCGTCGGCCTGTATGTCGACGGCGTGTATCGCTCACGGCAGAGCTCGATCATCAATGACCTCGTCGACATTGAGCGCGTCGAAG
This sequence comes from Gammaproteobacteria bacterium, assembly GCA_029863705.1. Lineage (GTDB taxonomy): Bacteria > Pseudomonadota > Gammaproteobacteria > Steroidobacterales > Woeseiaceae > UBA1847. Next base: position 7,392 of record JAOTUU010000149.1, read on the forward strand.
TCCTGCGTGGCCCGCAGGGTACGTTGTTCGGCAAGAACACGCCGGCCGGCGCGATCAGTATTAACTCCGTACGCCCCGGCCATGAAGCCGATGCATTTGTTGACGTTACATTAGGTGACTTGAGCCTGGTTAAGGTCAGTGGTGCAGCCAACATCCCGATAAACGACGATCTCGCTTTCCGCGGCACATTCTTTTCGTCACAGCGTGATGGTTATGGCGATGACGTGGCCCTCGGAGAGGATGTCTACAACGACAGGGATCGCTTC
>JAOTUU010000150.1 GCA_029863705.1 Gammaproteobacteria bacterium
AACCTGCTTCATGTCATAACCGGCAGTGTCTTTGCGTAACGATCGCAACCCGTTCCAAATCGTTCCGTCAGCGAGTACGACCTCGAGCCCCAGGACTTGCTGCCTGGCAGTACCGTAACGCAGAACATTAATACCGCCGGCGTTGGTTGCGAGGTTACCGCCGATCTGGCAACTGCCTTCAGCACTGAGGCTCAGTGGAAAGATTCGGCCAACTTCCACCGCGGCTTTTTGAACATTGGCAAGAATGCAGCCTGCATCAACAACAATCGAGAAGTCATCAGGGTCAACTGAACGAATCGCACTGAGCCGCGACAGTGAAAGCAATACCTGCTTGCCGCTATCATCCGGAATTGCCCCGGCACACAAGCTGGTGTTGCCGCCCTGGGGTACCAGGGCCGTGCGGTTTTCCGCACAGGCGGCCACGATCCTCGATACCTGCTCCGTCGACTCAGGCATGACCATGATCAGCGCTTTGCCCCGAAAATTCCCGCGTCGCTCCAGTAAATGCGGTGCCAGGGTATCGGGGGCTGTTGTCCAGCCTAAAGGACCAACGATCTCCTTGAGCCTATCCGTCAGCATGCGAGCCCTCGAAGATCGCCTGGGACTGAAAAGTGGCCCAGTCTATGTTGCTGCCACAAAAGACCAGCATCACGGTGTCGCCACAAAGCTGTTCGCGCAGCGGTCCGAACAATGCAGCAGTCGACGCAGCACAAGCAGGTTCAACGGCAATTTTCATCGCTTCAAAAAGCAAACCCATCGATCGTCTCAGCTGCAGGTCATCAACAAGTACCAGCCTATCGACATTGTCGCGACAAAGACCGTACGAATACGGCATCGCAAATGGCGCCCCCAGGCTGTCCGCGATCGTCCGCACTTTGTCAATGGCCTGCGGCTCCCCCGCAGCAAAACTCCGGTGCAAGGTATCGGCTCCTTCAGGTTCGACGCCTACGATTTCGCAATCCGGACGTATTTGTTTGACGGAGTTGGATATGCCGCCAATAAGTCCGCCACCACCGACAGGAATTATGAGCGCATCGAACGAATCGCATTGCTCACACATTTCCAGACCAACAGTCCCGGTAGCCGCCGCGATATCAGCTCCTTCGAAAGGATGGACGAAAAATCGCCCCTCCTCTTGCTGGATTCTCTGCGCGGCTTTAAATGCTTCGTGAACATCATCTGCAAGCACGACCTCTGCGCCGTATGCGCGACAGGCCTCAATTCGGACCGGGCTGGCGCTGGCAATCATCACAACTTTCGCACTGGCGCCAACCGCCTTTGCAGCAAACGCCGTTGCAATCGCATGATTACCCGCACTAACAGCCGTCACACCCAGATCGCGCTGCGCCGCTGACAAGCTGTTGAGTACTGCCAAAGCGCCGCGGGCTTTGAATGTTCCGGTGCGCTGCAAAAATTCGAGTTTGGCGAAGACCCTTGTATCGTCACCCATGCGGGATTCAAGACCTGCGCAACGCACGACAGGCGTACGCACAATGGCTTCCCTTTGCGCTTCACGAAGGCTTTTTATCACTTCAAGCGAGGGACCGTTAGTCACGAATTAGATCTCACAGAATGTCGAATATTATGTAAACTATCTTTGTTGTTATCGGTAAGTAACTTCTGCATTTTAAATTACCTACGACAACTTCTTCATAATACTTGCGCAACACCCAAGAGTTGATTACTTTCCACACACGGTGTTGATACAAACCTGGCACCTGCACTGGCTGTGCGAACTGTGGCAGAGAAAACAGTCGCGCGGAAGTCGCATTGGGCACTCACATGGAACTTGACGATCTCTCTCAATCGGGTATTCGGCGAATTGCTGATTTCTCACCGTATCTGGACCAGTTGGCGGGTCTGGCCGAGAATATGGGTCTGCGTCAGCGCAGCAACCTGGTCTATCTGGAATCCTGCCTGCACCAGCATTGGTCGCTGGGTCAAAACACAATTCTGAGTTGGGCGCCACTGGACGACGGCTTGCTTATTCTCGTCGTACCGCACTATGCGATCGCCGAATACACCTCGCCGCAAGCTGGAAGTAATACTGCCAGAGTCTCCGGTCATTTCATCACCGAGCTGATCTCCGGTGAACGCCGATTGACATTGACGCAGATGCAGAAGGTGGCTCGACTCCTCGAGGTCGAACCGGTTCATCTGCAGCTGCGGCAACCGCTGACGGGCCATAAAGTCGAAACGCAGATTATCGAAAAGATGATCCGCAGATATGGCATTAACTATGTCGCCAGTCGCGCGGTGACATTGTTCGATATCGTCGGCTTCAGCCTGTTAACGCCGTTTGAGCAAATGACGCAGCTAAACAGCTTGTCTTATTCACTAAATTCAGCACACGCAAAGATGCTCGAGCAGGACGTCGGGATTAACTTTGCTCGCTCATCCAGTGGCGATGGCTTCTACGTCTGGAATCGCGACGACGGCCTCGAGGCAAACGTAAACCTGTACCACTTCATGCACATTGTGCTTGCCGACAATGCTATCGCCAGAAGCAAGTCGACATCCAAAGCTGTGCCACGACTCCGCGCATGTTTCCACGTGGGTGCCTGTTACGAATTCCATCAGGCCGAGGGTCTCAACCCGACAATGCATGATTTCATTGTTGGCGACGTTACGATCGAACTCGCACGAATGATCGAGGCGGCACTGCCGGGTCAGATACTCGTTGGCGAATTCTTCGCTGATCTACAAGACGGTCTGCCAATGGACCACGCGCAAACACAGGCGCATATGGATGCCGTAACCTTTTTGCAACGTGCTCAAGGTAACCTCGCAAAACTGGGCGGGATGGAGTTTTGCGGCGAGCGCGTTTCAGCCATCAAGTGTTATTTGACCGGCGAAAATATGGGCGGTGGCCAATTTAATATTCGCCGCTTGCACATCAAGGACAAACACGGTTTGTCTCGCGTCGCATACAACGCCAAGGTCAATATCTATCGTGACACCGCCGAGCCGATATTACTGGGAATTGAAGACAGAAAGCTTGGCGTGCCCGCCTGACAGAATTGGCGCCGCGCGCCTGTCACCCGGCAGAGCCGCCCTCGGTGCGAACTCAGGTTTCAGTTCCAATTCCCTCGCAACCAGCAAAAAAATGGCCGCTCATCGAAGGTGAGAGCGGCCACTTTTTTTTGATAGTTGGTCGGGGCGAGAAGATTCGAACTTCCGACCCCCACAACCCCATTGTGGTGCGCTACCAGGCTGCGCTACGCCCCGACCGGATTTGGAATGCATTGGGGTTATTAACGACGCAGTATCTTAAGGACTTGTTCAAGTTCCAGTCGTAACTGCTTGATAATCTGTTGACTCTGCGTCACATCTGATTTCGCAGTATCACCCATTAGTCGCTGCCGTGCGCCACCAATCGTGAAGCCCTCATCATACAAGAGGCTCCGAATCTGGCGGATTATCAACACATCCTGACGTTGATAATAGCGGCGATTCCCGCGCCGTTTTACGGGTTTGAGTTGCGGAAACTCCTGCTCCCAGTATCTCAGCACGTGAGGCTTCACGGCGCAGAGATCGCTTACCTCACCAATGGTGAAGTAACGCTTTCCAGGAATTGGAGGTAATTCGTCGTTATTCCCCGGTTCCAGCATATGCTTCTACTCGGGCCTTTAGTTTTTGTCCCGGACGGAACGTAACCACTCGACGGGCGGTAATTGGAATCTCCTCGCCTGTTTTTGGATTACGACCTGGCCGTTCTTTTTTGTCCCGAAGATCAAAATTTCCGAAACCGGAAAGTTTGACTTGCTCCCCAACTGCGAGCGATGCACGCAGCTCCTCAAAATACATATCGACTAGTTCACGAGCTTCTCTTTTATTGAGACCTAACTCGTTAAACAGCGATTCCGCCATATCTGCTTTTGTCAGTGCCATTGCTTTTTAGTCTCTCAACTCAGCGGCGAATTTTTCTTCCAATTTGCGCACTGCGGCGGTCATCGTGGCGTCCGCATCATCGTCAGTAAGGGTGCGCGATGTTTCCTGCAAAATCAAGCCTAAAGCTACGCTTTTTCGCCCAGCTTCTATGCCCGGGCCCTTATAAATGTCAAAAATCCTGACGGTTGAAATCAAATCCGGGGCGACCGACGCAACCGCATTTACGAGTTCATGAGATGAAATTCCGTCATCTACAATGACTGCAATGTCACGTCGAATAGAAGGGAACCTGGACACAGGAGATGCTGTAGGTGCGGCTGATCCAAGCGCCACCCTCGCATCCAGTTCAAAAAGATAGACATCCCGTTTGATATCGAACGCTTTCGCATGCCGTGGATGCAGTTTGCCAACCGTGCCAACCAGGGCATCACCACGAACGATATTTGCCGTTTGACCCGGCTGTAATGCCGGATGTTCTGCAGCAACGAATTCAACACTCAATTCATCAACCGCAAGGCGAAGTAGCGCTGAAACATCTGCCTTTATGTCAAAGAAATCAACCGATTGCGCTTTGGATCCCCACTGCTCGGGAAGCGCCGAACCGATTGCCAGACCTGCTATTCGAACGACCTCGGTGTGGTCCCCGAGTGCACCGTGAAAAGACTTACCAATCTCAAACAACCTGATGCGATCTTGTTGTCTTGACGCATTTGCGGCAGCAGCGCTCAACATTCCTGGCCACAACGTTGAGCGCATGACTGACATCTCTGACGAAATCGGATTGCCAAGTACCAACTCAGATTCTACTCCGCACAAAGCAGTATTCGATTCCGTATCGATGAAACTGTAGCTAATCACTTCCTGGTAATCTCGGGCGACAAGCGTAGCGGCCACTTGCTCAAACTCAATTTGCGACTCAGTAACGGCCCCAAGTGGCGTTTCTGCGACTGCCGTGGTCTCCGGTATCGCGTCGTAGCCGTATATGCGCGCAATCTCTTCGATCAGATCGACCTCAATAGCGATATCAAACCGAAAACTCGGTGCCCTGACGCTCCATCCTTCGTCAGTGGCTGCTACCGAAAGACCTAATCGTTGCAGGATATCCGTGACGGTTTCGTCGTCGATTTTCACGCCCAGCAACTTCTCGAGCCTGCTGCGGCGAAGCACAATCGTGTCTCTGGACGGCAGGTGATCGTCGGCTGTCTGAAGAACCAAGGGACCAGCTTCACCGCCGGAGATTTCGAGCAATAGCGAAGTCGCGCGTTCGACCGCCCGGGCCTGTCCTTGCGGATCGACGCCGCGTTCAAATCGCAGTGAGGCATCGGTGTGCAAGCCGTAAGAACGGGCACGTCCCGCGATAAAATCCTGTGGCCAAAATGCTGCTTCAAAGAAGACATCGGTAGTCCTCTCACTAACCGCGGTGCTCAGGCCACCCATTATGCCCGCAAGCCCGATAGCCCCGCTGTCGTCGCTGATTACCAGGGTGTTGGCGTCGAGCTCGATCTGTTTTTCGTCAAGCAGCGTGACATTTTCACCCTTAGCAGACATTCGGGGCTGAATTGGGCCGGTTACGAGCTGCAGATCGTAGGCATGAAGCGGTTGTCCGTACTCCAGCATGATGTAATTGGTGATATCGACAACCGGGTGGATCGGCCGCAACCCTGAGCGGCGCAGCCTCTCGGCCATCCACAGCGGCGACTTTGCTGCTGGATCAATATTTCGAATGACTCGGCCTGCAAAACTTGGGCAACCCTCGGGAAAATCTATCTGTACCGGATGAACATCCGCGATGGTCGCCTCTACTGGCGGCACCGAATCGTCTTTGAGGCTCGCACCCGTCAGTGCCGATACATCTCTGGCGATACCCAACACGCTGAAGCAGTCGCCGCGATTGGGAGTTAAATCCAGGTCAATGACCGCGTCAGGCAAATTCAGGTAGTCGGTAATTGCTTGTCCGACAGGAGCATCGTCGGCAAGCGAAATAATTCCATCGGACTCTTCGCCGAGACCCAACTCGACGGCCGAACACAACATGCCATTTGACACGATACCGCGAATCTTCGATTTCCGGAGCTTCAGGCCGTTTGGCAATGTAACCCCGGGCGTTGCCAGCGGCGATTTCATTCCCTTGACAACATTCGGGGCGCCGCAGACGACCTCCAGGATATCGCCACTACCATTCGACACTTTGCACACACTCAAGCGATCTGCATCCGGGTGCTTTTCTACCTCAAGCACTTCGGCGATGACCACGCCCTCTAGCCCGGCCCCTTCTTGCTCAATGCCGTCGACTTCATGACCAGCCATCGTAAGACGATGGCCCAACGACGTGGTGTCCAGATCAGGATTCACCCATTCACGCAACCAGGATTCAGCAATCTTCATGACGGCTACCGGAACTGCCGCAAAAAGCGCAGGTCGTTCTCAAAGAATGTACGCAAATCAGAAACGCCGTAGCGAAGCATCGCGAGACGCTCGACACCCATCCCGAACGCGTAGCCGGTGAATTCCTCGGAATCGATGCCAGCCGCTTCCAGCACATTCGGATGCACCATGCCGCATCCCAGTATCTCGAGCCATTTGCCTTCGCCCCAGAGTATGTCGACTTCGGCCGAAGGTTCTGTGAACGGAAAATAAGACGCGCGGAAGCGAAGTTCCGCATCTCGCTCAAAGAAACTCTCTACGAACTGATGCAATACGGCTTTGAGGTTGGCGAGACTGACACCTCGATCGACGACCAGACCTTCGACCTGATGGAACATCGGTGTATGCGTCTGATCGGAATCGCAACGATACACACGACCCGGGGCAATTATCCGAATTGGTACACCTTCTTTGACCATCGACCGAATTTGCACCGGTGACGTATGCGTGCGTAGCAGATTGCCCCCTGGAAAAAAGAAAGTATCGTGCAGCGCTCGCGCGGGATGATTCTCCGGGAAATTCAGGGCCGTAAAGTTGTGGAAATCATCTTCGATTTCCGGCCCTGAGCGCACACCGAAGCCGGCATTGCAGAAAATCTTCTCGATCCTGACCATCGCCCGGGAAACCGGGTGCCGCCCACCAATTGAAGCGCCGCGACCCGGCAGGGTCACATCGACAGCGTCAGCCGCAAGTTTGGATTCGAGCGCCTGCGAGTCCAGCGCCGTGCGTCGAGCATTGATACGGCTCTGTAGCTCCTGCTTGGCGACATTGATTTCCTGGCCGGCGGCTGGTCTCTCTTCAGCCGGAAGCTGACTCAGGGCTTTCAGCCGCGACGTCAGTTCGCCTTTCTTGCCAAGGTAGGCAACGCGAATCGCGTCGAGCACAGACAGGTCGGCAGCCGCATCAATTTCCGACGCGGCTGTCTGGACCAGATCAGTCAATTCGCGCATGAGCGTTTACCCCAAGTCGGCACGAAGAAATCGCACCGCCTTTGGGTATCTTAGTTGCTCTGTGCCAGGACAGACTTCGCTTGTTCGGCGATCGCACCAAAACCTTCGGGATCGTGTACCGCGATATCTGCAAGTACCTTACGATCGATCTCGATATTGGCCAGGTTCAGCCCGTTAATCAATCGGCTGTATGACAAGCCATGCAGCCGCGCAGCTGCATTGATGCGTGTAATCCAGAGTGCCCGAAACTGGCGTTTGCGTTGCCGACGATCACGGTACGCGTACTGGCCAGCTTTGATGACGGCCTGTTTTGCAGTCTTGTAGAGTTTGCTTCTCGCGCCGTAATAGCCCTTCGCTTTATTGAGGACTTTCTTATGACGGGCTTT
>JAOTUU010000017.1 GCA_029863705.1 Gammaproteobacteria bacterium
GCCCAAAACGCAAAGCGATACGCCTTTCAAAGTATTCACGCCGTACTGGAAAGCCTCTGTCGGGCTCGGCGACCCGCCTTTGCCCTCGCCCGCGCCGTCACCCCTGCAAACCGCGACCGACGGAGTTGCCTCCCTCGCGCTCGACGAATTGGCGTTATTACCGACCTCGCCCGACTGGGCGCAGGGTCTCCGCGATACCTGGACGCCCGGAGAAGACGGTGCGGCCGCGAGACTCGACGTTGCCTGCACGGCGGTCAAGGACTATGCGGACGGTCGCGACCGGCCCGATAGGGATCTGACGTCGAAACTGTCGCCGCACTTGCATTTCGGCGAACTCAGCCCGCGCCAGGTCTGGCACGCGGTAAAGGCGGCGAACCTTGCCGCCGCGCGGTCCAGGGGTGCGGAAGCGTTTCTGCGGCAGCTTTATTGGCGGGATTTCAGCCACTACCTGTTGTTCCACTTTCCCGACCTGCCCGAAAAACCGCTGCGCGAAGAGTTCGAGCATTTTCCCTGGCATGAGAATGCAGCAGCGCTCGAAGCCTGGCAGTGTGGCTGGACGGGTTTTCCGATCGTCGATGCAGGCATGCGGCAACTCTGGGCCACGGGTTGGATGCATAACCGCGTGCGCATGATCGTCGCGTCGTTTCTCGTCAAGGACCTGATGATTCCCTGGCAGCAAGGCGCGGACTGGTTTCTCGATACCTTGGTCGACGCCGATCTCGGCAATAACTCGGCGAGCTGGCAGTGGGTCGCCGGCTGCGGCACCGATGCAGCGCCCTACTTCCGTATCTTCAATCCCACGCTGCAGGGCAAGAAGTTCGATCCGAACGGGGACTACATCAGACGCTGGGTGCCGGAGCTTGCACAACTGCCGGCCGAGGCCATTCACGAGCCGCGGGCAGCCGAGCGCGACCTGCTCGATTCCGCTGGCCAAAGACTCGGCGTCGACTACCCCGAACCGATAGTGAATCACGCGGCTGCTCGCAACGAGGCACTGGCCGCGTATCAATCAATGCGCGATTTGTTAAAATCGCCCGCGGCAAGCCCCGGTAGCTCAGTCGGATAGAGCACCGGATTCCTAATCCGGGGGTCCCATGTTCGAATCATGGTCGGGGCGCCAATCGCAACGAACGGGCCGCGAGGTCCGTTCGTTAGGATTGGTGGTCCGGCCTGCTGATGAGAACATTGTTCGACAAAACGCGGTAGCGTTTTGGACGTCATCGCCAAGCGATGACGGGCCGAAGGCCCGAAGATCGGCCTGAGCCGATCTGAGTCAATCATGGTCGGGGCGCCAATCGTAACGAATGGGCCGTAAGGTCCGTTCGTTACGATTGGTGGTCCGGCCTACTGATGAGAACATCGTTCGACAAAACGCGGCAGCGTTTTGGACGTCATCGCCAAGCGATGACGGGCCGAAGGCCCGAAGATCGGCCTGAGCCGATCTGAGTCAATCATGGTCGGGGCGCCAATCGTAGCGAACGGGCCACCAGGTCCGTTCGTTAGGATTGGTGGTCCGGCCTACTGATGAGAACATTGTTCGACAAAACGCGGCAGCGTTTTGGACGTCATCGCCAAGCGATGACCGGCCGAAGGCCCGAAGATCGGCCTGAGCCGATCTGAGTCAATCCTCTTCGGGACATCATATTTATTCTCAGGTTTCGCTGTTAATATTTTGGAAAATATATGAAAACGTGGTTTTCTGGACAGCGTGGCCCCTTCTCATGACTGCCGTTCGCGAGTTTCAACATCAGCACCGCCCGGGGACGAGCCGTCATCGGCAAGGTCGAACACCACGGACACGCGTCCCGTCTCTTGAGCGAGATGCGACAACAGTGCATAGATGAACACAATGATCCCGAGCATCTCGAGCATTTCCTCGAGCGAGTAGAGCAGGCAATAGGTGAGGGTCGCAGTGCCGTAAAAGGCGGCTTCGCGGGCGCCGAGCATCTCGATGCCAAGCGCGCCGGTCAGAAAGATCACGCCCGCCGTGACAAAACGCGCGCGGGTATCCCTGGGTAGTTCCCAGACGAATTTCAGATAGGCGAGCCCGAGAACGAGCACTGCAATCCCGTACGGCACGACCCAGAGGAAGTAAAGTGCTCCGCGTGCATCCATGTAGCGCTCCAGGAAGGTGCTCACCTCTTCATGAATCGCCGCGCCCTCGTCGATCGCGAGAAAAACGAACAGGATCGTCAGTCCGAGCCAGTAGAAGCGCTTGCCGGCAGGCTTGTGCCAGTGCACACGAGTGATCAGCGCGAGCAAAGCCGCGCAAAACAGTATCGACAGCGCGGAATACAGCGTGGGGACGTTGCCCTCGATGTCGAAATCGAACAGGTCGATGAGCCCGAACAGCTTGTCGTCGCCGAGGTAAAAATAAAAAAACAGCAGCACGCTGTTGATCACCGCGAGGACGGCCGCGACCCACAGGAAGGCAACCGCGACCTGTTTCGGGTCGACCTTTATTTTCATGGTTCTTTCGACCCGGTCCGGGAATCCGAGTATCGGCTAATCCAGGCCAGCGCCATCAGAACGACAAACATCGCGGCATTGGCCGGGATCTGTAGGTTGAAGTCCACGGCGGAATGGATCAACAACGCGACGATCCCCATCGTCGTCGCAAATCCCATGCCCTGCAGCAGGCGGTCACGGCGCGCGATCTGGGCACTGACAGCCGCCCAGAACGACGCCAAGACGCTGAAGGCCAACACAGCCAGTGCGGGAAGCCCGAATTCACTCGCAAACTGCAGGTAATCGTTGTGCGCGTGTCGATAGAAGGCCGGCGCAACTTCGCCGCTGTTATACATCGGATAGGTGCTGTAAAAGCTGCCGGCGCCGGTGCCGGTCAACGGGAAGTCGCGCACGATCGCGAGCGTGTCGCGGGAGACCTCGTCACGACTTTCGCTCTCGAGGCTGGTCTCCTGCAGGCGCTCGGCCACTTTTTCGACGCCGAAAAAATTGCCGACTACCAGCAGATCGATGAGCAACAGACTCACGAAGAAAATCATGCCGCCGCGCGTTACGCGGCGAATCACGAACAGGTAAAACGCGCCCACCGAGGTCAGGCTGACGAAGAACGCCGTATTGCCCATGCGCGAATGCGTCATGACGAGCCCGATTACCATGACCACGAGCGCGATGCGAATGCGTGCTTTGCTGCCCAGCAGCGTCGCGAGCAGTCGCCGGGCACGGTCGCGCCAGTCCGTCGCGGCCCGCGTGGAGAGCTCGGCGAGCAGCAGTCCTGTGCCGACGGCGAGGCACATCTCCATGTAACCGGCCAGATGGTTGCGGTTGATGAACGTGCCGGTCGCGACGCCTACGCCGGATTCTTTTTCCACGAAAAAGCCGTATTCCAGCCCTGAGAGCGTCATCAACGCACCATAGCTTGCCTGGAACACACCGCCAAGCACGATGACCTGGGCCAGCCGCTTGATACGCTGCTTGTCGTTGATCAGCAGCAACGTCAGACAGAACAGCAGCAGGTAGCACAGCGTTTTCAGAGTGCTCTGCCGCGTCGCGTAAACGTCGAGTGACAGGCTCGGATAGCTTTGCGTCGTGCCGTGAATGTCCAGCGCCTGTGGCGAGAGCAGGCCCAGCACCCCGGCCGGCAACGGCAGCGTCTGCACGATCACCCAAACGGTCGTCACGAGCAGGCAGGCCGTGACCGGCCAGGCCCGCACAAACGGGCGGTTGATATCGGCCTTGCCGCGAAGGTATTGCAGCAACCAAATGACGGCCAACGCCAGGATCCACACTTCCATGAGCGACCAGGCCCAGACGCGATTGCTGCCCAACGGCAGCGGCAGCCAGAGCAGCAGAGCGAGATACGCGTAAAACAGCGGCCGATCGGCGACGGACCAGGATAGAACGTTTACAGAGCGCACAAATGAAAAAGGCGAACGGTTAATCCGTGCGCCGCTGTTCGAACTCGTTGCGGGTAGGGTTCGTTACCTGCCTCAAGAAGGACTCGCACTCCCTTTCGAGCCTTTCGAGCCTTTCGAGCCTCTCGAGCCTTTCTTGCCGTTGTCCTTCGAGTCGCGCCGTCCCGTCGCGCCGTCGTCTGCGCTGCGCTGCGGCAGCGTCAGGCCATTGCCGGTCGATTGGACATCCAAAGCACGCTCAGGTGCGACACGCGCATACGCCCCGGCCAGCGGCAGCAACAACGAGGCTGCCATGCCCAAGATAATGATTTTGATTTTCATCGCAATCTCCGCCAACTCCGAGCGTTGCCGATAATATCCTCCCCAGCGGCTATCTTGTCAATGAAGCCGGTCACGGGCGCGAAATCGCGATCCATGCGCTCAAGTCTCGCGGTCAATTCAAGCCGCGCTCCGCGCAGTGCCATTGCAAGCGCCGGAGCTCATCCGCTTTGCCGTCAGGGGGTGACACCATCGCTACGGGTGCCGCGGCCCGACACAGCTCCTGCCAGCCAGCCCCGGAGTCAACGATGGCATCGAGCGCTGCGGGCTGTCGCTCCAGCGCCCGGTCGATCGTGACGAGTGCTGCCAGTTGCGCGCCCGGGCTCAGGGAAGCCCAGGTGTCGACACCCAGCTCCACGACCAGACTCTGGACGTGGTCTTCCCAGGGTCCGAAGCGCGCCGCGCGGATCAGCGCCCGGTGATAGGCATCACTTGCCTCCTGATACAGCTCATACCGGACGAGGGCGAGGTTGCTCCACACCCAAGGCCATGCCGGACGGAGCCTGGCGGCTTGCTCGTAGTAGTCAATCGCAAGCTTGCCGTGTCGCTCGATGGCCGTGCGATCGAGCGTATCGCTTTCCAGCTGTATGCGGTGCAGGCGGCCCAGCTCGGTCAATGTCACCGGGTTATGGGGCTCGAGGCCCAGCGCCCGGCGCAAATTCGCGTGGATGGCCTGCCACTCCGTATCAGTCAGAGCGAGGTCTGCGTCGCGCTTTTCCTGCAGGAAGTTCTTGGCGGGTTCCGCGTAGAGATCCGCCAGGCCATTGCGGGCCGCCAGGCTCAGCGCATACGCGAGCGCCAGCGCGAACAGCGCCGCAGACACGCGGATGCAAGGCGGCCGGGATGATTTACCGGGGCGCGACATGACGGGGTCCCAGGATGGCTCGCGGGTTTTTATAAACCATTGCGTGCGCGGCTCTCTCGCCAACGATTTCTGCCGCGGCTTGCATGCCTTCACGCAGTTCGGGTCGGCGCCCCTTGAGGTTATGGGCATCGGTCGCGAGCGCGAAAACGACACCGAGCTCAAGGAGTTGCCGGGCGCGCAGATGCGGCCCCTCGCCGAAGCGGCCGGCCACGGCGCTGGCGGTCAGTTGCAGCAGACAACCCATGTCGATGAACGGTTGAATCTTGGCGAGGTCACGGATGACATCCTTGTTACGTTCGGGATGGGCAATGATTGGCCGGATCTTCCTGGCCAGCAACTTCTTGATCAGATTATCCGCGCCGAGCGGAATGTGGCTGTGCGGGAATTCGAGCAGCATGATCCGATAGCCGGCCATTTCTCCCAGAAATGGCAACTCGTCCTGCTCAAGCAACGGCAGGATCTCCGGCGACAACCGCACCTCGGCGGCAACACTGATCTCCAGCGCGATCTGCTCTCGCCGAAGAGCTGCACGGAACTCGCGCAACGGTTGCTCGATGCTGCTGCGGGTATTCTCGTAGCGGCCGGGATGCAGATGCGGAGTCATCACGGCGCGGTCGATGCCGTTGCCGACCGCAATACGGGCCATGTCCAGAGACTCGGCCAGCGTATTGGCGCCATCGTCGATGCCGGGCAGCAAGTGGCAGTGCAGGTCGATCATGCCGCTCGCTAAGGGCTCCTAGCTTGCTTCCGCCAGCGACTCATACGATTCGTAATAGCCGCCGTAACCGTAATCGCTGTATTTCGCGGCCTTGCGGACATCCAGTTGGTTGACCACCACCCCGGTAACCCGTGCGTTGACCCGCAGCAACAGGTCCAGCGCCTGGTTGATCTGACGTATCGAGGTTGCGTCGGACTTGGCTACGAAGATCACGGTATCGGCATGTGCGGAGAGCACGAGCGCATCGCTGACTGGCAGTATGGGCGGTGAATCGATAATGATGCGGTCATAGCGCCTGCGCAGTACCAGCAAAGCGTTGACGAGACGACGCGATGACAGGAGTTGCGACGGGTCCGCCGGAATAGATCCGGACAAGAGCACGTCCATCTGGCCCTTGCCGCCGCGGAACAGGCACTCGGCGAGCGTGGCCTGCTCGGCCAGCAGCTCCGACAGGCCCGGCCGGGTCGCCCTCGGCAGTTTCAATGCGCGGCCGATCGAGGGCCGGCGCATGTCGGCCTCGAGCAGCAGCACGCGCTCCGATTTCGCGAACGCGTGCGCGAGATTGAGGGCGACCGTAGATTTGCCCTCGCCACCGATCGACGACGCGATGACGATGACCTTGTGCGGATGCTCCAGGTTATCCAGCGAAATGCTCGTGCGCACGCTGCGAATGGCTTCGTTGAAGCCGGGCTCGATCTTGTTCGAAAACACGCTGCCAAGTGCGCCGCGCTGATTACGTTTGATTTTGAGCCGCGGTACCATCCCGAGCAGCGGCAGCCGCAGTTTTTCCTCGACATCCGCGGCGCTTCGGACCGAGTTGTTCAGGGATTCCAGCAGGAACGCGAGCATGATGCCGGCAATCAGGGTCAGTACAAACGCCAGGCCGACGATTCGGGTCTTGTTCGGCCGGGCAGGGGTGGCCGGCACCACCGCCGGCGCGATGATGCGTGCCGGCGCCGACTGCAGATCGCCGGTCGCGCTGGTCTCGCCGATGCGGTTGTAGAACAGCTCATACAGCTTGCGATTCGTGTCGACCTCGCGCTGCAACTCGTTCAGCTCGGACTCCTTGCGCCCCGAGGTCTGGTATTGTTGCCGGGCGGTGGCGAGCGCCCGCACGAGTGCCGCTTCCTCGGCCTTCGCAGCCTCGTATTCGTTGCGGATCGCCGTCGCGACGCTGTTGTGCTGGGCGGCGAGGTTCCGGGTCGCCTCGGCGAGCTCGGACTGCGCCGCGATCATTTTGGGATGCTTGGGCCCGTAGCGCTTCTCGAGCTCCGCCACCTTTTGCCGGGCGGCGGCCTCGGCCTGCTGAAAACTGCGCACAACCTGATCCTCGAGAATGGCCGGGATACCCTGCCGATCCGCAAGCGAGGTGTCCTCGAGGTTGGCGACCTGTCGATACGCAATCTCGGCCTGCGACAGCTTGCGTCGCACGTCGACGAGCCGCGAGGTCAGGTCATTGACTTCCCGCACGGGCAGGGACTGCAGTCCCTCGGCGTCGATGACCTGCTCCTGTTCGCGAAAGGCCTGCAGCCGCTGCTCCGATTCCCGCAGCGTCTGCTCCAGCTCGCCCAGGCGTTCGGCCAGCCAGGTGCCCGCGGAGCCGGTGACGGCGACGCGATCGTTGCGCAGGCTGTCGATGTAGGCCTGCGCGTGGGCGTTCGCCGCGCGCGCCGCGAGCGCCGGTGTCGCCGATTCGAAGTTCACGCGCACCAGTTGCGTGTTGCGCACGGGCTCGATTGCCAGATGCCGAACATAGTTTGCGATCACGCCTTGCAGCGGATCGGTTTGCGTCGTGGTTGACAACACGGGCCGCGCAAACGGCAACCAGGCACGCCAGTTCAGCGTGAATCCCTTGCCGCGCTTGTCGGCGGCAAACTCCGGATCACTGCTGAGATCCAGTTTGGCAACGACGTCTTCGGCCAGCGGCCGGGAATCCAGAATCTCGAACTGGGTCGCGTAGTATTGCTGCGCCTGCGTATCGAGACCGTAGACCTCGTCGATGGACACGACGTTTGCCTCGCGGGACTCGATGAGAACTGTGGCGGAGGCCCGGTACACCGGTGTCATCGCAAACGCCGTGAGTGCGGCGAGCAGCGTAACCGCGAGCGCCAGCCCGAGGATCGCCCATTTCTTGCGGTCAATGACGTTCCAGTAATGGCGCAGATCGAGCGGCTGGTCCTCGTCCCAGTACTGGGGCGCCTGCAGCGTAAACTCGTTGCCGTGCGACCGCGCCATGATCAGAAAAAGCTCTGCGGAACGGTAATGACGTCGCCGGCGAACACCGGCTCCGAGAGCTTGATCCGCTGGCCCTTGGTGCCCGGTTCGCTGCCGCGCACGACATCGACTTTGCCGCGCGAGGCCCGCTCCGTGAAGCCGCCCGCCAGGGCGAGGGCTTTCTCGAGCGTCAGCCCGGGCTGGTACGGATAGCCGCCGGGTTTCCTGACCTCACCGTTGACGAAAAACGAGCGGTATTCGCCGA
This sequence comes from Gammaproteobacteria bacterium, assembly GCA_029863705.1. Classification (GTDB taxonomy): domain Bacteria; phylum Pseudomonadota; class Gammaproteobacteria; order Steroidobacterales; family Woeseiaceae; genus UBA1847. Next base: position 8,259 of record JAOTUU010000017.1, read on the forward strand.
TCGACACCGTCACATCGGGATTTACGAGGTAGGGTCCTTTTAGCCCCTGGGTGATGAGCTGTTCGAGTTCAGCCACACTGAGCCCTTCAATTTTGAGCTCGCCGAGTAACGGATAATTCAACATGCCCGTGTCGCTGAGGCGGAACGTCATGCTGAGGTCATCCTCACCGAAAACCGTGATGATGATTTGATCGCCCGGGCCCAGCTTATATGTGCCAGCGTCAGACTGCGCCAGCGCCCGGGAACCCGCCAACAGCCCCACCAGCAGTGTAACGCCCAAAAGCGCTGCGAAAACCGGTAATCGGGCGGGATGATGCACGCTCATAGACTCCACTGTTCTTATTCTAATACGGCGAATTCGGGGCGCATGAGTCGAACCCGGGTGCCTGACCAAGTCTCTCTAATGCAGGAAAATCCTGAGATTTGAGCAGTATGTTAACCCAAGTAGCCTCACTCGGTAACCCGGGCTGCGGCTCAGCCGGCCGTCAGGGCGCCGGGCACGCCGCCCTTCGGCAGCGCTGTAATCGGATCACGACTGCTCAGGACTTTGTGCATAGTTGAACGCGCTATAAGGTAAGCTTGGCGCCCAATCTGATAATCGTTCCATCAAAATCAAACTGGTCGATGTTGCTGTCCCGCGAGCTGACAGCCACGCCGAATTCCCAGGTCAGCCAGCGGCGCATCGCATAGGCCAGCGTCACGCCATGTTCGCGAAGCTTTTGCAGGCGGGCAGCCTCCGAGCCCTGGAATTCCTGATCGGTGTAACTCGTGGCCAGACGGGTCATGACACGCTCACTCCAGTCGTGGCTCCACGCGAGAGAGTAGGTCGTGTTGTCGATGACGTCACCCGTCAGAGACGTGACTTCCGACGGGTAGCGACTTGTCGTTAAATCGAAATGCGAATAGCTCCGTGGCGACCAGCGGATGTCCACTTCCCAGCTCGGCTCCGAGAATTTCCCACGGGAATCGTCAGCATAATTCTTCTCGACGTAACCGAATTTTACCGTGCCCTTCGTTTTGCCGGTAATGTCCCAGGTTGCACCGAGCAAGTAACGGTATTCGGTACTGTTCAGACTGGCCTGCAGCGGGCGATCCTGTGCGTACTCGATCTCGGTCGCCCGGACATCCAACAGCAGCGAAGTGTTTGGCATGATGCGGACATAAAAGGCCGCACCGCCGTACCGGTGGTCATGATCGAAGAAAACCGTGCGCTCCTCATGATTCGTGTAGTCCAACTTGCGTTGACCGGCTTCAAAGACCAGCCGACCTCGGGTGCCGGTTGCGCCATACGTAAACCGGCCAAGGATTTGCGGCCGCCGGTACTGGTCCGGCTCCTCAAGCAAAAGGTCGCAATCGGGACCGCAACCTTCGCTGAGCCCTGTGCCGCGACTCTCGTGAGCATCTTCGTAGCGGCCGATAAGGTCGAGCTGGCTGCGCCAGGTAAACGACAGGTACCCTGCCGCCCGAAACTCGTGATCGTCATAGTTATCGGCGCTGCTGTCCGTATACGCGGCAATCTCGCCGTTATATTCCAGTTCGAAACGGTGTGTGGATGACGCAAAATGGGCTAGTAATCCCGGGGAGAGCATTGTGATCAGGGACGTCTGAGCGTCCGTCGCGCTGAGAAAGATATTATCGTTGTGGCGTAATTCGATGGCAATTGCCGGCTCCAACCAGGAAGTGCTCTCTTCGCTAGAGGCATCCTGCGCGCCTGCGTTCGATGTCAGTAGAGAAAAGCCCAGCGCCAACTGCAACAATGGCCGGCTGCAAACTAATTTAGGCATTACTACCATTTCGAGAATGACCTCACAATTGGCGCCGCGGACATACGTCATTCGGGATGGTCAGGGTTGATGTCGGCAAATAAACATACACCGGTCCGAATAATATTGAGTCGTAATTTAGATATGTTGCTCGCTACTATCGCAGTGATTCAACGGGTGAGTATTCATTTTAACTAAGGAAGTAACTTGAGCGAAAAAAGAGCTGGTGGAATCCGTGTAGGACTCATACCCGAAGTCTATCGCAACCTTGCACTACCAACGCGGCAGAATTTCGAAATAAACCGCATGCAAATCAATAGTACCGGTTCACTGAGCCAAAATAATGTCCGCTATTGAACCGCCAAGACTCAATTGGGTCACAAACATCGTCGCACAAGCACTCCCGTAGACCAATCGTGCCGACATCATAGAATTCCAATCAATTTGGCGGATTCCCAACCCGAAGACAGGCTGGACCAGATTTTAGGGCAATAATAAGTCAAGATCGACCCACAATCGTCGACCCAGCCATGGTTAGCACTTGGTGCATGGAAAGGCTATTTCACAGAGAAATCACATTGCTGTTGCTCCAGTCGTGGGCGCGCAGCTATGGATTAAATATCTACGTTGATTTACCCTTATTGATATAAGTACGGGGAAAATTGCAACGGCAGAATTGAAAACTTGGCTCCCTCATTTTGACTCACATAACATTTAATATACTGCAATCGTGTCCCAACAGGATGCTTCAGGCTTTGATTTAACGCTCACCTAACTGTGGGTGAGGTGCAATCTGCAGCCTTTTTCGCTCGATGAGGTAATGTTAGATGCGAAATAGCAATTTCAGTTCGGGATTTTCTTCCAAAGTAATTCTCTTTTACGGCATTATTCTGGTATTCCAGCTTCTGTTTATGGAGAGCCTGGCACAAGTTTACTATCGTGTAACGGCTGGCGACTGGTTGTTTAGGCGGACTGGGGTCGCCATCTACGAGTTGGATGAGTATCGGAATTACCGTGTTAAATCTAATCTTAGCTATCGGCATACGACTAACGAGTTCGATGTAACGTACTACACTGATCGTTATGGTCTCCGCTCGGATTCTCGTCAACAGTTCGTGCAACCTGCGAAGGACTCGGGCGCGTACCGGATTCTCTTTCTTGGGCCTTCCTTTACATTTGGATGGGCTGGCGATTTTGACGACATTTATGTCACACGTATTGCCAAACAACTATCTGTGAAGAGCAGGCGCATCGAAGTCATAAACCTTGGCACACCCAGCCAACCACCCGCTCATCAACTATGTTGGGTGGAGCGGGTAGGTGCAGAATTTCATCCGGATATGGTTGTTCAAACGGTTTATGGATCTACGGACCTGATCGATACGGAGTGCAGCAAACCTCACGATCAAATTATTGTCAAAGATGGCTACTTGATCGCCGCGGAACCGACGATGCTCGGGCGTTTTCTGGGCAAAGCTAAACAGTCCGCAATCGTATTCTACGGCTGGTATGCCTACCAATATCTAATTACGTCCAAGCCTCATTCAACGGGAATGGGGACTGATTTCTACGATGAAAAAAGGGGAAACAGGTCCGATTCAGCGGCAACTAATGACACCGTGCTCTACGCAGATTATATAAAGACGATTCGCGAACACCTGGGACAAAATACAGAGGTTGCCTTCATTTACATACCGTATAGCTATGTGGTTCGGCCCGACGACGCAACTCGATGGTCTCACCTGAATAACCTGGATCCCATTGCTCTGCGTGACAAAGCGGCCGAGGTAACTCTCTCACTAAATGATATTTCAATTAACTTTATCAACCCGCTCAATGCATTGATCGACAGGGACAAGCTGGAGCGAACTTATTACTATTTGGATATTCATTTTACAGAAGCAGGTAATGATGTCTTAGCCGATGTTGCCGCACCTATTCTCCAGAAATTGATAGAGAATCATCTGACACAGAAATTGCAAGCGTTGGAGCTTGCAGATCACGACAATTCTACGTCATCGAAAACTGCTTTATAGCTGACCATTTGATCCACATACAACCCTTGCACATCAGCCGGGTTCAGTATTGAAGTTCGCCGATCATATGTGTGACATCAGTTTTGCAATTTTCATTTCACTTTGGCTATGTTGAATTGTCCGCCAAATCGATCCCGGCTGTCTTGCATGGCCCCCATCTTTGACTGTACACGTGCACCAACGGCAGTCGCGCCAATTGACGTAAGGATGCCATCGGCACGCTTTGTCCGATCGTGGCTGCCGATCCGAAATCATTATTCGGTACCGGCACGCCCACCACTGTAGAATCGGCGATTTGACGCGGCTCGACGCGTCAACAATGTCGGGACGGATCGAGCAACGCCACGCTATCGACACAGTGACTCTCGAGTACGTGGCGCTTTGTGACAATTTGAAATTTGGAGGCTGGGCTACGTGATTTCTGTCAAGTTCATGAAGTATTGTGCTGAGTGTAATTTGTTCAAAACCAGAATCCGTTCTGCCCAATAGGATCTGAACAATGCACGCGAAAATTAGCCGAAATGGAAACGCACTTTATGCCGCGTTCATATTCGTTTTATTTCTGCCACTGTTTGGTGAATTCTTTCGAAGATTCATCTTTCACACATATTTGGTGTTCTTGGCAAATGATCTGATCGTATTGATGTTTCTCGTGTTCCTAGTCTTGTTTAAGTCGAATTTGCACATCGTGCCACGCCGCTATTTCTTTTTATTATTATGGACTGCCAGTATATATGCGTTGGTAACAATATTTTTTGGGCACGGGCTACTTATTGTCGGAGCACTCGGTATTCGCGACATCTTTATGCCTTTCATGTGCGGACTGTGCTCAGCCTACTTCGTCACTGCATTTGCAGACCGAGCGTTAGTTGGCGCAATGCGTACAGTAAACGTCTGGATCATCTTAATCGCATGCGTTGCTGTTTTGCAGTTGGTTTTGGGACAAGGCCATCCGATCAACGAACTCCCGATTTTTGACAAAGGGACCGGAATTGGTGACTACGCCGCTGGGGATGTGGGGCTGAGCTTCATGTTCAGGCCAACTTCCATCTTTATGCACACGGGCAAATTCGGTCAGGCCATATTTTTGCTTGTGTTGTTCAAATGGACATCAATAATTTTCGGCGCGCACAAGTTGTTGCGCTGGCCCGGCTGGTTCATGGCTACTATCCCATTCGATTTGGTAGCATTGATTGCTTCGGGACAGCGCGCCGCGATGTTGTTGCTCATATTGTTCCTCATAGCCGCCGGCCCATTTATGATTGTCAAGGTGCGTCGACAACGCACCGCAACACCGGCCACGGCCAAAGCGAGAAACATGTACTTGCGAATAGTATTGTTTTCCGTTCTGGTATTGGGCGTCGTTGGTACGTTGGGTGCCCTTTTGGAGGCAGACGTAACTGAGTTGGCATGGGATCGATTGTTGACGGTTATTGATGACGTCGCCGTACGTGGCCGAGAAAACGTGGCCATTCCGATGGCTGAGCTTATCGGGGAATATCTGTTGTCTGGATCTGGAGCCGGTTATTTCAATTTGGGTGCCGAACAGTTCGGTGGCGCACGAGCGTTGGAAACCTTATCTACAACCGGTACTGCGGAGAATTCCTGGCTGAGGTTACTTGCAGAACTTGGGCTGCCCGGGCTCATAATTACATCGATTTTGTATGGCTATGTACTATGGCGAGCATGGCGTGACATCGGTCGAGGAGACAAGAGCTTCTATGGACAGCAGGTCTTCTTTGTATATTGGTTTATATCAATGCTTTTTTGGGCCAATACGCACGATACGTTATCCAACAGCGTCGTGATGTATCTTGGTTTTGGGTTGTCCGGATTTGCGCTCGTGCAAATCAAAAGCCAGCGTTTTATGATCAGGCCGCTTGGTAGTGTCCGAAAAAAATGCTGATGACTGCGTCAAACAGCTTGTTTATTCGCTTCTTTAGGGCCCAATGTCGACCAACCTGTATTGTGGCCGATCCCCTGATCGGGATGGACCGATTTGAGTCTTGACTGGGCACGGTCTCCCGGTGCGAGCCACAGAGCGCTGTGGACGACTGTAGATCAGGCAATTTCGAGTCTGACCAATTTTCTGTTCTCAATCGTCGCCCTCAAATACCTGACCCTGTCAGAGTTTGGAGCGTTCACTGTCGCTTACGTCACTTTTGCAATGTCGCTCGATGTCCAACGCGCCCTGGTCGGCCAGCCGCTAACGGTGACTCTCAGCGGGTCGCCGGAACAAATCAGGTTCCGAGGAGGATCCGGACTTGGAGCGGCCTTCAGCGTAGGGCTTTTATGCGGACTCGTCGTTGCGGTGGTCGGCTTTGCGTTGGGCGGTGACGTCGGAACCTCTCTGATTAGTTTGGCCCTGGTTATACCCGGCCTTTTGGTTCAGGACGCGTGGCGACATGTATTCTTCGCCAGCGGCCTACCTAAAAAGGCCCTCGTAAATGACTCCGTGTGGGGAGGATCCGCGCTCGTTGCGATTGCCTTTCTCGTTGCCACGGACAACGTTGGTATACCCCAATTGATCTTTGCCTGGGGAGTCAGCGGCACTTTGGCGGGAGTCGCTGGCTGGTATCAGGTGCAGATGACACCTCGGATGACGAACCCCAAGCACTGGTTCATGTCCACCCGAGCACTGGGAGGTCGCTTTCTGATTGAACAGCTTCTCGGCAACGGAGCCTCGCAGGTGGTCGTCTTCGGAATTGGACTTATTGCAGGCCTCGAGGCACTCGGCTCCTTCAATGCAGCGCGCACAGTCTTTGGTCCTGTCAATATACTGTTTCTCGGTTTGATTGCCTTCGCAATACCGGAAGGAGTTCGTCTTTCCCAGACGGATGTTCCAAGATTTCGCGCTTTCATTTATTCCATCGCGGCAGGACTCTCACTTGCAGTTTCGTTGACCGGCGCTAGCCTTGCTTTATTGCCCACGTCGTGGGGGGTCGCGCTCCTTCCGCAATCTTGGATGGAAATTTCCCCGCTTTTTCTGCCGATGGCGGCTGTTCTGATTGGAGAATCCTGCAGATTGGCTGCGTTTATAGGATTGCGTGCCCTGGCCAAACCCAAACATAGCCTGCGAGCTCAGACGTTGTCCGTTCCGCTCTGGATTGCCGGAGGACTCATTGGCGCATGGTCCGGAGGAGCTCTAGGCGCAGTTTATGGCTTTGCGGTCGCTAACGTCTCTATTGCTGCGCTCTGGTGGGTCGAATACGGCTCGGTCCTTCGCTCTCCAAATCGCAATACCAAATAATCAGCGACCGGGGGTGCCGCGCCACTTGGGTTGAGCAGCGGCCATTTGTTGGCAATGGATGCTAGGAAATCAGCAAGATTGAACGAATTAGCCATCGACTAATTGGCTTCCCGCAAGACGCCTGTGTCTAGAATCCTCGTCTGTTGACAGCATGCATTCATAAATAACTGAATGACAGGCGGCGTCCTGAGAAACCGCGGTAGAGGTCAAAAGGTCCCTAGCCACTTTTTTGAGTAATCGGAATCTACCGTTGAGTTCTGGAAGACGCACACCTCTGTACTTAGTGAGGACCATCCCCTCCCTTTCTGCAAGTTCAGCAATTCCCGAGGGGAAAAGATACGTGACATGGTCTACGTTATCCCGGAATTGGCCACGCCAAGCCGTCCGTACCGTTGCCAGATAATGAGGATTCGGGCTGGTTATAACGAGCCGTCCGTTCGGACTAAGCATCTTTGAAGCAGACCGGAATAAACCCTGCGGATTTCCGAGATGTTCGATCACTTCGCCAACAATTATTACATCGAATGTGTCATCAATGGGTCCGACAGTGCTGTCCCAGATTCGCACATTGTATCCGTGCGCCTTAAGGCTCGCTACCGCCTCGGGGAGAATATCGATACCCAGAATGTACGAGGCGGCGGCCGCCACATCCTTATGTAACCAATTGGACGAATCTTTGCTCGACTCCACCGGAAAATGGTCGACTACTCCCACGTCTAAGACACGTTTGCCAGCGGCAAGGGAAATTAAGTACTGCTCGCGGCTGCTGACGGGTGACATTCGAGCCGACGTCAATCGCTCGTCGCGATAGTGGTGGGCTTCCCGTGAACCAGGATTTGCGGTTTCGTTTGTCCAACGTCTAGACACTGTCGCCTCGACGGGAGATTTGCTTCAAATTGCCTAGCCAGATATCGATCACAGTTGCGACCGCAAATTTCAAAGATCCCCGTCTTACGATCGGGCGACAGAATAAAAGAAGGTATTCGACCAGGCCCAATTTCCGTAGGTGTCGCATTACAAGCGCGAGTACAGATCGAAATACTTAGTGGCTGCAACGCGGATGTCGTATCTACGTCGAAATGCCTCAATTTCGACTTCGGGCGGCCCTTCATTTCGTCCTGATCGGAGTGTCAGGCTCTCCGCAAGCGCGTCAGCATCGTCTGGCGTTACATAGTAGACGCCGGGAGCGGCGAGTTCAACAAGGGATGGAATTCGGGAAAAGATGCAAAAAATGCCGGTCCCTGCCGCTTCAATTCCGGCTATTGGCAAACCCTCCCATCGCGACGGCATGACGAATGTATCACCGGCCAAGAGCCAATCATGAACATTCGGTACCACACCATGGAATTGCACTGATTTGTCACCTGAAGCGAGGGATTCAAGCTGCCCTCGTAGAGCACCCTCGCCGAGCAAGTGTAGGCACGACAGCTTCTCTTTCATGTTCGCCAGTCGCCAGGCATCAATCAATACGTTGTGAGCCTTCTGCGATGCAGCCACACTAGTTCCTCTAAGAGAAGCGACATTGACAAAATGTTTCAGTGCTGGATCCAAGCCTAAGGCCTCTTGCGATCCTCTGTGTGATTTGTCGGACCTGATGGGCCATTCGAAATCGACGCCATTCAGAATAACACAGTCAAACTTCGAACGAGAATCACCCAATATCTTTGCAGCATGGTCGCCACAGTAGACCGTCGCCGATGCGCGAGTCTGCTTGAAGGCCCAGCGGATGCGCCATTGAGATGGCATTCGAGAGTTATGCACTGTTCGCACGATGACTCGGCCGTCGGGCGCCTTGCCGAAGAGCGTGGCCATGTAGAAGGCATACTCGGGCCACTCGCCATGAATGTGGACTATATGAGATTCTGCCTTGCGAAGGGCATTCGCGAGCCAGCGAGCACTCCTCAGGCCAAATCGCTCTGTCGGTCCGACTACATAATGAATCCCGCGAGCCTCCAGACGTCGCTTCATTTCCTCGCCAGCTAGATCTGAGCGACTAACGACCGACAAGACCTCTGCTCGGTTGCCGAGTTCCTTCAGATGAATGGCGAGATCAACAACGAACCTTTCCACTCCTCCAGCGAGAAATCCTCCAATAATATGCAAACTCGTGTCGCTCACAGAGTACAGCCCCCTTTCCCAAACTTTTAATTATCTCAAATTGACCCCGCTAAGTCGCGCTTTTAAAAAAAACGTGGCTGATCGAACGTTTTGATCACGCCTATTTCGGGCGTTGTCGGCTCACGCGGTCGCGAGTTAGAACTGCTGCGGTAAAACCGCGTTTCTTCCGGACCGATTGAGATTGTCTTGTAATGGCGCGTTGATCACGTAAGACGGTATCTGCTTGACCTGCCCAAATATTGGGCAACCCACTAGGTTCTTTGTAGCGCCTTGACGAACTGGACTGCCAAATCCGTGAGCTCGACAGACTAGGCTTACTATATTTTGATGGGCACTCCGAAACCTCAATTAGACATGCCCAAGTCCGCATGACACTTTCGGGCTATTATTCGCACACAAGAGGAAATGAAATGAGTAGGGAACGATATTTGCCAGCATTCAAGGACGAGGCAGCCCGTCAAAAACTCGAACGCAGGTTTTCTGTCACCAAAAATTCAGAAAGGTTAAGATTTCACGCATGCGGGCATGCAGGCGGCCTAGGTCAGGCATGCCGGACAAAACTGACGGAGTACTCGTCATACGGTTTTCCGGAGACGCTTGAGCAACTGGGCGAGGCCAAATTCTTGGTTGCGGACGATATAGACATTGCGGCTTTGTTTTTTTGCAACTGGATTGGTGCAGGTCGACAAAATCTCTCCTGCTTGTCTGTCCATCTTGAGCCGCAAGGCGGCCGAAGCTAAATTTCGATGGCACAACGTTGTATTGTTGTAGAAGCGTTGTCTGCACTTCAAGGTGGCGGACAAACGTACCTGCGAAATTTGTTCGCGCACTACGAACCGCGTACCGGCGAGCGTATCTTTGCAATCGTTCCGCCCCAGTGCAGGGACGGCCTCAACGTCAATCCTGCCATCGAACTAATTGCGCCAAGTTTTCCGTCAGGCAGTCTGATTCGGCGCCAGATCTGGTACAAATCTTCTTTGCCTCGGCTACTGCGCTCTGTAACAGCAAATGTACTCTTTTGCCCCGGGGGATTTTTGGCCGTTCGGCCGAATGACTGTCGTACGGCGGTCGCTTTCCAAAACATGTTGCCTTTTTCGCCGGAAGAGCGGCGCCGTTACAGCCTTGGTTATATGCGCATCCGGCTTTGGTTACTTAAATATGTTCAGCGATCTTCTTTCCGGGATGCAGACTTGGTGATTTTTATCTCGAGGTTCGCGAAGTCAGTGATAGATCTGACGGTGGAAAAACGAAGAGGCACGTCGGTAATCATTCCCCATGGGCTGAGTGATCAATTTCGGCAACGTAACGATCGTCCAGCTGATTCGCGCTTGCCCAACAAGTATGTACTCTACGTTTCAACACTAGACGTATATAAGGCACAAATTGAGGTAATTGAAGCGTGGAGCATATTGAGGAAAATGCGCCCCAGTCCTGAAAAACTGGTGTTTGTTGGATGGGAATTCGGCCCTTATGCAAAACGGGTTAGAAGAAGAATTATGGCACTTGGGTTGGATGAAGAAGTATTGCTATTCGGGAGCGCGCCTTATGAGCTGCTGCCCGCCTATTACCAGCATGCCCAAGTGAACTTGTTCGCTTCATCCTGCGAGAATTGTCCTAATATCTTGCTTGAAGCAATGGCTGCCGGCCGACCAGTATTGTGTTCTGAGTACCAGCCAATGCCAGAATTCGGAGCGAATGCCGTCCAATATTTCAACCCATACGATCCAATGCAACTCGCGGAGAAATTGGCGCAGTTGCTTGACGATGAACGCGCACTTGCCGATTGGGGCGAACGAGCGGCACGCCATGCAGATGATTTTGAGTGGTGCGTTTCCGCAGGACAAACTTGGGCAGCACTGCGGCAGCTTGCGAATAGACCATCCTGATGTGCGGTATCGGGGGATTCTTTGGTCGATTCGATGTGGCCGCGCTGGCGCGGATGAACGGTGTCATGGCCCACCGCGGCCCGGATGATGCTGGCGAGTGGATTTCGCCCGATAGAAATGTGGGCTTGGCGCATCGCCGCCTGGCGATCATCGACCTTTCACCACTGGGCCACCAGCCCATGGTCGATGCGTCGGGTACGGTAGTTATCGTCTTTAACGGCGAGATTTATAACTTCCGTGAGTTGCGATCCCAACTGGAGTCGGAGGGCCATCGCTTTCGAAGTCACTCGGACACCGAAGTACTACTCGAACTTTATCGCGCGCTGGGCGACGCGATGCTCTCGTTGCTCAACGGCATATTTGCCTTTGCAATATATGACCAAGCCGCGCAGACGCTATTTCTCGCTTGCGATGGAATGGGCGTCAAGCCGCTGTATTTCAATGAGGGGCGCGACGGTTTTATTTTTGCCAGCGAATTGAAGGCTTTGCTGGCATGTGGGAGTGTCGCAGCTTCGCTTAATTTGCCGGCCTTGTTTCGTTATCTCGGGTTCCTGTGGAGTCCGGGGGGCGACACGCCATTCAACGGCGTGTGCCGGCTCGGCCCGGGCGAAGCGTTAAGGATAAAAGATAGGCAAATCGTTCGCCGTTGGCATTGGGCGGACTCGTCTTGGGCCAATACGCCGTTGGTCATCGATCAGGCAGAGGCAATTCGCCAGGTGCAAGAGGGGTTGCGCACTGCGGTTCAACGCCAGATGGTCGCCGACGTTCCTGTTGGGGCGTTTTTATCAGGTGGGCTCGATTCCAGCGCCGTGGTGGCGATGGCGCGCGAGGTGTCCCCAAACATCGAATGTTTCACTATCGACACCGGTACGATTCAGGATGCCGGCGTTGCAGACGATTTGCCTTATGCACGCCGGGTAGCCAAACACCTTGACGTGAAGCTGCACGAGATTCATGTAGAGTCAACGCGCATGGCGGCCGATCTGGAGCGCATGGTGTTTCAGTTGGACGAACCGCTGGCTGACCCTGCGCCATTGAATGTCCTTTATATCAGCCAGCTTGCCCGGCAACACGGGGTGACGGTCCTCCTTTCCGGGGCCGGGGGCGATGACTTATTCACGGGCTATCGCCGACATCGGGCGTTGATGCTGGAGCGCTATTGGCAATGGCTGCCGGGGGTAGCGCGACGATACTTGCATAACACGACTTCGCGCTTCGACCAGGGCAGCGCGCTCGGCCGGCGCCTAACCAAAGCTTTCGCACATGCGGGCTTGCCGCAGGATGACCGTTTGGTCGGTTATTTCTTATGGGCGGATCCGACAAGGTTACTGGGGCTTTTTGTTCCAGAACATCGGGCGACCTTGGCGGGGGTCGTTATGGCCGCACCGCTGGAAGACTATCTCGAAACGCTTCCGCCCGGTCTGCCACCCTTGCAACGCATGCTGGCTCTGGAACAGCGTTTTTTTCTCGCCGATCACAATTTACTTTATACGGACAAGATGTCGATGGCGGCAGGCGTTGAGGTGCGCGTGCCGTTTCTCGATAACGATCTGGTCCGGTTAGCCAACGCGCTGCCGCCAGAATTCAAGCAGCGTGGAGCGGAAGGAAAATGGGTGCTCAAGAAGGCGATGGAGCCTTACTTGCCTCACGACGTGATCTACCGACCCAAAACCGGTTTTGGTGCGCCATTGCGGCAATGGCTCCACCACGAGCTCCGGGAGTGGGTCGGCGATATCCTGTCCGCCGAGACACTGCGCCGACGGGGCCTGTTCGACCCCGAGGCGGTGACTGCCTTGGTGGCGGACGACCGGGCCGGGCGTGTGGATGCGGCGTACACAATACTGGGACTGGTGTGCGTCGAGATCTGGTGTCGGGAGTTCATGGACAAGGCTGGTAGTGTGAAGCAGAAAGCATAGCGATAAATAGAGGCCCAATCCGCTCTGAAGCCGTCCGGTCATGCCAAGATTGCGACCTACCAATGACTTTTCATATCGAGTTCACTCGCATTCGCACGGTAAGATAGCCAGATCATGAAACAAGTTTTGCAAAACCTGAAGACCGGCGTGACCGAAATACTCGATGTGCCATGCCCGCACCCGGCAGCAGGTCAGGTTCTGATTCGCTCGCGAGTGTCGCTGATATCGACCGGAACCGAACGCATGCTCGTCGAGTTCGGGAAGGCGGGCTGGATCGAGAAGGCTCGCCGGCAGCCCGACAAAGTACGCATGGTGTTGGATAAAGTCAGGACCGATGGCCTGCTGCCAACGCTGGAGGCAGTACGGAACAAGCTCGATCAACCGCTGGCGATGGGCTACTGCAACGTCGGCACAATCTTCGAAGCGGGTTCCGGAGTTACCGCCTTTGCGGCTGGCGACAGGGTAGTGTCAAACGGCCGGCATGCCGACGTGGTCGCGGTGCCAGTTCACCTTTGCGCAAAGATTCCGGACGAAGTTTCGGACGAGACGGCGGCGTTTACCGTAATCGCTGCCATTGCTTTGCAAGGCATTCGGTTGACTAACCCAACTTTGGGTGAGGCGGTCGTCGTTACCGGATTGGGCCTGGTTGGCTTGATGACTGTGCAATTATTGCGCGCGCAGGGTTGCCGAGTCTTGGGGATCGATTTCGATTCGGAGAGAATTGCGCTCGCTCGACAGTTCGGTGCCGAATGTGTTGATTTGTCAAAAGGGTCAGATCCTGTTACGGCCGCCGAGAACTTTTCACGGGGTCGTGGTGTGGATGCGGTGCTCATAACGGCTTCTACAAAAAGTAATGAACCGGTCAGCCAGGCGGCAAAGATGTGCCGCAAACGGGGACGCATCGTGCTGGTTGGTGTTACGGGGCTTGAGCTTTCGCGGACGGATTTTTACGAAAAAGAATTGTCGTTCCAGGTGTCCTGTTCTTATGGGCCAGGCCGGTACGATCCGGAATACGAGGAGAAGGGCCACGACTACCCTGTCGGTTATGTGCGCTGGACCGAGCAACGCAACCTGGAAGCGGTGTTGGACATGATGGCATCGGGCGCCCTGAATACGGCGCCATTGATCTCACATCGATTCGCATTTGAGGATGCGGTCAATGCTTATGAGTTCCTCAGCAGCGGCAAGCCGTCGATGGGCATCCTGCTGGAGTACTCCAGGCAGCTGAGCCAAGAAGATCAATTATCAACGTCAACTCGACTATCGCTGAGTCCATCCGTACCCGGTCCAGCTGATGCACCCGTTTTGGGGTTTATCGGCGCCGGCAACTATGCCGCTCGAGTATTAATGCCAGCTTTCAAACACGCTGGCGGGCGGTTAAAGGCCGTAGCATCCAGCACGGGTGTGACTGGCGCGTGCGCGGGCAAGAAGCATGGCATCGAGGAAGCTGTCAGCGATGCGCGGCTGATTCTCGATGATCGGGCCATTAATGCAGTCGTGATAGCCACTCGGCATGACACCCATGCGGGGTTCGTGGTTGACGCACTCGAACGCGGACAGCATGTCTTTGTCGAAAAGCCGTTGTGCCTAAATAACGAGGAACTGGCACAAATTGCCGAGGCGTACCAAAAGTCCATTGAAACCGAGAAGCCACCCTTGTTGATGGTGGGATTCAACCGCAGGTTTTCACCGCATTCGCGCAAGATTCGGGAATTGCTCGACGCAGCCGGTGGGCCAAGTGCGTTTGTCATGACAGTCAATGCCGGTAAGATCCCCGCTGACCACTGGACTCAGGACCCGGAAATAGGTGGTGGGCGGATTGTCGGTGAGGCCTGCCATTTCGTCGACCTGTTGCGGTTTCTGGCTGGTGCGGAGATTCAAAACCACCAGGTGACCTGGATGCGGCCGCTTTCAGGTTTGGATCTGAAAGACAGCGCAACCATCAATCTTGAGTTTGCCGATGGCTCGGTCGGGGCCATTCACTATTTGGCGAACGGCAACCGCACGTTTCCGAAGGAACGCCTGGAAGTGTTCAACGGTGGGCGCATCCTTCAATTGGATAACTTTCGCAAGCTGAAAGGATTTGGCTGGCCGGGCTTTTCCAGAATGAACCTGCGTCGCCAGGACAAAGGCCAACGCGCTTGCGCCAGGGCATTCGTCGATGCTATCCGGGAAGGTAAGGCTTCGCCGATTTCTGTCGATGAAATACTGGAAGTCAGTCGTGTCATGCTGGAAGTCGCCATTTCGCCGTGACGTTCCTGTCACGATTAATGCGGCTTTTTTACACCGTTCGCTACCTGCGCTCCCGGCAGATAATCGACAGGATCTGGCGTCGGCTGCATTCTCCCCACATCAGCTTATCGCCCGCACCAACCGTACGCTTTGCCAAAGGACAGTGGACGCCTTCGATTGAACGAAACCCGTTCCAGCTCGGTCCGCATCAATTCAGATTCCTCAACCAGGAAGGCCGGATTGTTGGACCCACGGGATGGAATGATCCAGGGTATTCCAAGTTGTGGCTTTATCATCTTCACTACTTCGATGAATTGAATTCCCGGGACGCTGCCGAGCGCGAAACCTGGCACCAAGCCCTGATCTCGCAGTGGATTGCGGAGAACCCTGTCGGACGCGGTAATGGCTGGGAGCCATACACGCTTTCGCTGCGCATCGTGAACTGGGTGAAGTGGGCGCTACGCCAGCAGAGTATGGAGATTCAGTGGCTGGAAAGTCTGGCCTTACAAGTGCGCTACCTTCGTAAGTCCTTAGAATACCACCTGTTGGGCAACCACCTGCTGGCGAATGCCAAGGCGCTAGTGTTTGCGGGCCTGTACTTTGCGGGCGACGAGGCTGATCGCTGGCTGGACAAGGGCATGGATGTTCTGCGTCGAGAACTGGCGGAACAAGTACTCGATGATGGTGGTCATTTTGAGCGCAGCCCTATGTACCACGCTATTCTATATGAGGATGTGCTGGACCTGCTCAATCTTTGCCGGGTTTACCCCGGCATAGTCGCGCCCGAGGCTGTTGCGCTGTGGAAAAACCTGGCGCCGCGCATGGATCAGTGGCTGCAAGTCATGACCCACGCCGACGAAGAAATCGGGTTTTTCAATGATGCGGCGATGGGTATGGCGCCTCGGCCGGCGGAACTCTGCGCCTACATGCGGCGTCTGGGTCTCCGCGCGACACCGCCAGCTGAACACCACCTGGTCTCAAGTGGCTATGTGCGCCTCCAAAATGACACAGCGATAGCGTTGCTGGATGTGGCGCCCATCGGGCCAGACTACCAGCCAGGTCACGCCCACGCCGATACGTTGTCTTTCGAGTTGTCGCTGTTCGGTCAACGTGTGCTCGTGAATTCGGGAATTTCCAACTATCACCATGGCCCGGAACGACTCAGGCAACGGGGGACGGCGGCGCATAACACAGTGGAAATCAACGGCGAGAATTCTTCCGAGGTGTGGCACGCATTTCGCGTGGCACGGCGCGCCAGGCCCTTCGGAGTGGATGTGGGCGAGTCGCGGGCCACGGCTAGCCATAATGGTTACACACGTTTGGTCGGCAGACCGGTGCATTGTCGCACCTGGAAGCTGTCTGAATACACGTTCGAAATTCGGGACGTGATCCACGGGCCTTTCGAGAAGGCGGTAGCATATTTTCATGTGCACCCCGAAGTGCGCGTTACCGTTGATGATGACGCCGGCACCGGGCAGCTGATCATGCCCGATGACCGAGTAGTGCGCTTCGAAACTGGCGGCGGTGAGCTCTCGCGGCATGCCTCTACCTGGCACTCTGAATTTGGACTGAGCGCAGCAAACCAAGTCATGCAGTTACGGTTCACGGGCGCGGAAGCGGCCTTTAAGCTGAGCTGGGCTTAGTTATGCGCATCCTGTTTCTTACCGACAACTTCCCGCCAGAGGGCAACGCGCCAGCCAGTCGTACGTACGAACACGCCATAGAATGGGTGAAACGCGGTCACGATGTCACGGTGATCACAACAGCACCCAATTTTCCCGAGGGCGTGGTGTTTGACGGCTATTCGAATCAATGGCACTCGGTCGAGGGCATTGATGGCATTCGTGTCGTGAGGGTCAAGACTTACATCGTTGCAAACCAAGGATTTGGCAAGCGCACGCTCGATTATATGTCCTTCGGGCTGATGGGCTGCCTGGCTGGGCTGTTTGAGAAACGCGCGGACGTAATAGTCGGAACGTCGCCACAATTTTTCACTGTGTGCAGCGCGTGGTTGCTGTCCGTGTTGAAGTGGCGGCCGTTCGTCTTCGAGTTGCGGGACCTGTGGCCGGCGTCGATCAGGGCAGTGGGGGCCATGCAAGATGGTATCGTGTTCAGAACGCTGAGCTGGATCGAGAAGTTTCTTTACCGAAGAGCCGCGGCGATTGTGGCCGTGACGCATTCATTCAGGACGGAATTGATCGCGCGCGGTATCGACGCCGATAAGATTTATGTGGTGATCAATGGCGTGGACACGGCGAAGTATTCGCCCACGGAGAAAGATGCAGAGCTCACGCGTTTGTATGGTCTGAAAGGGAAATTCGTCGTCGGCTACATCGGCACGCACGGCATGGCCCACGCACTGCACCGGATATTGGAAACGGCGGACCTGCTCAGACATCGCGACGACATTGTCTTTGTTTTCGTCGGTGGGGGTGCAAGGCGAGATGAATTGGTCAGGCAGGCCAATAAACTGAACCTCCAAAACGTGCGTTTCGTGGAGCGGCAACCCAAAGAACAGATGCCGCGGATCTGGAGCCTCTGCGACGTTTCGCTGATCTCGCTGAAGAACGATGCGCTTTTTCGTTCTGTAATCCCTTCGAAGATTTTTGAGTCGATGGGCATGGGGTTACCGATTATCCTCTCGTTGCCTGAGGGTGAGGCATCTGAAATCATAAAGAACACGGGTAGTGGGCTGGTTGTGGAACCCGAAAACCCGGAACGTTTGAAAGAAGCCGTAATAAAAATTAAGGAGGATACTGTGCTTCGAGAAAGATTGAGTTGCGCCAGCGCCGATTCCGCCGAATCATATTCCCGCAAGCAGCAAGCAGAAAAAATGCTCGAAATATTTCAAACGATCGCCGATTGAGAGTGCCCATTCGTGAGTACCTCAGCGATTCGTCGAGCCGCCCGTCCATCCCATAAATCAGGCACCTGCCAATTCAAGAAATCACTAGCGATTGCGCGCCTGTATGCTGCAAGAATCTGGTCTCGGTCGCTACCCACTAACCGGTTCGCACCAACTTCGATCGTGATGGGCCGCTCCGTATTCTCGCGCATCGTTATGCATGGCACTTTCAAGATCGTCGTTTCTTCTTGTATGCCACCTGAGTCGGTCAACACGAGCTTTGCCTCACTCATGAGTCTCAAGAAGTCGAAATATCCAATGGGTTCGACCACTCGCAGGCCCTGCATTCTCGCGATGTTCTCGGAGAACCCAAAAGCTTCAATTTGCTTTCGCGTGCGAGGGTGCATCGGGAAGACAATTGGAAGTTCGGTCTGGATTTTCTCGAGTGCATCTAGAATATTTTTCAGCACTTCGGCATTGTCCACGTTGCTCGGGCGGTGCATTGTGAGTAATACATAACACCGGGGTTCAAGAGCTCACTCTTCGAGAATTTTGGAAGCATCCGCCTTTGCTTTGTTTTTCAGCAGCGTGTCAATCATTACGTTGCCGACGAGGTGAATTTTGAGTTCGTCAACTCCCTCTTTCATGAGGTTTATGACGCCGGATGGTTCGGAGACGAACAAGTAGTCACTGATCGCATCGGTTAATACTCGGTTTATCTCCTCGGGCATGGCGCGATCGAAACTCCGCAGTCCTGCTTCTACGTGTATCAGCTTCACGCCAAGCTTGGCGGCGACCAGGCCGCACGCAATCGTGCTATTAACGTCACCAACTACCAGTACCGCGTCTGGTCGCTGATCCAATACCACAGGTTCAAACGCCTTGATGATCTCGGCGGTTTGCACCGCGTGGCTGGCGGAGCCGATGCCGAGGTTGAAATCCGGCTCGGGGATACCGAGCTGCCGGAAGAATAATTTACTCATCTTTTCATCGTAGTGCTGGCCCGTGTGCACCAGAATCGATTCGATGTCTGGTGCGTCATTGAACGCATCCATTATCGGCGCGATCTTCATGAAGTTTGGCCGGGCTCCCGCGACGCAGATAATTTTCATTCGATTAGCTTTTATTCGGGGCTTTCGAATTGAATCAACTCGCCATCGTTCTCGGGCTTCGACGAAATTTTCATAATGGTTCGCTAGCCGGCGATTAAGCTGACTATCCTCAGTATGGCACTCGTGCTGGCAAAACTTGCGCTCGCTACGGTCTCGACTTCGGCTCGACGACGAAACAGTTCTAGATGGGCTTTCATTTCAAGTTGATTTGCCTCGAATCGCTCGATTAGTTCCCCAGCAATAGCCCAAGTCGATTTCAAATAACGCTAGTAGCGATGTGTGTTGCATATTACAATATCTAAGATCAGGTATTTTCCAGTAACGGAAATCATCATGTAAAATCGTTTGTGCTTCAACATTGCACATTAGTAAGAGCCGTTATCTGCAAGATATTGTTTATAAAAAGTTATGGTTTTTAGCGTGATATCGAATTAGAAACCGTCGGCCGGCCGATTCGGTCCCAGATGAGAACTGCAAACTGGTAGCGCAAATCGTCTGAATTTGCGCCACCTGGGGAAAAGCACGTGATATCCGCTCTGGCGGCGCTAACGACTCTAGTGAGCACACTCGCCCTTTTGGCCATACTGCGGCCGCTTGCCACATACCTTCGACTCACTGACCAACCGGGGGGTCGCAAAGACCATGTCGGCGAGATACCGCTGGTCGGCGGCATCGCAATGTTCCTGGGGATGGTTGCCGGAATGTCCGTCGTTGCGGGCACAGAGCCCAGCACGTGGTACCTGCTCCTGGCCGGCACATTGTTGGTGATCGCGGGCGCGCTCGATGACCGCCAGGGCCTGCACTACCTGGTCCGTCTGGCGGCACAAGTGGGGGCGACGCTGATAATGGTCTTTGGCGCCGGGCTCATCATCGCGGATCTGGGCAGTCCGTTTGGAATGGGGATCATTCATCTGGGTCCCGTGGCCGTGGTGGGGACGCTGCTCGTCACGATGACTGTCATCAACGGCTTCAACTTCATCGACGGCGTGGATGGACTCGCCGGCAGCATCGCGCTGGTAGCGTTGTATGCGGTTGCGCTGGCCGGTGGGGCGGCAGCTACCACGCCGCTGGCCCTGGTTGCGATGGCGGCGATCATCGGGTTTCTGGTCTTCAATTTTCCGCATGACGGCGAAAATCGGCTGCGAACGTTCATGGGCGACGCCGGCAGTACCCTGCTGGGCCTGGTCGTGGTCTGGCTCACGATTGCCATCAGCCAGGGCGACGCACGCCAAATCTCCCCGGTCGTGGGTCTGTGGTTCGCGTTAGTCCCGATCGCTGACTTCCTTACCTGCTTCGTGCGCCGTATCGCGCAGGGCAGGTCACCGTTTTCCGCCGGACGGGACCATTTTCATCACCTGTTGCTGCTTGCCGGGCTGACTGCGCGACAGGTTGTCGGCCTTCTCACCGGCGCGGCCACAGTGTACGCGGGTATCGGCTTGCTGGGTGCCGCCATCGGTGCCCCGGACTGGCTAATGTTCTCCGTGTGGATAACGCTGCTCGTCACTCAGTACCGGATCGTCAGGCGGGCGGCTGCGTGGTTCGAGGAACGGCGCCCGCTGCAACCCGCCGCACCCGTCGCTCCGCAAAGCATTCCCCAAAAACGAGCGGCCTGACACCGTCCAGGTATTGATGTTCAGAGTTGACCACCGAAAATTCTTCTGCGATCGAGTAGGCCTGATCTGTCCCTGATATCGGGACCAGTTTCTGCAAAGGTCGCGGGAATAGGATTGCCGTTAAGGATCGCGGTGTAAGCATTTGGCTTGCCTCGTCATAATTAGTCCACTCGCTGTGTTAGGGTTTCTCGATATTGGAGGAACCGATGAAGGGCAAGCGATTTAGCGAAGAACGGATCATTCGGATATTGCAGGAAGCGGACAGCGGCCTGACGGTGGCGGACGTATGCCGCAAGCACAACTGCTCAGAACAGTCGTTTTACCGTTGGAAGTCGAAGTTTGGTGGCATGGAGGTCTCGGAGGTGAAGCGATTGCGAGAACTCGAACGCGAGAACGCCGAGTTGAAGAAGATTGTTGCCGATCAGACGCTGGACATCCGCATGTTGAAGGACGTCAACAGCCGAAAGTGGTGAGCCTGGCAGAACGGCGCCGTTGCGTGACGTACTTGAGGAACGAGTACGGCATCAGCCAACGGTGCGCCTGCCAGGCGATGCAGATGAACCGCTCAAGCTACCGCTACGTGGGTCAGCAGGAGTTGATGGATGCGGCCTACCGGGAGATGCTTCGGTTGTCCACGCGCTACCCGTACTTTGGCTATCGCAAGATCTACGATCTGATGCGTGGCACGTGGTCGATCAGCCGCGAGCGGGTGCGGTTGATACGCCGCCGTGAGGGCTTGCAGGTGGTGAAAAACGCAGGAAACGCAAGCTGTTGGGCATGACGACACAATGGGTGCAGCGAGCCGAGTTCCCGAACCACGTGTGGAGCTACGACTTCGTCTTCGACCAGACCGAGGACGGCCGGCAGCTCAAATGCCTGACCGTGGTGGATGAGTTTTCACGGCAGGGTCTGGCGGTCCCGGTCGGGCGCAGCCTGACCGCAACCGATGTCACGCGCATTCTCGATGAGCTGTTTCGCCAGCACGGGCGCCCGGTCTGTATCCGCTCCGACAACGGCCCGGAACTGGTTTCAAGGCACGTACAGAAATGGCTCAAGGAAAAGCACGTGAATACGCATTACATCGATCCGGGCAGTCCGTGGCAGAACGCCTACAACGAAAGCTTTAATTCGATCTTTCGAATGACCTGCCTGGATCGTTGCCTGTTCAGCTCATTGACCGAAGCGAGAGTCATCATCAGTCAATGGCTGGAGGAGTACAACACGGTCAGGCCGCATGGATCGCTGGGCGGCATGAACCCCGAGCAATTTCTACAGCGATGGACCCAAGCAACTTTGAATCAACAACCGAAATCCCTAACAGGATGAGTGGACCAGAAATCTTGGGCTTGCCACATTTCGTGTCGGCTCGGTGACCAGAATGTCGCCGCGGCGCCATTGCGCGACAGCTGGATATGCTTCTGATTCAATAGCCGCCGGAACCCGTGCTTTGGCATCG
>JAOTUU010000151.1 GCA_029863705.1 Gammaproteobacteria bacterium
GTGGGGACTCACGCCAGCGCTCGACCAGTGAACGTCGCAACTTCAACAAGCGTGGAATGTGTGCCAGGGGTTCAATGAGACCGAACACGGCGAGCGTGTCTGAGTCTTCCCATTGATCGCAGCCAGCCGAAAGCATCTCTGGTCCGGCAATGCCCTCGAAGGTGGCATCAGGCAGCTGCTTACGTATTGCGCGGATCAGTCCTGCACCCAACAGGTCACCGGATGCCTCGCCCGCGACCAGTCCAAATCGCATTTCCGGTGACCTAACGGATCAGGCCGCGTTCCGAAGAACGCAGGGATTCGAGAAACAGCTGCAGTTCAGGCTGTTCACTTGTGCGCCCGGAAATCTCGTCGATGGCGTCAGCGAGCTTCAGGCCTTTTCGATAAACGAGCCGGTAAGCCTCTTTGATATTGCGAATCTGATCTGAATCGAAACCACGGCGCTTAAGTCCCTCACTGTTGATCCCACGTGGAATGGCGGGACTGCCTGCAGCTGTTGTGTATGCCGGGACGTCACGATTAATACCGGCGTACATACCCACGAAAGCATGTGCACCAATATGGCAAAACTGATGTACTCCGGAAAAGCCGCCAAAAATTGCCCAGTCACCCACATGTACGTGACCTGCCAACGTCGCGTTGTTTGCCATGATTGTCTTATTGCCGATGATGCAATCATGGGCAATATGCACATACGCCATGATCCAGTTGTCATCGCCCAGGACCGTTTCCCACTTGTCCTGAGTCGTACCGCGACTGATTGTGCAGTACTCACGAATCGTGTTGCGATCGCCTATGATCAGGCGCGTGGGCTCGTCGGCATATTTCTTGTCCTGCGGATCGTCACCGATCGATGCGAACTGGTAAATGTGATTGTCATTGCCGATAACGGTGGGGCCGTTAATCACGACATGACTTTCCACACGTGTGCCACTACTTATTTCGACCTCATCTCCAACGATCGAGTACGGACCGATCTGCACATCGTCCGCGATTTTCGCAGTGCTGGAAACAATTGCTGTGGAGTGAATCAATCTGTTTCTCCAGGCGCACAAATTATCATTGCGGACGCAACCACGGCATCGTCAACTCTCGCCTCGCACCGATACCACCACATCCCTCGCTTGACCTTGTCGGCATCAACACGAATCAGCAATCGCTCGCCGGGGACTACCGGACGTCGAAATCGAGCATCTTCAACGCGGGCGAGAAAATAAAGCGGCTTTGGAAACAGGTCGCCATTACTGATATGCGATAAGACGCCGCCTGCCTGTGCCATCGCTTCAATAATAAGTACGCCGGGCATAACCGGGTTACCGGGAAAATGTCCTGCAAAATGCGGCTCGTCGGCGGTGATATTTTTTATCGCGGTAACTGATTCGTGCGGCGTGCAAGCGACAATCTCATCAAGCATCAGAAATGGTTCACGATGCGGCAAAATTTCGTTTAAAGCGGCCACATCAAGGGGATAGGAATAATTTGTCACTTGTTGTCCTTCTCCAATTTGCTTACACGTGCCAGCAACTTGTCGATACGGCGAAATATCGCAACCCTCCGATTCCAGGTGCGCACACCCTCAACTGGAAAATTCGACGCGTAGCCACCCGGCTCGGTAATATTTTTGCTGACCATGCCTTTACCGTTGATGATCACGTCATCACAAATCGTGATATGGCCAGCCACGCCAACCATACCGGCCAGCAAGCAGCGCTTGCCGATATGCGCACTGCCAGCGACAGCGACCGAGGACGCCATCGCCGTATGCTCGCCGACATGCACGTTGTGCCCTATCTGAATCTGGTTATCGAGACGAACGCCATTCTCAATGACTGTGTCCTCGATCGCCCCGCAGTCAATAGTCGTGCTCGCCCCGACTTCGACGTCATTGCCGATACGCACGCCGCCGAATTGAGGAACTGAAACCCAGCCTTCGTCCGTCATGGCATTGCCAAAGCCATCAGCACCAACGACAGACCCGGAATGGAAGACACAACGGTCTCCAGTAGCGACATTACGAACGAAAGTTACGTTGGCGTTTAAGCGACAGTCGTCACCAACAACGCAATCAGGGCCGACTACTGCACCCGGCCCGATATAACTATTTTCGCCAATAACCGAGCGGTCTTCGATTACCGCATTGGCAGCAACATGAGACGTGTTCGCAACCCTTGCTGTTTCTGCAACAACCGCTGTCGCATGCACGCCCGCCGCGAGCATCGGACGTGGCCGGATGAACGCAGCGATTCTCGCGTAACACGCATAGGGATTGTCGTGAACGAGCGCTGCAGTGGGAGAATCCGGTGCATCGTCCGCACTCAAAATAACCGCAGCTGCCTTCGTCGAAGACAGCTGCTTCTTAAATGCGGAATTGGAAAGAAAGCTGAGCGAGCTCGAACCGGCGTTCGACAGCGGCGCAACGTCATCAACAGTAATGTCGGGATCGCCGATCAGTTCACAGCTGAATCGTGTCGCCAGTTCTCCGAGGCTGATCGGCATCCGCCGGACAACGCCTGACTTTACCTGGCGCCTGTTGCCTGGAAGCTGGCTTCGACGGCTCGAAGAACTTCCTCTGTGATGTTCACCGCGCTACTCGCGAACAACACACCGTCGCCAACAACGAGGTCGTAGCCTTGCTCTGCAGCATAGTCCTGTACCTCTTTGAGTACTGAACGCTGCAGGAGACCCAGTTCTTCGTTTTGGCGCAGGTTAAGATCTTCGCGGAACTCGGTTTGCAAGCGGGTGACTTCACGCTGCAGATCGCGCAGGTTTTTTTCTGCATTGCGACGTTCGGTCTCGCCCATCACAGCGACATCCTTTTGCACTTTGGCCGACAACTCTTCGAATTCTTTTTGCTTTGCCAGAAACTCACGTTGCCTTGGCGCAAATTCTTCCTGCAAAGCATCCATAGCGGCTTTCGTCTGTGGCGACCGCTCCATCAATGCCGGAATATTAACTACGCCAATCTTTAGTTGCTGCGCGTTGACAGGCAGTGCAAAAGCGCAAACAAGCGCGATGCCGAAGGCCACTCTAACTATCTGTTGCTTTACAAGACTCATAAACAATTCAATCCTTAAAACGCCTGACCAATTGAGAACTGGAACCGTTCCAGTTCATCTCCATAAAATCTATCGTTGCCGACGTACTCATTCAGCGGGTATGCGTAACTGAAGCGAAACAGCCCCAGCGGAGCCAGCCATTGTACGCCAATACCGACGGAGGTACGCAGTTCGTCGAATTCCGGCTTGTATTCGATGGGTGACCCGAGTTTATCCGTAAAACTGACCTCACCCGTATTGAACACGTTGCCAATGTCATAAAAAAGGCTGGCTCGTGCCTGGCTCGCGAACTTGGCCGGCATCGGAAGTATAAGCTCTAGCTGACTTGCAACCAACACATTGCCGCCGTAAGGACGGCCAAAACTGTCGCGCGGTCCCAGATAGGACTCGCGGAAACCACGTACCGACTGCGGTCCACCGCCGTAATACTGCTTAAAAGGCGGGGCTGCGGTCGTATCGCCGAGGGCCTGTGCGAGGCCGAGTTCGGTATTCAGCCTGACCACCCATTTGCCACGAAACAACGGAAAGTACTTCGTAAAGTTGTAACGCGCTGTGAAGTACTCAACATCACTGCCCGGGACGGCCGTTGACAAAATCAGCTGCTGGCGAGTCCCGCGATTAGCGAAAAGCGCCCGGTTACGACTGTCGTATGTCCAACCAAGAATGAGCTCAAAAGTATCGAAGGCGGTACCGAAAACGCTGAACCCAGAGCCGGTTTCTGTTTCAAAAAAATCGCCGTTATTTTGAACCCACTCCTGCGCCTGAATCGTGCTATTGGCCGATGCAACTAATTCTGCGTGCTGATAAGACAGGCCGAAGGACAGTGACTGATACTCAGACAGCGGATAACCGTAGTCGATAGATGCGCCGGCGCTGGTTGTCGAAAAGTCCGATGATGCCGACGTAAACTGGGTGATGTCCCGATAATTGACACTCATCGTACGACGAATGCCATCCATCGATCGATAAGGATCCGTATGCGACAAACTGTAGAGTTTTTGGAACCGCCCTGACACCGCTTCAAGGGCAACGCGATTTCCTGTGCCTAGAAAGTTCGTGTGCACGATACTGCCGTTCAACATCATCTTCTGAGATTCAGAATAGCCAATGCCGCCACTAAACTGACCCGGCATGCGGTACTCAAGATCAAACTCTACGTCGACCAGATCGGGGCTACCGGGCACAGGGACGTTTTTTGCCTCGGCAGATTCCACATACGGCAATCTTTGTAAACGGATCTTTGAGCGATCGACAAGCCGATTAGAAAGGTATGCTCTCTCCATCTGACGCATTTCGCGTCGCAACACCTCATCATCAACCTCACTGATGCCGTTAAAGTTTATGCGGCGAACATAAACTCGGCTCTGCGGATCAACGTAAAAGGTAATTTCTGCTTCTTTGGTTTCACGGTTTAGTTCGGGTACCGATTCGACTTCCGCATTTGCGTAGCCTTGTTCGCCAAACCGCAGCTCCATCAGTTCGCCAGACTGTGTCAACATGTTCTGGTTAAAAATAGAACCTGGCTGGGCAAGCACGAGCGCACGTAACTGTTGCTCGGGAATAACCATATCGCCAACAATTTTGACATTCGAAACCGTATACAGGTCGCCTTCGTGGATGCCTATTGTTACGAAGATGTCTTTTTTGTTGGGTGAGATCGCTACTTGAGTTGAATCAACACGAAAATCGGCATAGCCACGATCCATATAAAAGGAACGCAGAATCTCAAGGTCGCCCTCGAGCGCTTCCTTGGAATAGCGATCATCCTGTCGGATCCACGACAACCAGTTCGCTGTATCGAGCTCGAAAGCTGCGCGAATCTCCTTTTCTTCGAAAACCGTATTGCCAACGATATTGACCTGACGAATTTTCGCCCGATCACCTTCGACGACGTTAATCTGGATGCGAACAGTATTGTTTGGGCGTTCCAGAACCGACGTATCGACGACAACACCATACTTGCCTCGATCGTAATACTGCTCGCGCATGAAACTCTGCACGCTATCGAGCACTGATCGATCGAAGGTTCTGCCTTTGGCCAGGCCTACGCCGCGCAGGGACTCCATAAGATCTTCGGTCTTGATGTCCTTGTTACCTTCGATTTCGAAGGTCTCAATGGACGGCCGTTCTCTCACGGCAACAATCAATGTATCGCCGTCACGACGTATTTCGATATCGTCGAACAGCCCCTGTCCGTAGAGCGCACGAATCGACTCCTGGATGCGGATGCTGTCGACTCTGTCGCCCACGTTTATCGGCAGGTAATTGAAAACCGTTCCTTCAGCGATTCTTTGCAGGCCTTCGACCCGCATATCGCGCACGACGAAATCTTCCTGAGCTAATGCAGAAAGTGGCAGCAGCAGGCACAACCCCAGGGCAGCCATGCGTAATTTTTTACAACGCGAATACATGTTTTTCTTATCATCTCTCATTAACTGCGCATTTCCCACCTAGCTGACTATTCTCACAATATCGTTGTAAAACGCGAAGCTCATTAAGAGAATAAGCGCGAAAATACCAAACTGCTGACCAATAATCTGCGATCGCTCCGACAACGGACTGCCCTTCACAAGTTCGATCGACTGAAACACGATTTGCCCGCCATCAAGAACCGGTACCGGCAACAAATTCAGCACACCGAGACTGATACTGATTAGCGCAAGAAACGCGAGATACTCATTGACACCCCGGCGCGCCGAACTGCCGGCATATTGCGCAATATTGATAGGGCCGCTGATGTTCTTGATCGACACATCGCCCGTTACCATGCGTCCGAGCATGCGCAGTGTAAACACCGTTGATGTCCATGTCCGTTGCGTTGCCTGGGCCACTGACTCAACAGGACCGAATTTACGCAGGTGCGCATAATCCCCATAGTCGTTAGAGCCACGCACTCCCAGTAGACCGCGCACTTCGCCTTCCACTTCCTGACGCCCCAGGACAACGTCAATTTCGAATTGTCGGCCGTCTCTGAAGTAAGCGACCGACACAGCCTGATCAGGTCTTGCGACTACGACCTCAATCAAATCTGAGTAATTGCTAATGCTGTATCCGTCTATCGAGACGATTCGATCTCCGACGGCCATCCCGGCACCAGCCGCCGCCCCGCCCTCGGTCAGTTCTGCGATAACTGCTGGCGGCTGCCAGGGTTCGAATCCCAGCCCCTCAAACAGCATGTTGGGTTCAGTTAGCCGTGACGCATCTTCACCCACCATGATCAACGCACGCCGTTGCCGGCCATCCCCGGATTCCAGCGTCAGAGGAACCCGTCCGTCACCGACGAGTTGGTCGAAGATATTGACGAGTGTTGATTCCCAGTCATCTGTGTCGACTGCGCCGACCGCGACAATCTTGTCACCAAATTCCAAACCAGCTCGAGCCGCGTAGGACTGCGGTTCAACATCACCCACCGCCGGCTGCAGGGTCGGAATTCCATTGAGGAACAAAACCCAGTACGCGAAGATCGCGAACAGGAAATTAAACAACGGGCCCGCCAGTAGCACTGCAATTCTTGCCGGTATTGGACGATGATCGAACGCGCGACCTTCGTCTTCCGGGTCGACTGGTCCTTCACGCCCATCGAGGAACCGGACGTATCCGCCTAACGGTATGGCTGAAATACAAAACTCGGTGCGGTCTTTGCCACGCACCCATGTCCAGACAGGCTTCCCGAATCCAACGGAAAACCTGAGTACTTTCATGCCAGCCCAACGACCGACAATATAGTGACCATATTCATGGATCGTCACGAGAATGCTGATCGCGACGACGAAAGCCAGGACACTTGTTAGTGCATCACCCATTGACAGCCATATCCTCTAACGAATGCTCATTGCATATTATGGACTTGCGACAATGGCAGCAGTTCCAACCAGTGTCACGTCTGTCCCATGAATTGAAACTGAACGACGGGTCATTTTAGTCCCACCCAACTAGCGCCCAGCGCAAATAAAGGCGCCGCTGCAGCAACGCTATCGATTCTATCGAGCACACCACCATGGCCCGGAAACAGTGTACCGCTGTCCTTAACGCCGGACATGCGCTTGAACATACTGATCGTCAAGTCACCAATAACGGACAAACACGCAGCTGCCAGGCAAAACGGCACAAAGACCCCGAGGTCCATTTCGCCCCAGAAGGACCGTACAAGCGCTAACAGACCAACAGCAATAAACCCACCGATAACGCCTTCCCAGGTCTTGCCCGGGCTGATACGCGGGGCAAGCTTAACTTTGCCCATGGTCTTGCCCGCAAAGAATGCTCCGCTGTCCGCCACCCAGACAACCAATAACGCAAACAACAATATTGGAGGTCCGGCTTGGTAAAGCACAACCAGCGCCAGGTACACCGGAACGAGGATCAGCATCCCGACAATCCAGCGAACGGCGATCGGAATAGCTGTTGGATAGAAAAACGTCCACACAAGCGCAATCATCCACCACAGCAGTGAGATCTTGAACACCAGGCTGGCGTCCACACCAGGCGCAAATGTCACTACCGCGAGCAAAACGCCGATGCCAAATAC
>JAOTUU010000018.1 GCA_029863705.1 Gammaproteobacteria bacterium
GCTTCGCGCAAACCCTTCGGAAAGTCCCAGTGATTGTAGGCCTTCAGCATCAGCGTCAATATTCCTGCATCGGTTCGGCGCGCCAGAACGATACCGCATGACAGGACCCCTTCGCTCACGTCGCTTCCCGCAGAACATCGACTGGCGGCGCGTTGACGGCACTACGCGCCGCGACAAGGCCGCTACCACATACAACCAGCACGCCCGCCGCAAGGCCTGCGACCCACAGGGTTGGATTGAATACATAAGGCAACTCGAACAGCCTGACTGCGACCACCGCGGCCAGCACCGATGCGCCAGCGGATGCTAGCAAGCCCGCCGCAATGCCCAGCGCCGCAAACTCCGCGAGGATCCCGGCGAACACCGTGCGTCGACGTGCGCCTAATGCACGCAACATCGCACTCTCGAAGCGTCGCTCATCGATGGTCGACTGCACCGCGGCGAATAGAACCGCGATGCCAGCCAGAAGCGTGAACACAAAGACGGCCTGAACGGCGAGACTCGCTTTTTCGATGATGCCGCGAATCTGCTGCAGTATCGAATCGAGGTCGATGACCGAAATGCTCGGATGCGTGCGCACGAGCTTGACCAACACGGCCTTCTTCTCTTCTTCGATACGCAGGCTCGATATGTAAGTGGTCGGCATGCCCTCGAGTGCGCCCGGCGATGCCACAACAAAGAAGTTGGGTTGGAAAGAATCCCAGTTCACTTCGCGGACACTCGAAATACGCAATTCGATTTCGCTACCGCCAATCATAAACACCATCTTGTCGCCGATGCCCAGCCCGGTCTCGGTCGCCACATCTTGCTCTATCGACGCCAACGGTGGTCCATCGTAATCCTCTGGCCACCACTCACCTTCTACGACCTCGTTGCTTGAAGACAGTGTGGCGGCCCAGGACAAATTGGCTTCTCGATTTGCAAACCAACGCCCGTCCGGGGTCGGGTATTCCCGGTCGTCCACTGGCTCGCCATTGATCGTCGACATCCTCGCTCGAACCAGGGGCATGTAGTCGGGAGCATCGATTGTTGCCGCGGCGAAAATCGCTGACACCGAGTCGCGCTCATGTGGCTGGATGTTGATCATGAAATGATTCGGCGCATCTTCATCAAGAGTCTGCCGCCAGCCTTCCAGCAGGTCGGTGCGCACAATAGTCAGGAGTAAGAGTACGGTCAGGCCAAGGCCGAATGCGACAACCTGTATCGCGCTTGCGCGCCCGCGGCGCGCAACGTTGGCAAGCCCGTATCGCCAGGCCACGCCGACGCCCGAGCGGAAACGACCCATCATGGCAACGAGGCCGCGACCAACAATATAGAGTGCCGCCGCAATGACGATGATGCCGCCCAGCAGAATGACAAGCATGAGCACATCACCTACCGAGCGGTACAGAAGCGCCGCGACGGCTATCAACGACAATCCTGCAACAAGCAGCCGCGACGGTGCCGGCGGCATGGCATCGTGACGTAACACGCGAAGTGGTGGCGTATTGCGCAGTTGGATCAGTGATGGCAGCGCGAAGCCAATCAGAAGAACCATCGCGCTGCCGCCCGCAAGGATGACCGGCATCATGCCGACTTGCGGCAGGTCGCTTGCGATAATGTCCGCCAGAATCCACGAAAGTACTTCTTCGACGGCATAGCCGAAGATGCTACCCATGACGATGCCAATGACGCCGAGCAAAAACAGCTGGATGATCGCCACGGAAATAACGAAGTCTTGAGTAGCGCCGAGACTCTTCATGAGCGCCACCGTGTCCATGCGTCGGTGTGCGAATCGCCGCGCGGACATCGCGACGGCAACTGCACTGAGCAGCAAACTGATGATCGCCGTTAAGGACAAGAACTGCTGCGCGCGATCGGCTGCGTTGTTGGCGCGCTCGCTGCTCTCCTCGCGATTTGACGCCCGCACTGAATCGGGCAATTCGTCCTGTATCTCGTCGTTGAACTTTGTAACCGCTGTGTCATCGCCGGCAACCAGCAGTGCATAGGCAACGCGACTGCCCTCGGCAACGAGTCCGGTCGCCTCGATATCGCCGATATTAAGCAGCAATGATGGCGCAAGTGATGCAAAACCTATCGACTGATCCGGCCGGTAGGTCAACACCGCCGTTACCTTCAGATCGGAGTCGCCAACCGCCAGGTGGTCACCTACATCGGCATTTACGCGCGCCAACAGCGCACCATCCGCCCAGATTTCACCCGGGCGCGGAATGCCATCGACCACTCTTTGTTCGCCGAAGAGCGTGTCAGAGACCCTCACCTGACCGCGCAATGGATAGCCGTCACCAACAGCCTTGATCGTCGCCAGCGCGCTTTCATCCTCGTTGAAGACAACACTGGGAAATATCATCGTCTCAGCAGTTTGCAGCCCATTCAGCTCGGCCAGAGATTTCCACGTGTCGGGGATGGGTTCCTGCGAACGTAGCCGAAGATCTGCCGCAAGAACTTCATTCGCCTGACGGGCAACGGCCTTGCCTATTCTGTCGGTGAGAAATCCAACCGCCGTAAGTGCTGCGACGGCCAATGCTATCGCCGCCAGCAAGACGAGAACCTCTCCCGACCGTAGCTCGCGGCCGAAGCTTCGAAGCGCGAAGGCGGTCGCTTTCATTCGCGGCCCGTCTCGTCGCTGATCAGCAAGCCGGCATCCAGGCGGAGGATTCGATCACAGCGCGCTGCGAGTGAGAGGTCGTGCGTCACCAACACAAGCGTTGTCGATGAGCTGCGATTCAGCTCGAACATCAGCTCCATGATGTTGTTGCCGGTGTGGCTGTCGAGGTTACCGGTGGGCTCATCGGCAAACAATACGGCTGGCTCCGCGGCAAATGCGCGGGCGATTGCGACACGCTGTTTTTCTCCTCCGGACAGCTGCGCCGGGTAGTGTCGCCATCGTTCGGTCAGGCCGACCTTATCAATGATGCCCAGCGATGTTCTCCGCGGATCGTCATTTCCCGCCAGCTCCAGGGGCAACATGACATTCTCGAGCGCGTTCAGAGATGGTACCAAGTGAAACGATTGAAAAACAAAACCAACGCTGTCGGCTCGTACGCGCGCGCGCCCATCCTCATCGAGGTCCGACAGGTTAGCCCCGTCCAGAACGACATGGCCTTTAGTTGGCAGGTCGAGCCCGGCCAGCAATGCCAGCAACGTGGATTTACCTGCGCCGGATGGGCCCACGATGGCGACCGACTCACCCGCTGCAATACTGAAACTTACGTCGGAGAGAATAGTCAGACTACCCTCCGGGCTGCTAACCTCCTTGCTTACGCCAACCGCTTCGAGGACCAGGGCAGTATTTTTTGACTGATTTACCATGCGAAAATTAATTACCTTTTTTGTCTTGTTTGTCGTCGTCAGCACAAGCAGCGCGAATGAACAAACCATCCTGATCGTCGGTGACAGCCTCAGCGCTGGTTACGGTATAGACGTTGACCAATCCTGGGCCACATTGTTGCAGTTGCGCCTCGAGGAGCAAGGGTACGAACATCGCGTGGTTAACGCCAGCATTGGCGGTGAAACAACCGAAGGGGGATCTACGCGCATTGATCAGGCCCTCGAGACGTTCAAGCCTTGCCTTGTCATCCTTGAGC
The DNA here is from genome assembly GCA_029863705.1 of Gammaproteobacteria bacterium. Lineage (GTDB taxonomy): Bacteria > Pseudomonadota > Gammaproteobacteria > Steroidobacterales > Woeseiaceae > UBA1847. The sequence goes on from JAOTUU010000018.1 coordinate 3,588, forward strand.
TCGGCGGCAACGATGGGCTGCGCGGCATTCCCGCCATCCGCATGCAAGACAATCTTGAGAACATTATTTTGAAAAGCGAAGCATCCGGCGCGGCCGTTGTGATGCTCGGCATTCAAATTCCAACGAACTACGGCCGACGCTACCGCGAGGCATTCGAGAAGGTCTTCAGCGACCTGGCAAACCAGCACGATATCCCGTGGATCGAATTCTTCATGGATGGAATCGCGCTCAACGAAGACCTGATGCAAAGTGACGGCATACATCCCAATGCAAGCGCGCAGCCGATGCTGCTGGATAATGCCTGGCCGATCATCCTCGCAGCGCTTGTCGATCAAGGAGCCTGACTAGTGGAAAGAATTTGGCATAAGTCCTATCCCGAGTGGGTTCCCAAGGAGCTTCCTGCGGCACCATTTCGCTCTGTGCGAGACCTGTTTGAGCAGGCGTTCGAGAAGTGGCCGGATCGGCCTTCTTACTACAACATGGGAACAACGCTGAGCTATCGGCAGCTTGACGAACTCTCAATGCAGTTCGCGTGCTATTTGCAGAAAACACTGGGCTTAACGCGTGGTGAACGCGTCGCCATCATGCTGCCGAATGTCCTGCAGTATCCGGTCGCGATGTGTGGCGCTTTTCGGGCAGGGCTGGTCGTCGTTAACGTTAACCCGCTGTATACCGCCCGCGAACTGGAACACCAGCTGGCAGACTCCGGCGCCAAGTGCATAGTTATTCTCGAAAACTTCGCACATACGCTGCAGGAAGTAATTGGCGAAACCACGATTAAAAACGTCGTTACAACCGGCCTTGGCGACCTGCTGAATTTTCCAATGAACATCGTCACCAACTTCGTAATGCGGCATGTCAGACGGTCGGTGCCTGCATTCGATCTGCCGAACAGTACCAGCTTCAAGGCGGCGCTCCGGTCGGGCGCCAAACATGAGCTGACAGAAGTCGAACTCGGTTTCGCCGATATCGCCTACCTGCAGTACACCGGTGGTACAACAGGTGTGTCCAAAGGTGCGATGCTCAGCCACCGCAACATGATTAGTAACGTTCATCAGACCACGCTCTGGCAGGGCGACGCTTATAAGGACCTGGAGCAGATTGTCGCCATCGCGGCACTCCCGCTGTACCACATTTTTTCGCTGGAAGGTAACTGTCTTACCGTAATGGCACAGGGCGGGCTCAATGTTTTGATTACCAACCCGAGAGACTCAAAAGCGTTTGTTAAGGAGCTCGCCAAACATCCCTTCAATTTGTTTGCTGGCGTCAACACGATGTTTTCATCACTGATGAATACGCCCGGTTTTGCTGCTCTCGATTTCAGCGATCTGCGCGTGTGCATTGGCGGCGGCATGGCCGTGCAGCCCGCAGTCGCCAAGCAATGGAAGGACATCACGGGCAGCACGATATTGCAGGGCTATGGGCTGACAGAAACATCGCCCGTTGCCATCGTTGCGCCGCTCAACAGCGAATTCAACGGATCTATAGGCCTGCCCGTATCATCGACCGACGTCACTATTTGCGGCGAAAACGGCGGCCCGCTGGAAATAGGCGAAATTGGGGAAATCTGCATCAAGGGTCCACAAGTGATGGAAGGCTATTGGCAGCGTCCCGACGAAACTGAGAAGGTCATGTTGCCTGGCGGCTGGCTGCGAACCGGTGACATCGGTCGTATGGACGAAAATGGCTTCGTTTTCATCGAAGATCGTAAGAAGGACATGATTCTGGTCTCAGGCTTCAACGTTTACCCGAACGAAGTCGAAAACGTCGTTGTCGAAATAGACGGCATACTCGAAGCAGCCGCCATTGGCGTGCCCGACGAACGCTCAGGAGAGGTCGTCAAACTGTTTGTCGTGCGCACGGATGCCAGCGTTACAGAGGAAGATATTTTCGACTACTGTCGCAAGAACCTGACTAACTACAAACGGCCGAAGTCCATTGAGTTTCGCGACGAGTTGCCGAAGACCAATGTTGGCAAGATATTGCGCCGCGCGCTACGCGACGAATAGATCGGCGCTGCCCCGATCTAGCTGTGGTACTGCGGGCTCAGTTCGTGCACCGCGTCAACCAGCACTCCCAGGTTATCGGGGTCTATATCCGGCGTTATGCCATGACCCAGATTAAACACGTGTCCCGGTCCGGTACCGTAGCTCTCCAGCGTGTCTGCGACACCCTGACGAATGGCCTCGTGGCTTTCCCGCAAGGTCGCTGGATCCAGGTTTCCCTGCAGTGCAACCTTATCCTGCACATACTCGCGTGCCTGGCTGAGCGTCGTCGTCCAGTCAACGCCCAATGCATCGCAACCAGTGCCAACCATGTCCGCGAGCATCGGGCCGGCTCCCTTCGTGAATAACGTTACGGGCACACGCCGACCTTCGTTTTCGCGAGTCAGCCCATCCACTATTTTCTGCATGCTGGCCAGCGAAAAGCGGCGATAGTCGTCGCGCTCCAGCGCCGCCCCCCAGGTATCGAAAATCATGACCGCCTGTGCGCCAGCCGCAATTTGGGCATTGAGATAGTCGGTGGTCGTCGTAGCCACGGTATCAAGCAGCGTCGAAAGCGCCGCCGGGTCTTCCGCTGCAAGGCCCTTGATGTGGCTAAATTCGCGACTCGACCCGCCCTCAACCATGTAGGTGCCAACGGTCCACGGGCTACCCGCGAAACCAATTAATGGAACCTGGCCGTCAAGTTCGCGACGAATGGTGCGAACCGCGTTAAAAACATAGCCAAGCTCGTCCGCCACATCAGGTAAGACCAGTTTTTTGATATCAGCTGCTGTGCGCAATGGGCGCTCGAACTTCGGCCCTTCGCCGGCAGCGAAGTACAGGCCGAGACCCATGGCATCAGGAACCGTCAGAATGTCTGAGAACAGAATCGCCGCATCGAGCTTGTATCGCCGCAGCGGTTGCATCGTAACCTCGCAGGCGAGCTCTGCGTTGCGACACAGGCTCATGAAATCTCCGGCCTGGGCACGCACTTCACGATACTCGGGAAGATACCGTCCCGCCTGGCGCATGATCCACAGTGGTGTTCTCTCCACTTTTTCACGCAGCAAGGCGCGTAACAGGAGGTCGTTTTTCAGTTCAGCCATCAGCCTTCTACCACGGATGCTATTGACGCTTGAATTGATTCCGCCGCAGCCCGCGGGCTCTGCGCGTCACGAATTGGGCGGCCTACAACGATGTAGTCCACACCGCTGGCGAACGCTGTCTCGACAGTTACCACCCTTTTTTGGTCGCCCTCGGGCTTGTTGTCGACGGGGCGTATACCGGGTGTCACAACGAGCAACTTCGAATCGACAAGTTCGCGTAATCGTGGCACCTCGAGGCCCGATGAGATGACGCCGTCGCAGCCCGCTTCGAGCGCGCGCCGGGCACGTGACAGCACCAGGTCGCCTACGTTGCAGTCGAAGCCAAGATCGTCGAGATCACCGCGGTCAAGGCTGGTCAGAACGGTCACGCCGAGGACCTTTAACGTATCCCCTTTGTTTTCTGCTGCCGCCTCCATGATCGACTGGTTGCCATGCACTGTGACAAAACTGGCGCCGCGATCCTTGAGCTGTCGCACCGCCGAGCCCACAGTCGCTGGAATGTCGAAGAACTTGAGGTCGCAAAAAACCTTCTTGTCGCGCTCGAGCATCCAGTCCAATAGTTCGAAGTATCCGCCGCTCATCATCAGTTCGAGGCCAATCTTGTAGAAGCTAACCGCGTCGCCCAATTCGTCGGCAAGCGCACGCGCACGATCGCAATCCGGCACGTCCATCGCGAATATTAGTCGGTCTTTTGTTGGAATGTTTTTGCTCGCCACGTCTTCTCCTGTTCCGGCACCAGCTTCCGGGCTGGCGCATTCTAACAGAGCTTCCGCGTCAGGTTTTCCCGATGAGTCGCTCGTGCTCGGAAATGGCGTATCGATCAGTCATGCCGGCGATGTAGTCGGCGACCACCCTGGTCATCCCCAGCTCGTCCGCCGTTACGGCCCTGTCTGAGAATTCTGCCGGCATCTGCTGTACGTCGCGTGTATACAGCTCGAAAAGCTCACGAACAATGGCCTGCGCTTTGTGCGTCATCTCAAGCTTCTTTTCATGTCGGTAAAGATGCGTATGCAGAAACCGCTTCAGCGCCACGTGCTGCTCGTACACTTCGCCGGACATCAAAACGAGCGTTTCTCCCGCCTCGCGCACGTCGTCAATCGACTGTGGGGACGCCGCCTCGAGGTTGCGGCGAGTATTCTCTATAAGGTCGGTTACAACGGTACCGATCATGCGTCGGATGATTTCGTAAATAAGCCGACGGTCCTCAAGGTTCGGGTAGAGACCATGAACCTCCTGGTAGTGCACATCGAAGAGCGACTGTGTTCTGAGCTGTTCGAGGCTTAGCAAGCCTGCGCGAAAACCATCGTCGACATCGTGGTTGTTGTAGGCGATGGCATCGGCGAGATTTGCCAGCTGTGCTTCAAGCCCGGGCTGTGCCCGATTAATGAAGCGCTCACCAACGTCACCCAACAAGCGGGCGTTTTTTGCCGAGCAATGCTTGAGTATCCCTTCGCGCGTTTCGAACATCAGGTTCAGGCCCGGGAACTCGGCATACTTCGCCTCGAGCTCGTCAACTACACGCAGCGACTGGAGGTTGTGCTCAAAGCCACCGTAGTCGCGCATGCAATTGTTAAGTTCATCCTGCCCCGCATGTCCGAACGGAGTATGGCCAAGGTCGTGTGCAAGGCAGATGGCTTCTGTCAGCGGCTCATTGAGGCCAAGCGCGACGGCGACCGAACGGCCAATCTGCGACACCTCCAGTGAGTGCGTCAGCCGCGTACGGAATAGATCGCCTTCATGGTTGACGAACACCTGTGTCTTGTACACAAGACGCCGAAATGCCGTGCAATGAATGATGCGGTCGCGATCCCTTTGATACTCTCCGCGGTAGGCGGCGGGCGGTTCGGCGATGCGCCTGCCCCGACTTCGCGACTCGTCTGCCGCATACGGCGCAAAGGTCGTCGTCATCAATCCGCAGCCTCGAGGATCTGCAGCAGGCGCGCGTCATCGTAGTCCGATGTAATGTACGACTCGCCAAGCGCTTTGAGCAATACGAAGCGCATTTGCTTGTGCTGTACTTTCTTGTCCAGGCCCATCGCGTCCCGCAATGCCTTTGATCCGGCAGGCGGCGGTGCTGTCGGTAACCCGGCGGAAGCCACAAGTTGTTTCAAGCGCGATTTGTCTTCGTCGTTCAGGCCACTCAATTCGCCAGCCATCACCATGCCGGCCGCAACAGCCTCACCGTGTAACCAGTCGCCGTAGCCCTGACAGTGCTCGATCGCATGCCCGAATGTGTGCCCGAAATTCAATATCGCTCGTCTGCCCGACTCTCGCTCGTCCTCCGCAACAACTTGCGCTTTGATCTCACAGGACCTTTGCACAGCATGAGCGAGGGCGTCCGGATCCTTCGCAAGCAGCGCGTCCATATTCAGCTCCAGCCACTCGAAAAACGTCCTGTCCGCAATCGCGCCGTGCTTGATGACTTCAGCCAGACCAGCGCGCAGTTCGCGATCGGGCAGTGTGCTGAGCGTGTCCGTATCAATCAGTACGATTTTCGGCTGATGAAACGCGCCCACCAGGTTCTTTCCCTTTGGGTGGTTGACGCCGGTCTTGCCACCGACCGACGAATCGACCTGCGCCAGCAAGGTTGTTGGAACCTGTATGAATGCGACGCCACGCATGTAACAAGCCGCCGCGAAACCCGTTATATCGCCGACAACTCCGCCGCCCAGTGCAATAACCGTCGTATCCCGGCCGGCCCTCGCTTGCACGAGCGCGTCGAGAATGCTGCCTACGGTCTCTACGGTTTTGAATTCCTCACCATCGGGAAGCTCAAGGGCGCCAACCGAACAGCCGTTGAGATCGGCCTTTAACTGTTGCAGATACAAAGGTGCGACCGTCTCGTTAGTTACAATCAGGCAGTCGGTCCCGCTGACATACCGGGCCAGGTCGAAGCTACCACCAAGCAGCCCGCGCCCGATGACAATCGGATAACTCCGATCACCGAGTTCGACGGTTATTGTACGGTTTGTGGACATGTCTTGATCCCCTTTCGGGGACGCCGCTCCTACAATCTCTCGAGAACCTCTGTCGCGACGGCCTTAACTTTTCGGCCATCTGTTTCGACCGTCAGATCTGCGATCTCACGATACATCGTGTCACGCTCAAGCATCAGCTCATCCAGAATTTTCCGGCGATCGCCGTTTTCCAGCAACGGGCGCTCACGCCCTTTTTGGGTACGTGCGAGTTGCTGCTCGACCGTCGTGTGCAAGTAGACGACGAAGCCCCGTGCTCCCAGGTGACTGCGGTTCTGTGGGTCGACGATCGCACCGCCGCCTGTCGCAAGAACAATGCCATCCATTTTTGACAGGTCATCGATGACCTTTGCTTCACGTTTTCGGAAGCCCTTTTCGCCTTCTTTTTCAAAGATAAAGGGGATGTCGACGCCGGTACGCGCTTCGATCTCGTCATCGCTGTCCATGAACGACAAGTGCAGCATCCGTGCAATCTGGCGGCCTACGGCAGACTTACCAGCACCCATCGGGCCGACCAGAAATATGTTTTGCGGTTTTTTCATATTGGGACAGTCTACCAAAAATGAGAAAGCCAACCCGAAGGTTGGCTCTCATCGTGGTTATTTTGGCGGCTTTAGTAAATGCTCGAGCCTTCCTCGAGGATTCTCGGTGTTACGAAGATCAACAGCTCCGCCTTGTTATCAATGCGGCTCTTGCTCTTGAACAGGTTTCCAAGAACCGGAATGTCGCCAAGGAACGGAACCTTGTTGATCGTCTCGCGACGCTCCGTCTCGTAGATGCCACCCAATACGACGGTCTGACCATCGGCAACGAGCACCTGGGTCTCTACCGAACGAGTATCGATACTCGGTACCGTGCCACCCAAACCACCGGTCGAGATGATGTCACCAACATTATCCTTGTGGACCTTGAGGTCCATGATGATGTTGTTGTCCGGCGTGATCTGCGGTGTAACTGTCAGGCTCAGCACAGCTTTCTTGAACTGAATCGTAGAGGCGCCCGAAGACGCGGATTGCTGATAAGGAATCTCAACACCCTGTTCGATGCGGGCTTCCTTCTGGTTTGCCGTAATGACACGCGGAGTCGAAACGATTTCGCCACGACCTTCAGCTTCAAGTGCTGTCAACTCAAGGTCTACGAGGAACTCACTCTCAAGTATTGCCAGGGCAAAGCGTCCGGCGGCGTCGGAAATCGGCACGTTAACGTTGTAACGGTTGCCCAGCTGCGGCAGTTGAATCGGGTAGATAGTGCCATTCGCCGGATCAGCGAGATTTTCGAGTGCGGATCCGATCATGGTGTCGGTGCCAGCACCTGTACCCGAAATCGTCGTAAGGCCATCCGTGCTGTTCTCGTTGAATGCTGTGAGGCCGAGGCGTACGCCCAGGTCACGGCTGAAATCGTCGCTGACGACAACAATGCGCGACTCAATAAGAACCTGCTTAATGGGAACGTCAAGCGTCGTCACCATGCGACGAATGTCCTGTAAGCTTTCGGCCGTGTCCTGAATCAGCAAGGTGTTCGTACGATCATCAACAGCAATGCTGCCACGATCGGTCAACATCGAATTACCACCGCCGCCTTCAGCGCTGATCAGCGCGGCAAGATCACCTGCTTTCGCATAGTTAACCTGCAGGAACTCCGAATAGATTGGCTCGAGTTCGCTGATTGCCTGTTTCGCTTCCAGGTCAGCTGTTTCACGTGCAGCAATTTCTTCGGCCGGTGCAACGATTATCACGTTGCCGTTCTGGCGCATGTCCAGACCCTTCGTCGTCATGACGATGTCGAGGGCCTGGTCCCACGGTACGTTGCGGAGACGCAAAGTGACATTGCCCTGAACAGTATCGGACACGACAATATTGCGCCCCGACGTTTCTGCAAGCAGTTGCAATACAGCGCGAGTTTCGATGTCCTGGAAGTTCAGTGTTAAACGCTGACCTTCATATTCTTTGGTTTCCGAAAACAAAGTGGAGCCGTCTTCCTGGGCCGCGGCAGCCGGATTGATTTCAATCGTGAACTCGTTGTCCGACTGATACGCAAGCTGCTCGTACTTACCGTCAGCGGAAATTACGATGCGCGCATCGAGGTTCGTGCGCAGCGTATCAACCGTCGTTACCGGAGTGGCGAAGTCCATAACATCGAGACGACGCATCAGCTCAGCGGGCAGGCTTGTGTCCTTGAACACGGCGACAACACGTCCGCCTTCCTGGCGAATGTCGACCGGCGTGGATGGGTCCGTCAGGTTGACGACAACCCGACCGCCACCATCACGTGTGCGGCGGAAGTCGACGCTCGTAATGGCGCGGCTACCCGAACTGGCATAAGACGGTTGAGTTGTAGCAGCGGCGGCGAACTGGGTTGTGCCGGCGCTGTAGTCCTCACTATCGCCCAGGATAATCGTCACGGTATTGCCGCTGGCGCGTGTTTCGTAGGGAACCATCGTGCCGAGGTTCAGAACGACGCGTGTGCGACCGTTTGCCTCTGCCGTCAAAACAGTATCGAGGGGGCCCATATTGACATCACGTCGCCGAGACGTGAGTCCAAGTGTGGTGTCGGCCAGGTCAAGTGCTATGCGCGCCGGATCGTCGATCGTAAATGCAAGCGGCTCGGGAGCCGTTCCGCTCATGACCAGCTTCAGCTCCACCCGATCACCGGGCAGGCTCTGGACCTGAATGTCCTGCAGCCGGTTACCTTCCTGTGCATTTGCGGCAGATCCCACAAACAACAGGAGCGCGACCTGTGCTAACGCGGTCACCTTGAGCACTACGCTACGTGCGACCGACTGTTTGATTTTGAACATCATTCCAATTACTCCCAGTTCCATTCAGGCATCAGTCCGAGAGACTTACAGCGGCGTCCCTTTCGATATAGCCGCCTATCCCGTCAGAAATTATTTCAACAAGTTCTACTTCAGATTCTGTAATTGTTGTAATTCGTCCGTCATTCTGCCCCAGGAAATTACCGGGAATGACGCGGTGAATCAGCCCGTCAGCTGTTTGTACAAGCCCATACATCGTGTCACCGATATACAGCGTACCGACCATACGCAACGTATCCAACGGAAAGCCTTCGAGAAACTCAGTAATGCGATCCGGGTCGGGGCCTACACCGCCGGCAGCGCCGCTGGTTGAAACCTGTGGCGTGTCGGGGATAAACGGAGAGCGGATGCCTTCGGCATCGGCCACGTACATGAAGACTTCGTACGGCGTGATTTCGGGCAAGGGCTCAATGCGGCCACCTGGACGTGCTTTGACGTCGTTGATGTACTCATCAAGGTCGTCCATGTTGCCACCGCATGCGGCGAGTCCAATGGCGCAAAGCGCCAGCACCGCGCTATTACGAATAATGAAGGAAACATTCATGATCACTCTACTCCCTCATCAATATAGCGATAAGTTTGTGCCGTCACTTCTATGCTCAGGTGATCGAAGGCATCCTGAGTTTCAGGGGTGATGTTGATGTCGTGCAGCGTGACAATACGCGGCAGGGCTGCAACACCGCTGACAAAGTTAGCGATCTCATGATAGCTGCCGGAAAAGCGAATCTTGATGGGCTTCTCGGCATAGAAGTCTTTCGGAATTTCCGGCTGCGGCTGGAACAACCTTTCCTGCAGGCCAGCGGCAAGGCCGGTCTGGGAAACATCGACGATCAGGCTGGGAATCTCGGTTTCACCGGGAAGCTGCCTGAGCATTGTGCCGAAAGATTGCTCGATCTGCGTAAGCTGCGCTTTGTAGGCGTCGTAGTTCGCCGCCTTGCGCGCTTTGTTCTCAAACACATCGCTTAACGCTTTCTCTTCCGCCTTGGCACGTTCGAGTTGCGGAGACTTATCTTTGATAATCGTGAAATAGACTCCGAGGCCGAGGACAGCAACAAAGACGATCGCGATTACGGCCGCCCTGAATATTGGCGGCCAGCGTCCAACGTCATTGACGTCGAGACTTCTTAGCTCTTCGACGACGTTCATGCTTCTTCCTCCATGTCGTCACCCTGATGCACCTGCTTCAGATAGAGTACAAATTCAGCCTGGCGCGATGCGCCTGACTGCGTTGTCTCAACCTTGTCGACATCCGGGTCTGACATCCATTCGGACGAGTCGATTTGCCGCATTAACGCCGAAACACGTGTACTCGACTGAGCAATTCCGCGAACCTCAACCCGCGAACCGGTTTGTTTCATACCGGTCAGGTAAACACCCTCGGGCATTTGTCGCGCTATCTCGTCGAACAAGTGAACGATTTCCGGCCGACTCTGTTGCAGCTGTTCGATGATCTCCATGCGCGCAAGCAGACGTTCCTTTTGACGCTCGAGACCATCAATTTCCGTAATGCTCTTTTCGAGCTCAACGATTTCAGCCTTGAGTCGTGCGTTACGGGCCTCCTGATTGTCGATCATTTGTGAAAACACAAACATCGTTACCAAGATGCCAGCAATTGCCGCAACGACACCGCCGGCCATTGCGACACCGAAGTCACGTTGGCGTTTTTTTCGTTCCGCCTCGCGCCAGGGGAGTAGATTAATACGTGGCATATTAGTCGAAGCTCCTCAATGCAAGGCCACACGCAGTAAGAAGTGCTGTTGCATCTTTGTGCACACCCTGCGATTTGGCTTTAGATGAAATCTTCATTTGACCGAGTGGATCTCCGATCTCTGTCGGAATTCCGACCCGACTGGAAATGACGTCGGCAATACCTGGAATATTTGCGCAACCGCCACAAACAAGGATCATGTCTGGCTGCTCACGGCCACCACCTGATGCCAGGTAGAACTGCAACGAACGGCTGACCTGTTGCGTCATGTCGTCGATGAACGGTTCTAAAACTTCTGGCTGGTAGTTGCTGGGCAATCCGCCTTGCTTCTTGGCGCGACCAGCGTCTTCCATGGACAGGCCATAAGTGCGCATGATTTCCTCAGTGAGTTGCTGCCCACCGAAGTTGAAGTCGCGCGTATAGACAACCTTGAGGTCCGACAGGACACTGAAGGTCGTACTGCTCGCGCCGATATCGACAACAGCCACTGACTGTCCAATGCCCCCATCTGGAATCTGGTGGCTCAACAGTGCGCAGGCATTCTCAAGCGCAAACGCTTCAACGTCGACAACGTTGGTTGCCAGGCCTGCCGCATTAACGGCTGCCTGCCGCTGGTCGACGTTATCAGTACGTGTCGCAACGAGCAGGACGTCCATTAGTTCGGGGTCCTTTTCATTCGGTCCGACGATTTCGTAGTCAAAACTGACTTCTTCCATCGGGAACGGTATGTACTGGTCAGCCTGGATTTCGACCTGGCCCTCGAGATCTCTCTCGGAGAGGCTTGAAGGCATCTGAATGACCTTTGTGATCGCCGCATCACCGCTTATTGCTACGGCGACGTCCGTTGCTTTCGCGCCAGCACGCTTCACCGCGCGCCGGATAGCCTCACCAACGGCCTTGGCATCTACAATCGCCTTCTCACTGACCGAGCTTGGTGGCGTGGGCTCTGCTGAATACGACTCGACGCGATAGCGCTTCCCGCTTTGGGTGAGCTCTATCAGCTTGACCGACGACGTCGTTATATCAAGGCCCAACAGTGGCTGAGATTTTTTGCCAAAAAACACGTATTTTTCCTTCTAGGTCGGTAAGTTGCGAGCCAAATGTAGTATGGGTCTCAACAATTCGATTTAACTATATATCAACAAAATGTTAAATAAAACGTGACTTTGTTCACGAACCAGTGATCCGTATGTTACTGCCACCGAGGGGGTCGATTCCGTGAACTGGTCGTCGCCTGCGGCTTACGACTGGAACACGACGGTTCTCGCCCATTTGCGGCGCGGCGCGGTCGCTCGCTATCATCTGCTGCCGGCCCTCTCGGATCACGGCTTATTTGCCGCCGAAACGCCGTATTTTCGCCACCGGACGAACATCAGCGCACTTTTTAATGAATTAGAGCGGGTACCGTGACCTTTTTGGTGCTTGCGAAGAAAACGCAGCAACTATGCAAAAACCATCAAAATCAAATCATAAATCACGTCACAAGTCGCCGCGCCGATTGTTGCGGTGGCTGGTATTGGCTACCGGTTTGGGTCTTACCGCAACACTTGGCGGTGTCGCCGCAATAATTGGAGCCTATTACTACGTAGCGCCGGGATTGCCGGCCGCTGAGACGATTCGCGATATTCCGCTGCAGATTCCCCTGCGAATCTTCAGCCGGGACGGCTACCTGATATCGGAAATCGGCGAGCGCCGCCGCATTCTTGTTACCTACGATGAAGTGCCACAACATGTCGTCGATGCGTTTGTCGCGGCCGAAGACCAACGCTTCTGGGTGCATCCTGGCATCGACTACCGCGGCATCCTGCGCGCATTGTTCCAAATCATTTCTACCGGCAGCATTGAAAGTGGTGGCAGCACGCTGACTCAACAGCTTGCGCGAAGCTACTTTCTGAACCTCGATCAGACGATAGAACGCAAGTTCAAGGAAGCCTCGCTTGCGGTCAGGATCGAGCAGGAATTTACAAAGCAACAGATCATGGCGCTGTTCCTTAACAAGATGTTCTTTGGGCAGCGCGCGTATGGCGTATCGGCCGCTGCCCAGGTGTACTTCAACAAAGAGCTGCAGGACGTCAGTGTCGCAGAAGCCGCCACCCTGGCCGGGGTTCTGCCTGCGCCGTCTCGCTACAACCCGGTTCGCAGTGCTGCGAACGCCGAAATGCGGCGCGGTTACGTACTTGGTCGAATGCGTGACCTCGACTATATAAATGAACAGTCGTACGAAGAGGGCATGGCGGAACCCATCGAGTCACAGATGCACGGTGCGGCCGTGCAGCTCAACGCGCCCTACGTTGCCGAGATGGTGCGTCGCGAAATGTTGAAGCGCTACGGCGAGGCAACTTATACGGCAGGTTATCAGGTAGTCACGACATTGGATTCGCGACTGCAAGAGGCTGCGAACTATTCGCTCAGGAACGGCCTGCTGGAATTCACGCGCCGGCGCGGCTACCGAGGCCCGATAAACAAACTTGAGCTGACGCCAGAGATCCTGGCGTCCCCGTTTGAGGAGTGGCCCGTCGAGATTCGCCAGACGCTCGAGCAGTACGCACCGGGCGGCCTGTCTGTTGCTTTGGTTACCTCTGTTAATGAATCTGACAACAGCGCTGTCGTTATTGTTCGCAATGGCGAATCGCTGACTATCCCGTGGCACGGAATAAGTTGGGCCAATCCATTTATTGATCGCGCGTCCTATGGTCCGGCTCCGGAGTCCGTCGTCGAGGTCCTCGCCCTGGGCGACGTTGTGTTAATAATGCCGACAACCGCCGGCACCTGGGCTCTCGCCCAGGCGCCTGAGGCGCAGGCCGCTGTCGTCAACCTCGATCCGCAGGACGGCTCTATCAGCAGCCTTGCCGGCGGCTTCGATTTTTCGATCAGCAAATTCAATCGCGTGTCTCAAGCCTATCGACAGCCCGGCTCTTCATTTAAACCATTTATCTACTCCGCCGCCCTCGAACACGGCAACACTGTTTCGACTGTCGTTTTGGACGCGCCCATAGTCATTAGCTCGTCAGAGCTCGAGGCCGTTTGGAGACCTATTAATTACAGCGGCCGTTTTTACGGGCCAACCCGGCTTCGCGAGGCGCTGGTGCGCTCCATGAACCTGGTGTCGGTGCGACTGTTGTTATTTGAGACGGGCATAGGCAATGCAGTACGTCATATCGCAAAGTTCGGCTTCGGCGACGCGGCATTGCCCCGCAACGGCTCGCTTGCGCTTGGCGGCGGCTCGGCTTCACCTCTCGACATGGCACAGGGTTACGCCGTATTCGCCAACGGTGGTTACCTGGTCAAACCCTACGTCATCGACTCAATATTCGGGCCCGAGGGCGAGACCTTGTACCGGGCCGATCCTGCGGTTGTGTGCGAGCCATGCCAGATTGACCCTGATGAAGTCCGTAGCAACGAGCCACCAGCAGACGAAGACCCGCTTGATGAATTCCTGCTCGAGCGTATCAGCGACCTCGGAGCCGATTATCGACCAGATGCCACAGCTGCACCCGAACTATTTGCTTCGGTCAATGTCGCGCCGCGCGTTATCTCGGCGCAGAATGCGTTCCTCATTCAGGACCTTATGCGCGACGTCATTCGTCGCGGCACAGGCCGGCGCGCGCTCGTGCTGGGAAGGCGCGACCTGTCCGGCAAAACGGGCACCTCAAACGATCAGCGCGACGCCTGGTTCGGTGGGTTCAACAGCAAAATCGCGAGTGTCGTGTGGGTCGGTTATGACGATGACCTGCCGCTGGGCCCTGGCGAGGAAGGATCGCGAACAGCGTTGCCCATCTGGATCGAGTTTATGCGCATAGCATTACGCGGTGTTCCGGAAAGCCAGATGCCAATGCCAAAGGGCATCGTCTCAGTCTTAATAGACCGCGAAACCGGATGTCCGGCTGGTGCGGGCCAGGGCAACACGACATTCGATTTTTTTCGTGAGGGCCAGGTGCCGGAGTGCGAGGACATCGAGGACATCCCGGACATCTTTAATGACGCCTCCGGCACGGACCCCGGGCCCGAAGCCGAAGAAGAAGAAATAGACGCCCTGTTCTAGACATATGCCGAAAAAGCAAGCCAACGGAGATGACCGGGCGCGCCTGATGCTTGCGCAGGAAGCCGCACGCATCATGGTTGAGCACGGTGTTCGTGATTTCCGCGTGGCGAAACAAAAGGCTGCGGAGCGGCTGGGCATGAGTTCACGAGGATCACTGCCACGCAATGCCGAGGTCGAGCTGGCGGTTAGCGAACACCTGCAGTTATTTGGCGGCGGCTCGCATGCCAATCATCTGGATGAGATGCGTCAAACTGCGCTCGCCGTCATGGAGTTGTTCGAAGCATTCACGCCGCGCCTGGTTGGCCCTGTTCTCAGTGGCACGGCGGACGAAAACTCTGCCGTAAATTTGCACGTTTTTTCGGACAGCCCGGAAGCCGTTGCGATGCACCTTGCTGAACTCGGCATCTCGTACGGACCGTATGAACGTCGTCTAAAAACTCACCGCGGACGCGGCGCAACAGCCAACACCTTTCCCGGTTACCGCTTCGGCCACGAGGGCGCTACCGTCGAAGCAACGGTGTTTCCGATCGACGGTATTCGACAGGCACCGATCTCACCGATCGACGGCAAACCGATGAAACGTGCGGATCGGAAATCCGTGAAACACCTGACTGAAGCCGTGAGCGGGATGTTTGTCGAGGGAAGTAAAGCGGACCGCAGGGAGCCATGACCGAGAGAAATATCGCGGTCACGGCTTCGTGCGCTGTTCTTGCTGTTCTTGCTGTTCTTGCTGTTCTTGCTGTTCTTGCTGTTCTTGCCTCGCTTGGCTTTTCGTACGACTAACTTACCTCTTCTCAATAGCCACGTAGTCGCGCGCCGGCGAACCTGTATACAACTGACGTGGTCGGCTGATACGGCCGTTCGGATCGGCGATCATTTCGCGCCAATGTGCCGTCCAGCCCACCGACCTGCCGATCGCGAACATAACTGTAAACATCGACGTTGGAATTCCGAGCGCGCGATAGATTATGCCCGAGTAAAAATCGACGTTCGGGTAAAGCTTCTTCTCGATGAAGTAATCGTCTTGGAGCGCGAACTGTTCCAGCTCGAGAGCGAGGTCGAACATTGGCGTATCAGCACGGCCGAGCTTCTCCAATACTTTGTGCGCCATGTCGCGAATGATTGTTGCTCGCGGATCGAAGTTTTTGTAGACGCGGTGACCGAAACCCATTAGCCGGAACGGGTCGTTCTTGTCTTTGGCCTTCGCCACGTACTTGTCGATCTGGCTCGTATCGCCGATCTCCTCGAGCATCTTGAGCACGGCTTCGTTTGCACCACCGTGAGCCGGACCCCACAGTGCCGAAATGCCGGCGGCAATTGCCGAGTAAGGATTGGCTCCGGAGCTTCCTGCCATGCGCACAGTCGACGTCGAGCAGTTCTGCTCGTGGTCCGCATGCAAGATAAACAACAGGTCGAGCGCTTCGGCAGCAATGGGATCAATCTCATACGGCTCAGCCGGTACCGCGAAAAGCATCTGCAGTAAATTCTCGCTGTAGGTAAGGTCATTGCGCGGATAGATGAACGGCTGCCCCGAATTCAGTTTGAAAGCCGCCGCGGCGATCGTTGGCAGTTTTGCGAGAATGCGATGCGAGAATATGTCGCGGTGCACCGGATCTGATGAGTCAAGTGTGTCGTGGTAATAGGCCGACATTGAACCTACAACGGCCGAAAGCATCGCCATTGGATGCGCGTCATAGCGAAAGCCCTTGAAGAAATTGAGCATGCCCTCGTTGAGCATGGTGTGCGTTCTGATCGTGTGGTCGAATTTTTGCAACTCATCGGCTGTCGGCAGCTCCCCGTACAGCAAGAGGTAAGAAACCTCGATGAAACTGGAATTTGCGGCAAGTTGCTCAACCGGGTAGCCCCGGTACATAAGGATGCCTTGCTCACCGTCGATATAGGTGATGTCAGATACGCAGCTGCCCGTCGCGACAAAACCAGGGTCGTAGGTAAATACACCCTGCGATTTGTAGAGGCTGCCTATGTCGACTACGTCGGGCCCAACTGTTCCGGAATGAACCGGCAGCTCAGTTTCGGTGCCACCGGGGCTGATCAGGCGAAATGATTCCTTATTCATGGTCTTCCTCGAACTCATTATTGTTAGCGGTACGAGCGTAGCAGAGCGCCGCCAATGCTGGTGGCGCTGTGAGCTAATTATCTAAAGGCTAACAGCTACGCGAACGCGGCAGCTATTAGGGTCAACACCTAGCTAATTCCGTACTTCTTGCGGAACTTGTCAACCCGACCGCCGGTATCGACGATCTTCTGCTTGCCCGTGTAGAACGGGTGGCAGGAAGAGCACACCTCAATAGAGAGATCTCCGCCGAGCGTCGAGCGTGTCGTGAACTCGTTACCGCAACTACAGGTAACCTTGATGTCTGCGTAGTTGGGATGGGTATCGGCTTTCATTGTCAGGCTCTCCGGTGCATGTATAGAGTGCGAAAAGGGCGCGTAATATATAGCGAAGCGCAGGTCGCCGCAAGCCCCCTGCGACGATCCTGATGTTATCCACAGAAGCTGTGGATAAGTCTGTGGAAGAAAATTGAGTCAATGACCTAAGGTGCGGATTTTCAAGCACCGTTGTTAATATGACTATTTTGTGTCCACTTTGAAAATCGTTTTAAAAACAATTGGTTGTAGTCGTTTTGCAACGCTCCAAGTGAATTGAAGGGCATCTTGCACTGAAAATATAGGTATCTGCGAGACCTTGTGAATAAGGCAACAATCTAATCCGGCAGAAATTCGGCCTGCAAATCGTTCAAAAACCGATGGCCGAGTGGCGTTACGCGCCAGGAATCGCTCCCCTGGGAGGCGATCAAACCCTTTTTGATGACCGGCTCGAGGCGTTGCCGCAAGCTGGCGGCGGGCAGTCCGGTTCGGGTCTCGAACAGCAGCTCATCGAAGCCATCTGTCAGGCGCAAGGCATTCAGCAGAAATTCGAACAGGCGGTCGTCCCCACTCAGTGGCTTCAAAGTGGGCACCTCAGCGCGCCCCTCCTGTTGCTGCATGTATTGCTGTGGATTTGCGATTTTCGCGTAGCGCCAGATGCCCTCGTCGTTTGTGATTTTGCCATGCGCGCCCGCTCCAACCGCCAGGTAATCACCAAACGACCAATAGTTGAGGTTATGCACCGACCTCATGTCGGCGCGCGCATATGCTGACACTTCGTATTGCCCATAACCCAGCTCCGCCAGCCGTTGCTGGCCGCGTTGCTGGATGTCGAAACTCGTCTCTTCGCCTGGAAGTCCGGCCGGTGGACGGGCATGAAACACGGTGTTCGGCTCGAGAGTCAGCTGATACCAAGAAATATGGGTTGGATCCAATTCCGCCGCTCGCTCGAGGTCAAACACGGCGGCCGCCACGTCCTGACCGGGCAATGCGTACATCAGGTCTATGTTGATGTTACTAAAGCCTGCTGCAGTGGCCGCGCGGACAGCGCGCCCAATGTCGTCAACGCTATGGATTCGGCCGAGCACGGCAAGAGATGCCGGGCTAAAACTCTGCGCGCCAACAGAGAGCCTGTTCACCCCTGCCCGGCGGTAGCCGGCAGGGTCACCGCACTCGACCGTTCCCGGATTCGCCTCCATCGTTATCTCGACGTCATCAGCGAGGACGTATCGCCCACGCACGGCTTTGAGCAGGTCCGCTATTTCGTCGGGTGTAAACAAGCTGGGCGTTCCGCCGCCCAGGAACACGCTCACAAGGGGACGTTTCCCGGCCCGCTCCGATTCAGCCGCAAGATCAGTCTTCAGCGCATCGAGATAACGAGCACGCGGCGCCTTGTCGCCGGCAGTGTGGGAGTTGAAATCGCAATAGGGACATTTGCGCACACACCAGGGTAGGTGGATGTACAAGGACAATGGTACTTGCAAAGTGTTGCTCACAACGTGCGCAGTTGTCGGGCAAGTTCCTTCAGGGCTTTGCCGCGATGGCTGCAGGCGTTTTTTTCCTCGTCGCCCATTTGCGCCGCGCTGCACCTCGTCTCGCTAACGAAAAATACCGGGTCGTAACCGAAGCCCCCGTCACCTTGCATCTCTTTAAGAATGCTGCCCCGCCACTCACCCTGCGCAATGATCGGCTCCTGGTCGCCAGGCATGACAAAACAGCTTGCGCAGTGAAACGCTGCACCGCGGTCCTCGTCAGGAACCCCGTCGAGGGCGGCCAGCAATTTATCGATATTCGCCTGATCTGTTGCGTCGGGCCCGGCGTAGCGCGATGAATAAACGCCAGGCCGGCCATCCAGGGCGTCGACTGCGAGGCCGGAGTCATCGGCAATGGCCGGCAAGCCCGTTGCAGCGACGGCATGCCGAGCCTTAATCAGCGCATTCTCGACAAACGTCGTACCAGTCTCGTCCGCTTCTGCAACACCGAATTCGGATTGCGGCACGACGTTGATATCCAGGTCGCCGAGAATGCGAGCAATCTCACGCAACTTGCCGGCATTGCCACTGGCCATCACAATTGTGTCGGGCAGTTTCGACAATGCGACGCTAAGCCGCCAACACGTCGTTTTGCGCGGCGATAATTTCGCTGATGCCAAGCTTGGCGAGTCCGAGCATCGAAGTGAATTCATCGTCGGTGAACGCGTGTCCTTCGGCTGTGCCCTGAACCTCGATAAAGCGCCCGGCATCGTTCATGACGATATTCATGTCGGTTTCGGCCTCCGAGTCCTCAGGATAGTCGAGGTCAAGAACAGGAACGCCGCGATAGATCCCAACGGATACCGCGGCAACCTGCCCATGCAGGGGGTTATTCTTCGGTGCCCTTTTCCCGGACAGGCGTTGCATCGCCAAAGCGAGCGCGACGTACGCACCGCTGATCGAGGCCGTGCGGGTACCGCCATCTGCCTGAATAACATCACAGTCCAGCGTTACGGTGCGCTCACCCAGCGCGCCCAGATCGGTAATCGCGCGCAGCGACCGCCCGATGAGCCTCTGGATTTCCACTGTTCTGCCGCCTTGCTTGCCGCGGGTCGCTTCGCGTGACATTCGCGTATTCGTGGAGCGCGGCAGCATCCCATACTCACCGGTTACCCAGCCGCTACCGCCGCCCCGCAACCACGGGGGCACCCGGTTTTCTATACTCGCCGTACAAAGTACGCGCGTATCGCCAAACTCTGCGAGCACGCTGCCTTCGGCATGGCAGGTGAAATCGGGCGTAAAACGTACGACCCTCATCTGGTCGGCGTCACGGCCACTTGGGCGCATGGTCTTTCTCCTTAGGTGTGTTCGGCTATTCGCCGAGCCACCGCAAAGCGGTGGCCGTCGTATTGTCGCTATAAGGCGCGTTAGCGCTGAGCGCCCGCATACTGAGCTGCTTGAGGTTGTCGGCGAGATTATTGTCGCCGGGGATTGCGATTTTCGCCATGTCCGAGTCCGCCATACCCGACCATAAACCGTCGGAACAGGCGAGCAGCACATCACCCTGAAGCAGTGTCATCTTGCCGGTAATGCTCATGTCAGGTACGGGCGCATCACCACCGATACAACACTCGACGAAGTTGCGCATCGGATGATCGAGCGCTTCCTCTTCAGTGATAGCCCCCTCCTGGATCAGGACTTCGACGTGACTGTGGTCGCGCGAGCGCGTCAACACACCGTGATTACGCACATGGTAGATGCGGCTATCGCCAATGTGCGCCCAGAATGCTCCACCCTCCTGAACCAGGCATATTGCGCACGTGGCGCGCGGGCGAAAATCTACTGCTACTTCCTGGCCGAGGTTGACGACCTCGTCGTGGGCGCGCGCCAGCGCCATGTATAAGAAACCCTGTGGATCGAAAATAGGCAGCGTCGCGTCCATGAACAGATTCTGGACGACCTGCAGCCCGGTTTCAGCCGCACGCGCGCCGTCGGAGTGACCACCCATGCCGTCAAACACCAGCATTAGGGCCGCGTCTTCGGCGACGACGACAGCCGCCCGATCCTGGTTATCTGAACGGTCACCCAGCGCGGAGACCTTGGCGTATTCAATCTGCATAATTCTTTTTTTTGGGTGAAAGTAAGTAAACTGTCCCGCAACGTCCTACATTGAAGATTGAATCGAATGTTACACAGTATGACAGGCTTTGCGCGACAGTCCGCGGAATCCGAGTTCGGCACGCTGACGTGGGAACTGCGAACCGTCAACCACCGTTACCTCGATGTGCAGTTTCGATTACCCGAAGAGCTGCGGCCAAAGGAACAGGCGTTCAAACAACAGGTTAGCACCGTGCTAAACCGCGGCAAGGTCGAGTGTTCGCTGCACATGCGGCGCTCGTCTGCTCGAAAGGCGGAGATGCAACTCGATATGGACCTCGTGCATCTGATCCGTGATCGGGTTTCTGAAATCTCGAGTGAGATTCCGGCTGCCGCGCCAGTGAACCCTGTCGATATATTGCGCTGGCCTGGTGTTATCGCCGAGCCAGAGCTTGATGCAGAGCCGTTAATAGCAGAAGCCGTTGGCCTCCTCGACACGACGCTCGCAGCCATGACAAGCATGCGCGCCAGCGAAGGCGAGCGCATAGCCACGATGCTCGAAACACGCTGCGCGGACATTGCCGCTATCGCCACGTCTGTCCGCAAACGCATGCCCGAGGTACTTGATGCCGCCCGCGGTAAACAACGCGAGCGAATAGAACGCATCGATGTCGAGGCGGATCCGGGACGACTCGAGGTCGAACTGGCTTTGCTCGCCCAAAAGCTCGACGTCGATGAAGAGCTCGACAGGCTCGAGAGCCACCTCGCTGAGATTCGCCTGGCATTGCGAAGCGAGGAACCCGTCGGCCGACGACTCGACTTTTTGATGCAGGAACTCAATCGCGAAGCCAATACGCTTGGCTCGAAGTCGGCGGACGCTGAAACCACGAAGGCCGCCGTTGAGCTAAAAGTACTGGTCGAGCAAATGCGCGAACAGATTCAGAACGTCGAGTAAGCAGCCGGTGAGTAAGAGGACAGCACGGCTATTTGTCATCGCGGCTCCTTCCGGTGCCGGTAAGACGACGCTGGTTCACGCGCTGGTTACGCGTCACCCCGAATTGCGTTTTTCTATCTCGTACACAACGCGACCCAAACGACGCAACGAGGCAGATGGCGTCGACTATTTGTTTGTCGACAAGGACGAATTCGCGAGGCTACGAGATTCCGGGGCGCTGCTCGAGTATGCCGAGGTGTTCGACAACTATTACGGCACCAGCCGTGAACAGGTCAGTCAGCACCTGGATGCCGGCCACAATGTCGTCCTCGAGATCGACTGGCAGGGAGCGGAGCAAGTGCGCGAATCGATGCCCGAGTGCATTACGATCTTCATCATGCCCCCTTCGGTTGCCGAACTTGAACGCCGATTGCGCAGCCGCCGCACTGACAGCGATCGCGTCATTAACCGCAGGCTGCGAGATGCCCTCAGCGACATGTCGCACTGGGGAGATTTCGACTATGTCGTCATCAATGATGACCTTGAGACGGCCGTTGCCGAGCTTGAAGCGGTTTTTGAGGGGCAGGGCGCGTCAAGCGCTACCGACGATGAGGCCCTGAGGCGCGCCGTCAAAAGCGTTATTGGCTAAATAACCTTTTGGCATAAGGGGTAGCCAAGCCCCGCGTCGGCGCTGTATGGTGCCCGCCGAACTCACATCAGGAACAAACGCATGGCTCGTATTACAGTTGAAGACTGCCTCAGCAACGTCGATAACATCTTTGAAATGGTGCTTGTCGCCGCAAAACGCGCCCGTCGTGTCGCACATGGTGCCGAGCCGTTGGTCGACCTGGAGAATGACAAACCAACGGTGGTCGCGCTTCGCGAGATAGCGGACGGTCACGTATCAGCGGCCATCCTCGAGGAAATCGATCAGCCGCCCGTCGAAGAGTTCATGACCCCGGAGACGACGGAAGACGTTCTCCCTGTTCGTGGAATTTCGATCGGCGACTAAAACACGCTTTTTTTAGTCCCGAAGCCGGGCTTTCGCACCTGACATTCCCTGTAACGCAGGTATGATCAGGAGATGGATTACGCCGCAACTCTATTGGCAAAACTACCGGGCGCGTCAAGACGCGACCATGGTTTGCGGCGCCTGCTGGAAACCCTTGAGACCTATCTGCCACAGGAGCAGATAGAGACTGTAATGCAGGCCTACGAATTTGGCGCGCATGCCCATGAAGGGCAGACGCGCCAAACCGGTGAGGCCTACATCTCCCACCCGGTCGCAGTCGCACAAGAACTGGCCGACATGCACCTCGATGCACAAGCCGTCGTCGCCGCATTGCTCCACGATGTCGTTGAAGACACGTACGCGTCGATTGCCGACATCGAAGAAAGATTTGGCAGCGAGGTCGCCTTGCTCGTCGATGGCGTTAGCAAACTGGATCAAATCCAGTTCCGTGATCGTGCCGAGGCCCAGGCAGAGAGTTTTCGCAAGATGATGCTCGCGATGATCGAGGACATCCGCGTCATTCTCGTTAAGCTGGCTGACCGCATGCACAATATGCAGACCCTCGGTGCCATGCCCGCGGAAAAACGTTCGCGCATCGCGCGTGAAACGCTCGATATCTATGCGCCCATCGCAAACCGGCTGGGCATAAACCGCCTCAAAGTTGAGCTTGAGAACCTCGGCTTTAAGAACCTCCATCCATACCGCTATCGCGTTCTCGAGAAGACGCTGCGCCGCAGCCAGGGCAGCCAGCGACAAATGGTCAAGAAAATAACGGATGAGTTTGTCTCGTCTCTTGCCAGCGAAGGAATTAACGCCGAGGTTACGGGCCGCGAGAAGCACCTCTACAGCATCTACAAGAAAATGCTGGAGAAGAAGCTTCTGCTAAATGATGTCGTCGATGTTTACGGGTTCCGGATTATCGTTGATGACATCAATGACTGTTACAAGGTATTAGGCATCGTGCATGGCCTGCACAAACCAATGCCCGGGAGATTCAAAGACTACATTGCAATACCGCGCATCAATGGTTACCAGTCACTACATACAACGTTGTTTGGCCCGAAGGGGCAGCCCCTCGAGGTACAGATTCGCACACGGCATATGGACCAGGTCGCTGAGTCGGGCGTCGCGTCGCACTGGCAATACAAAGCCGGCGACAAAACCGATGCCACGCCGCAACGACGTGCGCGGGAGTGGTTATCAAACCTCGCCGAACTACAGGGCACGGAGACCTCCGAAGAATTCCTTGAAAGCGTCAAGGTCGATTTGTTCCCTGACAAGATCTACGTCTTCACGCCGAAGGGCGACATCATGCCGCTACCGAAAGGTGCAACGACGGTGGATTTTGCTTATGCCGTGCACACTGACATCGGCAATCGCTGCGTCGCAGCGAAAATCGACCGAAACCTGGTTCCGCTCAGAACAGCATTGCAGAATGGCCAGACAGTAGAGGTTGTAACGAGCCGCGGCGCCCGACCAAACCCCAACTGGTTATCATTTGTCCGCACAGCCAAAGCTCGAAACTCCATTCGCGCGCATATGAAGTCGATGCGCTCCAGCGAGTCTGTGGACCTCGGCAGGCGACTGCTCGATCGTGCGCTCAAAGATCTCGATTCGTCTCTGCGGAAAATCGGCAAGGTTCGAATGAACGCGGCGCTGGACGAGCTTGGTTTCAACAACAACATCGAACTATTCGAGCAGATAGGTCTCGGCGAACGCCTGGCACCGCTGACCGCCCGATTCCTTCTTGGCGGCAACGAAGAGGGCCATTCCGAGCCCGCGACGACCAGCCTTGTTATCGCAGGCACGGAGGGCATGGTCGTAACTTATGCGCGGTGCTGTCACCCGATTCCCGGTGACGAAGTGATGGGCTATATGAGTTCCGGGCGAGGAATTGTTGTTCACCGCAACAACTGTGGAAACCTGATCAATTTCCGCAAACAGCCGGAGAAGTGGATCTCGGTAGGTTGGGAGCAGGAAATCAGCCGTGACTTCTCCAGCCAGATCCAGGTCGACACAATCAACAAGCCCGGCGTACTCGCCGAAGTTGCCGCAACAATCGCAGACTCCAATTCGAACATCGAGCAGGTGTCCGTTCTGGGTCGGCATGAAGACTGCTCGATGTTGTCATTTCTTTTACAGGTACGTGACCGCACCCACCTTGCCCAAATAATGCGCAACGTGCGTAAGATGCAAAGCGTCATTCGTGTAGCACGCGACTGCGCCTGATAACCGTCTCAACAGAATAAACAGCACAGGAACTTCGATGAGCAAGCATGCTATCCACAGCGAAAACGCGCCCGCCGCGATCGGCACCTACTCGCAGGCGATCCGGACGGGTGACCTTGTGTTCCTCTCCGGCCAGATCCCCCTTGACGCCGCCACGATGGATGTTGTTGAGGGCGATTTCGAAGCACGCGCGCGTCAGGTTTTCGAAAACCTGAAGGCCGTAGCTGCAGCCGCAGGTGCTGACCTGAACCAGGTCGTCAAGCTCACAATTTTTCTGACAGACCTCGACAACTTTGCGACAGTAAACGGCGTCATGGAAGATTATTTCGACAAGCCGTTCCCTGCGCGCGCGGCGGTCGGTGTTGCTTCTCTCCCCAAGGGTGTCGACGTCGAAGCGGATGCAATCCTCGCCCTGTAACCTCGAATCAGCACTGACCGTACTCAACGGCGTCGGGCCCGCACTCGCGAAAAAGCTCGAGCGGCTTGGCCTGTATCGTGTCGAAGATCTTCTTTTCCTGCTGCCATTGCGATACGAGGATCGAACGCAAATGGTCAAAATCGGTGCGCTTCAGCCAGGGAAGCGTTGCCTGATCACGGGCGAAGTTTTGCTGGCTGAGGTGGCATTTCGTGGGCGCCGCAACCTGCTGGTTCGCATCGATGATGGCAGCGGCCAGATCACGCTGCGTTTCTTTCATTTCTCGCGGCAGCAACAAGCTCAGTTTCAACCAGGTGTTCATGTCACCTGTTTCGGTGAGGCCCGCAAAGGAGCGGCAAGCCTGGAAATGATTCACCCCGAGTATCGCATTCTCAAAGAGAATCAGGACGCCGCGATAAATGAAAGCCTGACGGCGATATACCCGGCCACGGAAGGGGTGCAACAGGGCCGATTGCGCAACCTCACGAACCAGGCGCTACGCATAATGCGCGACGCCCCTCCGTCCGAACTACTACCGAAAAGCGTACGCGAGAGACTGGACCTTCCGGTGCTTGTGGACGCGATCGTGTATTTGCACAGGCCGCCGCCCGATGCGGACGTCGAGCGAATGATCGAGGGGACGCACCCGTGCCAGCAACGGCTCGCTTTCGAGGAGTTGCTGGCACATTACCTCAGCTTGCGGAACCTGCGGGCACTCGCACAGACCGAGCGCGCAAACGCGCTGGCCGAGGGTGGTTCCCAGGTAGACAAGTTCATTGCCGATCTGCCATTTGCGTTGACAGCGGCGCAGCAACGCGTCGTCGACGAAATTCTTCATGACCTCGCAGAGCCGCATCCGATGATGCGTTTAATTCAAGGCGATGTGGGTTCCGGTAAAACCGTGGTTGCCGCCATTGCGTGCCTGAAGGCGATCTCATGCGGCGTGCAGGCCGCGATTATGGCGCCTACTGAGTTACTCGCCGAACAACACTGGCGTAGCTTCA
>JAOTUU010000153.1 GCA_029863705.1 Gammaproteobacteria bacterium
TATTGGCGTCATTCCATTCGGGCCGTTGGGTGTTAAGCCAGATGCCTCCGTCAACGACGAGATTGCCGAGTTTTGACAGCAGGGGTATCAAAAGTTTGTCGAGAAGGTTGACCTGGTAGACGTCACCGTTGGCATCCAGAACCAGTTTGCCGTCGGCACCGATACGTTCGACTCGGTCACTGATTCGTCTCGCCAGTTGTTCGTCGAAAACCACGGTGTCTTTGGGGTTTTCGAGCAGGGCATCGAAGTCGTTGATACGGTACGGCACGTTCGCATAACTGAATATCGGTTCCCGCAGCAGGCGCACCAGGCGCTCCGGATGGAATTTCGCCGACAGCTCCAGCAGCTTCAGCAAATAGATGATCTGGTGATCGCCCCAGTAGCCGATGTAGCTCCACGGGTCATCGGGTTCCTCGATTTCCCAGTCAATGCCTTCCTTGGTGATGCGATACGGGTTGTATCCGTCCATCGTTGACGCATTGACGAACTTGGCGATGACGTTTTCGATGAATTCGGGATAGCTGAATGCCAGTGCCTCCCAGTTCTGGAAGATGTCGCGCCAGTTGCCCTGGTAAGACAGCAGCCGGTTACCATGCCCGTCCTTGAGCCTGATCTCGAAATGGTTCCACGGGCGGCTGGGATCGCCATGCCGGCGGCCAAAGGTAATTGGCAAATACTCGTAGCAGAGTCGCGCTAATTGCGGATCCTGCTGTTGCCAGGCTGCATCGAGCAGCGCCGGGAAACTGAGTTTATCCGGCAGCGTTTCCAGCATGCCCCGGTTGCGCTCGAATACGGCCTGGTTAAAGTGGCTGATGGACTCCAGGACATCATGCTTCCAAACATTGTACTGATCGTCGAAGATCCCGCCGCGCAGCACATTGAAGAGCGTGTTTGCATAATGGTGAGCCGTGACATTTTCCTCGGCCGACTTCTGGAATCCATCTGCTGCCGCCATGATGCGAGCCAGCTCGTCCGAACCACCATCGACGGACCGATGCAGCTGTTCAGCTAGCGTCTGCGGATCCGCCAAACGCCCGCGCAATTCGACGACATCGGCTTGTGTCTGCTCAATATCGGCGACAATATGCCACTGCTTGCTGTCTCCGCCCGCGAGTTCCAGCTCGGTGTTGACAAGGTAGGCGCCACGAACGCCGCGCATGAGCGACTCCTGCCGCAGAGATTGGCCTGCCTGAAAGTTACACAGCTGGCTCGATGACAGCAGGATCTTGTGCCGGTTGAGACCCAGGCAAAAAACTGCGTTTGCCCGGAGTGACTCGACAGGCTCGGCACGATCAGATATGCCGGAATACAGAGCGAATACGGCCAGCCCGGCTTCAGCGAAAAGTTCATTCCACTTGTACGCGTTGACCAGGTTGCTTGCTTCGGACTGTGTGTGCCTGGGCGCTCCTGCGGGCATTACGTTCTGCAATCCATCAACCAGGTTGATGTTCAATGTCGTGTCGCCGAGGTTCTCAAGTTCGCAGCTCCTGATGAAGCCGAATTCATCACTTGTCAGCCACGTGTAGCGAAATGCGAGCCCCAGGTCATGATTGATCTCCTCGAAACGCAACTTGTTGCCAAGGACGTTTTTATACAGATGCCGACTGATTGCGTAACGATCGTCGCGCTCAAATTTGAACGGTTCCCAAATATACTGAACGCCAGCCATGTCGAGACGCAGAAGCGTTTTAGCGCCTGTGTGCGCAGAGCTTTCGTGAATTTTGTCGACGGTGACGTAGGGAAACAAGGCGGTTTCAGGAGAAACCCTGCCCGCGGTCAAACCAGCTGCTGATGATACGTACAGCCAGTGATCAGAATTTGACGTCACACTGATAAAGAATGGCGGCATCTTGTCGACATTGCGAATTGCGTAAAAGCGCTCGCCCTCAATCGTCAGAAACTCGCCGTCGATCTTGCCGGTTTCGGCCACCCTGGATTCTTCGGACATTTTCAGCACGTCAATTCGACTCCACAAGTTTCAGGGCGCCAAATAGCCCGGCGTCGATCCAGCCGCGGTCCTTTGGCCCACTTGGCACCGATTCGGAGCCGATGAAATTCTCACGAAACTCACTGCCATCGTTATCGCAATAAGCGAGCATGAGCCCCATTACTTTTCCGGCTGACAGGCTGATCGGCATGTTCTTGTCAGAGCCGTCCTCGTAATCATCCGTATAGATATCGATCGCAAGTTCCCAAACGATTTTGTCGCCTTGTTGCTTCCAGCGACTCTCCACATGGTGAGAGTAGTTGTGGGGTTTCGCGTCCGTGCCGATATCGATGGCCTGGTTGTCGAGCGACATGTGGTAGGCAAACGCATTGTGATTGAACTGGTGCTCGCCGCCCGAGAAATCTTCGTCGAGAAATATCTCCCAGGTGTCGTCATCCCAATATTGCACCAGCGGATCGCGGTGCGTATCAATCAGGATGTCGTCGACAAACTCACCAAGGATGTAGATCTTGTCTTCCGTCCAGACGACTTTGTAGCGCCCCTGGAAATCTTCTGTGGAGTATTCGGGCCCGAGCCAGCGATGTACCAACTCCCGCCAACGGGCTTGCTCCCAAATGGCCTCGTCGGCAACGCCGTCGATGCTCAGCGGTGCATCCGCTTTAGGGGCACGGTATTCGCTGCGATCGTTTTCGTGAGTCGTACCAGCTGATACCAGGGCGAGCGTCAGCAAGCTGTATACGAGCAAACTGCAAGCGAATTTTCCGGAATTGGTCATGCGGCTTTTCGTTCTTCTAGGTTTTGAGCAACGGCTACTGTTCGTGCAACCAGATCCGCGAGACTCAGTTCAGAATAACCGGCGAGGCTGACGCCGACTCGGCCAGCCCAGGGTTTCGTCCATCTTTCCGGAATTGGATCGCCTGCCAATCCGGATAATCCACCAACGGTCGCGCCATTGCAGTCCGTATCCCAACCCGCAGCCACGGCATTGCCGACAGCGACACCGAAGTCGCCGTTTGCCGAGCACAGTGCCCAGACGACCAGCGCAAGATTGTTCAGCGAGTGCACGGGCGCCAAATCTGCGTACTTCTCGTGCAATTGCGCTACGGCATCGGACGCCGTGGTGAGTCCCTGTCCGAATCGCACGGCTGCGTTTACAGCGCTATCCCCTGGAACGTGCTGCAGCGCAACGTCGAGGGCGGCGTCAAGGTCTTCGGTCATGGGAATTGCCGCGCCGAAAGCGGCGATAAAGGCGGCAGCGTACAAAGCTTCACCGCGATGTGACAATGATGCATCGCGTGTCGCAAGTTCCGCAGCGAGGGCAGGGCGGCCAGGGCAAACCCAGCCATAAAGGTCGGCGCGGATCTGGGCGCCGATCCAATCGTTGTAATCATTATCCGAGCATTTAGTGAGATCGAATCCGGCGTCCTCGCCGTTGACGAACTCATCGGACATTTCGCAGAGCAGGGTTCGATAGGCGGCTCGCTCAGCGGTCCAGGTTGTGCCGGCCGGGAGCAAACGCAGCCAGGCGCGTGCAACATCCGCCGTGCTTAGGTCAATCCCTTTCTCTTCCAACAACATCAATGCAAGGACCGTGTAGTTAATATCGTCATCGGGCTCTGCGCGGACGATATTCCCACGGCAGCAAGCCGACCCGGTTCGCTCGACAACGGTGTCTTCGAGCAGCGGCACATAATTCCGCAATGGGTACGCCTGCGCCTGGCGCAGGTACATTTCGAGCCCTGCGATCCCTTGCTGGAACGAAAGAAGTTCTACAGGCTTGCCAAGCATGCAGCCGGAGATCCGGCCCTGCCAGGCTCTGCGTATGCGAGCCGCCTCCACCCCCACGGTGTTCACAATAGTTGACCCCCAAATACCATTTGTGTCCCTTTTTTAACAATCGCCGTACCTTTGGTTGACAGCGTTGTCAGATCTAAGTATAAACACCTCATGACAGCGCTGTCACGCTTTTTTGTACCTTTCGAAAAAGGTGCAGCCGTCAAAAAAATACTGATACCTGGCAGATTCGTCAGATACCAAGCTTAGGGGGCTTGAGCATGCAAAAACCGATCTTTAACAGGACGCCATTGGCTGCCGCTGTTGCGGTTGCGCTCGGTGCGACCACTTTCTCGCCTGTAGTAGTCGCGCAAGACGGCGAAGTCATCGAGGAAATTGTCACCACCGGTATCCGTGGCAGCTTGCAGCGTTCCATGGACATCAAACGCGGTGAGAAGGGCGTTGTAGACGCAATTTCTGCCGAAGATATCGGCAAGTTCCCGGATGCGAACCTGGCAGAGTCCCTGCAACGGGTAACCGGTGTGTCCATCGACCGGTCCGCCCTCGGTGAGGGCAGCCAGGTGACGGTGCGTGGATTCGGCCCGGAATACAACCTGGTAACCGTCAATGGCCGCCAGATGCCAACTCACAATGGTACCAACCGATCTTTTGACTTCGCTGATCTGGCCTCGGAAGGGGTAGCGGGTGTCCAGGTCTACAAGACGGGTCGAGCCGATGTGCCTTCCGGCGGTGTCGGATCCACCATTAATATTTCGACGCCTGAGCCGCTTAGCGCTGAACCGTCAGCCAGTTTCGCGGTGAAGGCTTTGGCTGATACGTCGACTCGCACCGGCGATGACATTGCACCGGGGTTCTCCGGCATTTACATCGGTCAATTTCTGGACGACACGGTAGGTATTGCCATCACGGCAAGCCATGGGACCAGGGATACCGGTGTGAACGCAGCATCCACTGGTGGCTGGTACACCAACCAGGGTGATGGATCGGACCCAGAAGAAGCCAGGGTCATCAATAATGAGAACCAGATAAACCGGCCGCAGGGAGCCGATGAGAGCTTGTCCATCCCGCAGTCGATGGCATACAACATTGCAGAGTATACGAGTGAAAGGACCAATGCCCAGCTCGTTTTGCAGTGGGCGCCGACTGAGAGCATTACTGCGAAGCTGGATTACATCCGCTCGGAATTCGAACTCGAACGATCCTACAGCGATCTTTCTGCCTGGTTCTCCAATACGGCGGCTCTTTCTCAATCCAGTGCGTGGACAGCTGAGTGCAGTAAACCGGGCTGTATTGCCAGCCCGATTTACTACTCAGAGACCAATGATAATAATGACTTCGCCATGGGCACCGGTGAGGATGGTCGGAAGAATCTGAACGAATCGGTTGGCTTCAATCTTGAGTGGTGGGTTAACGATCGGTTCAGGCTCGAGTTCGACTACCATGATTCTTCGGCTGAAACAGGGGCAAACAACCCGAACGGCACCAGCTCGCTCATCACCATGGCCAGCTTCAACAAGGTTGGCCAGACGATTCTCACGGGTTACGAACTGCCGATCATGATCCTGGACCTGAACTCAGGAGGAGAAGCGAACCGCCCCCTGTACAAGGATGACATGATCATTACGGGCAGCGCGTTCAACAATGATCTTTCCTATATGGAGCTGGAGCAGGCCAAGATCAGCGGGTCTTTCGAATTCTTTGAAGCTTCCAGTATTGACTTTGGCGTGCAGACGACGGAGGTCAGCAATCGTTCGGCGGCCAGCAACGTGCAGCTGGACAACTGGGGTGGAATTACGGAGCCCGGGGAAATCTCCGATGCCATTGTTCGTTCGAGCATAGCGGGGCAGTTCGACGAGCTGTCCGGTCATGGTCACCCGGACTTGCAGAGAGAGTTCTTCACAGCCTCGCTCGCCGATCTACAGACCGCGGGTGAAGCCTGGTACGCGCGCACTGGCACTGAATATGCCGAGACGGGCGACTGTGGCACCGGCTATTGCGCGGACTTCACCAACTGGAACCTAAATGATTACCGGACCACTGAGGAAACCACTGCCGCTTATCTCCAGTTCAACTGGAGCGGGGACATCGGCGGCATGCCCGCTAATGCGCACCTGGGCGTTCGCTACGAAGAGACGGATATAACTTCTGCTGCGAGGGATACGGTCTACGATGGGTCATCATGGGTAAACGCCGGCAACGAGTTGAACATTGTGGAAGCAACAGATGCCGACGGTAACATCCTTCAGAGCTTCACTGATGTTGAGGGTAACTATGACGTAACGCTGCCCAGCTTCGATTTCGATATCGAGCCCTGGGAGAATATCGTCCTGCGATTTTCAGCCAGCGAAACCATCACCCGTCCCAGCTATAACGACATCAAGGGTGGCCTGGCGCCCAACAGCACCCAGTACTTCCCCACTACGAAGCCGCAGGCATCAGCGGGTAACCCGAACCTGGTTCCCATCCAATCGTTCAACATTGACTTATCGTTTGAGTGGTACTACGCGACTGGCAGCTACTTTTCCGTGGGTTATTTCAATAAGGAAGTAGACGACTTTATCGGTACCGGTCGAACTGAGGGAACCACGTTCGAGATTCCCAATATCGTCGGTGGCGATCTCTGGAACCGCGCCGTTGCGGAGAGTGGTATTGATCCCAGCCAGTATACGCAGTTGGGGACGTGGATCCTGGACAATTTCCAGGACGACCCGCTGGTGGATGGGCAGACTATTCTTAGCTCACCGAATGATCCGTCCATCGTCTTTGATCTGACCCAACCGATAAACCAGGACAACGCACAGGTGGACGGTATTGAATTGAACCTTCAGCATCAATTTGGTGATTCCCCATACGGTTTCGTCGTCAACGCCACGTTTGCTGACGCTGACGTCGCTTTTGACCTCTTTAACCCGTATGACGACCAGTTCGTCCTGAACGGGCTGAGTGATTCGGCTAACCTGATTGCTTACTACGACACTGAAGATCTGCAGGTTCGCCTTGCCTACAACTGGCGCGACGACTTCCTCCAGGGCCAGGGTCAGGGCCAGGGCTTACTCTCCAATCCCACCTTTGTTAAGGACTTCGGGCAGTTGGACTTGAACGTAACCTATTACTTGAATGACAATCTCACGTTTTATTTCACCGGCTTGAATCTCACCAATGAGACCATTCACGTCTATGGGCTGTCGGAGAGGCAGGTGCTGCAGGCCGTTCAGACTGGTCCTCGATACGAAATCGCGGTCCGCTATAACTTCGACTACTGACACAAGGACGCAGCCGTCCAGATGACAGAAGCCGCTGATTAACAATGGTGTGCAGTCAAGAAACCAGTTTCAAAATAGGCAGGCACCAAAAGACACATTTTTAGGGGGCGTAATGCAACAGCAAATCTTCAACTCAGACCACAGGCCGACTGGCAACTTTGCCAGTCGCTTTGGTGCAATACTGGCCATGGCAGGCCTGCTTCTGCTGTCCGCTTGTAGCGGCGGCGGCAAAGATGTCACGCAGCACAACCTGGCTGAACCCTCTTTCAAGGACGGCGTAGCACCTACGCTGACCAGCGTCTCAGTCAGGGAGAGCACCAAGTCGGCAAAGCCGAATGGGTTCGTCAAGCAGGGCAAGTCTGCCCGCATCGATATCGAGGCCAGCGAAGCGCTCATGAAGCCCGCCGTCACCATTAACGGTGTAGAGGCTGAGGTGACGGGCCAGGTAAACGGCTGGAACGCCGTCCGCCAAATGACCGACG
>JAOTUU010000019.1 GCA_029863705.1 Gammaproteobacteria bacterium
GTCGTTGCCGTCGCGCTTCCCGGTGCTCCCGAACTAGTCAGCACATCGTCATAGGTGGTTTCCAACGTATCACCTGCCTGGACATTGAAAACTCCATCATCAATGGTGCCGGCAGTGACGCCGAAGACGGTCAATACCGTCGCTTCGAACGTGCCGGTATTCGGTCCGGTTTCCGTGTACACCAATAATTCCGTCTCTCCGGTTACGGTATTCGTCGTCGTTTCGGAGAAACTTTGCTGCGTTGCAATGTCGGTATCCAGATCGGCATCCGTGATCCTGATCAGCACACTCGCGCCCGGCACAATGGGGCTGGTGCTCTGAACAGAGCCTGTCGTGCCGCCACCGACCGTGTTGACAACCGGCGGCGTGGACACCGCAGCAGTTTGATCGCTTGCTATCTGTGCCAGGTTGCTTATCTGGGTCCCGATCGGGACTCCGCCGTTGACGGTCACGCGGAAGGTGACAACCGATGGAACTCCCACCGCAAGATTGCCGATATTCCAGGTCAGGTTCGGCGCTGCAGAATCGTCGGCACCGAGCCCGGCGATGGAACCCGGGACATAGGCGGTATCGGCCGGAACCGTATCCGTTACCACCACGCCCGAAGCGTTCATGTCGCCCGTATTGATCACGGCAACGCGGTACTCGATCGTATCTCCGACCAGGAGAGGTCCCGCGTTCAGGTCCTGGGAGGTCTTGCTGCTACCGGAAAACAACGGTGCTGCGGTGAGCACTGTTGTGGCGGTGGTAGTATTGGCGGGCAACGTCTCATTGCTATCTATACTCGCTGTGTTCTGAATAGAGAAGGTGTTTGCTGCGACCGGGTTGTTGACAATAACCTGATAGGTCAGGGGCCCTATTGTCGTTCCGGCCGGGATCACACCCACGTTCCATGTCAGGGTGGGAGCTCCACTATCATCTGCCCCTGCGCCGGTAATGGAGCCTGGTACGTAACTTGTTTCGAGAGGTAGCAAGTCGGTGACGACAACGTTCGTTCCCGCCGCGGCCCCGCTGTTGGTCACAAAAATTGTGTAGAGCAGCGTAGCACCCGGACTTGTCAGTGTGGGCGCTACCGTTTTGGTGCTGTTGGTAAATGCGACAGCCGAGCGGACGGTAGTGGACGCCGTTACTGTGATATCGGGTAATTCATTACTACTAAGCGTGGCGGTGTTAACCAGGATACTGCCATCCGGCAGAGCGATATCAGGTTGAACATCGAAACTCGCCACTTGTGCATCGCGAGTCTTGTTGAGGTTGCCCACTATCCAGCGGATATCAGTGACCGTGGTGGGATCAGCGGGCTCGGCGCCCCACGTCGCACGGTTGTTGGTGGAGAACTCGATGGCTACGCCGGTCTCGCCAAAGGCGCTGCTACTAACATATGCAGCGCCTGCCGGAATGCTGTCCACTATAACGACTCCGGTAGCTATCTTGGTTCCCGTGTTTTCATAGGTAAGCGCGTAGGACAGCTTGTCGTTCGACAGCACCGGGTCGGGCGTATCGCTTTTTGTAAATGAAATTTCAGGTGTGTCGGCACCTGATACCGCAACGGAAGTCGCGGTCGCCAAACCAAACCCGTCGTCAAAATTGGAGGTGGCGGTCAGGGAGGTGACGTCCCGGTCGCCGGGAGTCGTTCCCGCGGGCACCGTCAAACGGAGAATCACATCCAGCGTGGCACCGGCTGCCATGGTCCCGGTATCGGGCTGGCCGTCCGCATCGAAGTCAACGGCCGGGTTGACAAAATCCCAGATGCCATCGGCATCGGCGTCCTGGGCCATCAGGACAGTACCCGTCGCATCGTAGAGTTCCCCGATCCAGAAGTCCGGACCGCTTTTCAGTATGCCCAGATCGAAGTGGTCGTTGCCATTTCCGGTGTTGGTCACCGTGAACGTGTAACTCAATTGGTTCCCGGTCGCCGAACCTACGTTTCCGCTCTGGTCCGGTTGCACTGAGACCCCACCCGCCTGGGCTACGTTTACGTTAGCGGTGTTGGATGTGACGGGTGTCTGCGGTGTACCGCCCGAATCATCAAAATTTGCGGTCGCGTTGTTGTCGATGACAACCCCCGCCAATACACCGGCGTCGACCGTGACGGCGAAGTCGGCGGTTCGATTAACCTGCCCGGCCGCCAGCGGCCCGAGATTCCAGGTAATGACGCCGCCGCTCTCGGTGCCGCCGCCGGTAATGCTGGCGGGGACCAGCGTGGTATTGGCCGGAATCGTGTCGGTGATGACGAGGTTGGTGGCGTCACCGACGCTGCTGTTGCCGTAGGTTAATGTATAAGTGATGGCGTCGCCGGGTTTTGCCGTGGCGACGTCGGCGCTCTTGCTGAGGGTGATGGTCGGGCTGAACCAGGCGACCGTGTTGCCGCTGTTCACGGAGTTGGCGGGATCGATCGGCGTCAGCGCCGCGTCCGACTCCGACGCGTCGGAGTCCTGAACGTCCACGAAGCTGATGTCCTTTGTGGCGCCGGCGCCCAAAGTGAACAAGAAGGAAGACCCCGGTATAGAAGAGCGCAGTGAGAGAAGCGCCCCCGAAGCGCCCTGCAGTGTCGCCGTGCCGTTGACGATCGTGGTTTGACCTGCGGTGAACGTCAGTGTGTCGGGAGAAGCAACGGTTTTTACCAGATTGAAGAATGTTGGGTTGCCGCTGATACGCTGGTTTGAACCGTCCAGGGTTACCGTACCGCTTCGCGGCACGAAATTCGCCTCAGCATCCTTGGTGAAATCTCCCGCCACGTTGATGGAATAGTCCGATGCAGACACGTCAAGCGTGCCGTCAGTTACATTGAGATTCGAATTGACATCCAGGTTGTTATCGAGAGTCCAGGTTCCTGCGGCGTTTTCGAATGTCAGATGGTAATAGTTGTCGCCAGCGGCGAGCCCCGTGTAACTCGAACCGCCGTTGTAAATTACCGATCCCGAGTCGGTGTCGTTGACCAGGTTTGTAACGGTCTCGCCACCTTGGAGCGTGAGGATTCCGTCATTGGAAAAGCTGCTGCCGGCTCCGATATCGAGGTTGTTTCCCGCCAAATCGAAGATGCCGGTCGTGATCGCAAGCGAACTCGCAGGGGCCAGTGTCAGTGAGGACGAGGAGACAGTAACGACCCTGTTGTTACTGCTTTTGTTGATCTCGAGACTGCCGTAGGTCGACCCACCCGGGATAAAGGTGCTAATCGCGTTGCCGACAAACGTGACCGTCGAAGTGCCGGCATTGAAGGTGCCGGAAGCGGCGTCCCAGTATTGCCCTATGCTGAAAGTGTTGGCGCCAGCATCGATCGTGCCGACGATCTTGATGAAATCGGCGGTCACATCCGCGCCGGGGGCGAAGGTGTGCCCGGCGGGCACGTAGAGCTTATTCAAGGTGTCAACGGTCAGTGCCCCCGCCGTAACCGTGTAATGGATCTCGGGGTCGCCGTAGTTGCCGAGGGCGGTGTCCATGTCGGCGTTGGCGAGCGCGCCGCCGTTGTCGTGGCGGGTAATGACGTAGTCGTCGTAGATATCCAGGCCGGCGAGATTGGCACCGTCGGAGACCGTCACCGCGGTCCCGTCGATCGCCTCCTGGTCGAGGTACACGAGGATGGCGTCCCCCGGATTCACCGCCGCCGTGATCGAGTAGGCACCGCTCGCATCGGTCACGTCGTTGCCGACGCTGACGCCATTCACGAGGAGCCGGACCGTTTGCCCGGCGCCGGCGTTGGTGGTCCCCTCGTCGGTGTAAACCGTCCCGGAGATTGTGGCCGTAGGTGGGGGTCCGGACGCGACGTCCGCGTAGCTGTTACCGATCCGGATCTCGTCAACCAGGGCCGCGTTGGAACCAAACGAATCATGACCCGTGCCAATGCTTATGGTGCTGAATGTCCCCAAGTCGAGATCGGCCTTCGGGGCACTCGGAGCCACGTCGGGAGCCGCCAGCCCGACGGTCGGATTCACGTACAAAGTGGCGACTTCGAAGCCTGCCACTTCGTTGATGTCGAGCTTCAACACCAGGAATGCCGTTTGGCCCGACAGCGCTCCGGGAACGACGACGTTGTCAGTGCCGTGACCCCAGCTGTTCATGTTGAAGTCCGTGCCGCGGTAGCCGACAAACAATCGAGTAATGTCAGGGGTATTCGGATCAGCGAGGGCGTTGCCAATCGTAATGCCCATGTAACTCAAGGCCGCCATGTCCTGAGGTTCGACCAGAAAGCTGACCCAAATGGTCTCCGTTACCGCACCATAACTGCTGGACAGGTTGCGGACGGCCTGCCCGGGTAGAGGAATAGCACCACTGACGTTTCCCTGAACAGCGCCGCCGGCCGTGACCAATCCTCCGCCGGGATGCGTCAGACCGGTCGCGACCACATCGATGCTGCCGGCGCCTGCGAAGGCCCAAGCGTCCAACCAGCCGGTTCCGCCGCTCCTGGCATCGAGCGAGCCCGTCGGGTAGCTGAACGAGTCATATCCGAGCAACGCGAGCAGCCCCGGCCAGGCCTCGCGGCCTGCCGCGCTGACGGCCTCGCGTGTTTCGATCTGGCCGGCGCGGACCCCTAGTGCCCACTCGCCACCGGACTGTGTGCTGCCAACGAGGTGTTCACTGCCCGCCACATCGGCGCCGGTCAGGTCGGCCAGGGTTTGCAAGAAACGCTCGCCGTTCGAACCGCGAGCGGTCCGGCATCCATAGATCAGCAAGTCAGCCCCGGGTCGCAGCGATGCCCGCCAGCCCTCGAGTTCGGTCGCTTGGCGACGCGCTTCGCGCTCGTCGACAAAGGTCGTGCCGATCGTGAAGCCGCCCTCCTCGCCGTGTGAGAAGATATGCAGTGCGTCGATGCCGGTCCGCTTTGCGAGGGCAGTGCTGATTTGCGCCACACCGTCGCTCGACGGATCGAGCCAGATCACCTCGATGTCGCGGCTGCTGTCACCGAGGTCGAGCGCGCGCAGCAGAGCCTCACGGTCGGACAACGCACTGTCCACAAAGACAATTTCCTGTCGCTGGCCAAGCTCAAACGCATTGACGGCCGCCGGAAACACGACGCTCAGGGCGAGGACACAAGAGAGCGTCAGCCGAGCCCAAAGATGAGACAGTGGCGCAACAGTAAGTTTGCGAGGCTCAGTCATCTTTGCCTCCCCATGGCAGCTTGCCGTCGGTTGCCAGATCCCGGAACGTGTCCTGGTCCGCCTTGATGCGGAAGGTGACGAATAAGCCCTGCGCCGTGTAGTTCGAGCCCGAAAAATCATCATCCCTGAATCCGGCAAAGTTGTATCCCAGGCTGATCCATACATTGTCGAACACGGTAACACCCACATCCACTCCCCAGCCGAAAGTCGACACATCCGATGCCCAGGAGTGCAACATGTCCGCGTGGACGCCGATATCCCAGCGCTTGTTGAGATCACGCCGCATTCCTGCGCCGATGACATCGGTGTAACCCGTGTATGAATCGTTGCCGACGAGGCTGCGGGCATACTTTGCACCGTACTGCAGTTCCAGCTGAGTGTTGCGATTGATCATCCAGTTGGCATTCAGGTTGTTGACCAGCTTCCATGACTCAAGGTTGTCCAGCGCAGTCTCATTGGACGTGTAAATCAGGTCAATCCGGTCGTACACAATCCATTCGCTGTCGGCTGGCCGCCACGACCATCCAAGCCGGAGGTTGCCGAGCGTCGTTGCGCCGCCGATGTCGAGATCACTGTCCTGCCATTGCAGATTTGCCGAGAAACCGTGGCCCTGAACCTGCTCACGATAAAAACCGCCAATCAGGTTGATGCGTTTATCGGTGTCGCTGTCGCGATACTCGGCGCGCGACGTAAAGGTCCAAAATTCTGAGCGGTACAAGGCGCCGACAAAAGTGGCAATGAAGTCGCCGCCGACAATGCTGCCAGACGCCGGGGCAGCGTCAGGGTTCACCCGGGGCGGCTCGTCGCCAATCGTGCGTGACTGATCGAGGCCGAAGTCGAAGTACCACTGTTCATTCATCTGCCAACCCTGGGTCAGACCGACAGTGGCGAAGTTGCGTGGCCCGAATTCCGTCATCTCGTGATTCACACCAGAATTGAGTTGTGCGCTCTGCCATGGTTGCGTCTTCACGCCTACCCGGGTCGTAACTCCGTCCCAATCGGCACCACGGGCGGACTCTATCTCGGCGAATATGTTCACGGCATCGGTCAGGCGGTAATCCATGCCGAGCAGTGCGCGGTCAGGGTAATTGGTCGAGGCGCTGTCACCACTGACTGACGCTTCAACGGAACCGCGAATTTTCAGGGCGTCGCCAAGCACACCCATGCTGCCGGACAGTGAGAGCTGATTGGACTCACGAGTTTCGCCCGTGTTGTGTTCGTCGCGCGCTGCAATCAGGCCCGCGGCAACATTGCGGTTACCGTTCTGGTATAGGAACTTCGCATCCAGCACGTCCTGGCTCGCATCGTCGACCAGGTTTTCATTGCGGAATGCACTAGCGACCAGGCTGAGGTGGTCTGTCCATGCATAGCGGCCATCGACGCCATACTTTCGCATACCGGTTTCAGAGCGATTCTGCTGACCAAGGCCGAATCCCGTTTCCATTTCCTGGAACCAGACGCGCGCGTCGATCTTCTCACTCTGGTGATCGAGCGATGCGAGCATAGCGTTGTTGCTGCCGGTCAGGTCATTGTCCGTCGAAGCGACTTCGGCGCGAAGCTCGGTTTGCTCGTTCAACGCAACGCGCAGATCCGCGCCAAGCAGATCGGCGGAATCGCCGTCGGTGCCCTGGTGAATAATTGATGCGCCGACCTCGACGCGGTTATCGTCCGTGGTCCATGAGCCACGGCCGCCGGCGCTGATATTTTCGCCCGTCGTTTGCGGCGTCTCGTAATTGGCGACGATATAGATCGGGTTGAAATTTTCGTCGCGGCTCGCTACCGGGCGTTTCATAAGAATTGCGCCGGTGTTGTAATCGATACTGTAATCGAGGTGCTGCGATAGCGACCGCGTCTCCAGAATAACTTCGCTGCGGAAGCGATCGCGGGTCTGCAGTTCGATCTTGTCACTGTTGATTACGATCGGACTGGATGAAAGGTAATACAGTCCGGATGTTCCATCGCCATTAATTTCGTCGCGGACAAAGGCTTTGTCGGTATCGCTTGCGAACGCGTTATACGCGAAGCGGTCGCCGTGGTATTCGGATTTCAGGCCGTTCAGGCTGCGATCGTAACGCGACAACTCTGTCACGCTGAGCCCGGTGTGATAATCGCCGAACAGCGCATAGAACTGGCGGCGTTCGATCTTCAGGAACAGGCCGCGCCGCGATGCCGCCTCGAAACGTTGCTCGGTCGTATCGCCATACAGCGTGTAGAAGCGATCGGGATCGACAGTGCCGAACAGCTGCCCGTCGGTTTCCTCTTCGTCGGTGTCGCTTTTGAAGGCCAGGGTCAGCAGGTAGTCACCTTTCACCTGGCCCTTGGCGAAGAACGATACCTGACCGTCGCTATAGGCTTCGTCCTCAAAGCCCGAGTCTGCCGCAGTCACCATGTTGTCTTTCAGCGTGTTGTAGCCGAGCGTCCCTTCGGCAAACCCGACCAGGATCCAGTCGCGCGGCGCCGGCTCGATCCAAGCGCGCAGTTCCTGCACGCGATCGGCGCCGAATTTCAGTCGGACAATGGCCTCGCCGGTCGTCGTGGTCGGCTCCAGTCGTAAGTAGGCAATGCCGTCCGGACCCACGCGATAAATTGGTTCACGGTCGCCGACGGCCACAAGCTGGTTCTCATTGAGCGACTCGACTTCCCATAGCGAGCGATACGGTGCAGTCACGGAAAAAGCGCCTGTCGTCGACGGCCGCGCAGGCTCGCCGTAACGATCGAATAAGCGAATCGCGACAACGGGCGGAGTTTTGCCATCGGCGATCAGTCGCGAGGCTTCCTTGTCGAACACGGCCCTGACCGGTCCGCCACCGTAGTGGACGCTGGTTTTCAGCGTCTGCAGCGGCTTGCGTTGCGCGTCGCTGATGACTGCTGCCAATTGGTTCGCGCCTGCTACAAGATCAACGCCACGCCAGCGGCTTATCGCAACAGTCTTGTCACGGTTGATTTCGGTACCGACGAAATTCAACGGGTCAACAGCGACGCCGTTCACCGACAATGCAATGACTTCATCTGGCTCGTGCTGGATGACGATCTTCATGCTCGGGATCGGTGGGCTGAAACCGACGGCCGGCGCCAGCCAGCGCGTGCCCGGGCGCAGGGTCTCGACGAAACCGGGTTGGCTGAATTGCGGCGCGTCCGCTTGCTCGAATTCAAAATCCTGCACGTCATCCGCGACGCTGGGACGGATGCCGGTGGTCTGCGTTTCAACGCGGCCAATGCCGCCATTCGCGACACCCAGTTCCGCGGTGCTGACCAGGACGCGGCTTTCCAACTTCAGGTCGACGCGGCGGTTCTTGGCGCGGCCGGCTTTAGTGGCATTATCGGCGACGGGCTCGTCCGGGCCACGCCCGTTGACGCGCAATTGCCTACCGGGAATATTTAGTTGCCCGGCGATGTAGCGCGCAACCGCAGTGGCGCGCGCCACTGACAGCATGTAGTTGTCGGCAAACTTGGGATGTCCGGGTATGATCGCATGGTCGTCGGTATGGCCGGTCGCGGTCAGGATCGCGTCGTTGCCGCCTTCCCAATCGGCAATCAGCGTGTTCAGTTCGAGCCGATCCCCGTCCGTAAGTTCTGCGCTGAGCGTGGCGAAATGCGGCGAGAAAGTGATAACGCGCGTGTCACTCAGTTCTGGCCGGTAGTCGAATTGTTTCTTCGCAAGCGGGGTGCGACCGTTTTCACCGTTCATCATGCGAAAGGTAGCAACCGCGCTCGCGACCAGCTCACCGTCGGCATCGTCGGCCAGGCGCGCATCCAGTTGAATTCGTTCGTTCCAGCTTTCCGGCTTGTCGCCGAGCAGGTAGCGGATCGTGTTTACGCGCTGTTGCGGCCCGCCGCTGCGCACGCCGCCAATAACGGATGATTGCGGCACGTATGTCAGGCCTTGCGGCAACACGAGATTAACGACAACGTCGTCTACGGGTATACCACCGCCGCTCACTTTCAGTTCGTAGCGGATCGTATCCGCGGCCAGACGTTCGCCATCGAGTTCGAGTACGACATTGCCGGCCGGCAATGGGGGCAATGGACGTTTCCGCAAGTAAAAATCGGTCCGCCACAGGCCGCCGGCACGCAAATCTACAAACTGTGAATAGGTTCGGCCGGCGAAACGCGAATTGCTTTCGCAGTCGATCAGCTCGAGGTGCTCGGGTACGGTATCCGTGTCGAGCTGCACGACATGCGTGCCGGGATCGAGTCCTTCGAAGTGGAAACGCCCACCCTCGTCGCTTATCGCATACCGACCATCATCCATGTAGATCCGCAATCCGGCGACGCCTTCGAGATCGTTGCTGACTTCGGCGTCGCAACTCTCGAGTATGGCGCGGCCGGCAATAATCGCTTTGCTCGTAAACAATTCTTCGACGAGTTGCAATGTCGCGCTCGCCTCGTTGGACTGAACACCACTTGTGCTGTTGGCGTACGCGATATTGGTTGCGGTCTTACCCGCTGCGCCGACCGTGACTTCGGTGACGTAACGGACACTCATGCTTGCACCCGCACCGAGATCGCCGATGTCGAAACTGATTGCACGACCGTCCGCGCCCAGGGTCGGTTCGGGTCCCGCGGTATCGTCAACATAAGTTGAGCCGGGCATGAAGCGGAAGCCGACCGGTAACAAGTCGGTAATGGTGATCTGGGTCTGCACGACGGCGCTGGTATTTTCAATGCGCACCGTGTATTGCACGAAGTCGCCGGGGCTGGCGACGTTGATGTTCGCCGTTTTCTGCATGTAGAGCAGCGAGGCTTCCGGGTCCAGCGGCAGGTCAAGGTTGATCGCGAGCGTGTTGTCGACCGTGAACACTGTGCCGAAAGATCCATTGTCGAGTGCGAAGGGCGCGCCTGGAAGGCTCTGTAACAAACTCATATCGAGTTGCGACAAGCCGAAGTAACCAGACGGCGGGTCTACTTCGATTCGGTAATCGCCTTCGGGCACCACCGGGAAACTGTATCCGCCGGGAGGGAAGTTATAAACCTTTCCGCTGCCGTCCGTGACACTGCTGCCACTCGTGATGCTTGCGGGGAAGCTTGAAATGCCGTCAGCGCCGTACACAACGGCGGGTGCGCCGCTCACCGCGTCGACGAGCCGAACAGTGGCGCCGTCGACCGGGCTACCGGTGGCAGCGTCAAATACGATGCTTAGTGGATCGACAATCGCCTGCGCGTCATCGCCGTCGACAAGGTCATCTGGATCCTGGTAGAAGCCATCGATGTCAGTGCCGGCAACGACCTGCAATACACAATCGTCGGGTGTTGCGGTAGTTGCCGCTGTCTGCACATAGCCCGCGAACAGGCCGGTGTCGATAGCTGTCTCCATCAGTCGCAGCGTTTCCGTGTCGCCCGGCGGTGCGCTACTGATGGTTACGTCGATGGTTTCTCGAACGGCGGGATCCAGGTTCTGATCCAGGTCGCTCAGTGTGACGAATAAGGGCTCGCCGGCGTGGTACAAACCGGTCGGCGCCAGGGTGTGTGGTTGGTCCGGATCGATAGTGACTGCGCCGAGCAAAACAGGATCCGGCAGAGGCAAGAACGGCCCGCCTCCCTGTGCGCATGCGGTCGGACCGAGCGGAATGCCACTGCCGCTCGCCGTGACGCGATGGAACGTCAGTCTTGCGACGGTGCGTGTGGCAACCGTGATGATCTCGACAGGGTTGGATGGTGTGGTAATCGGATTGCCCGTCGGGTCGAAGTAGTATGACGCGGCCTCGTTGACGATTGTCGTCCCCGCGGCAGTTTGTCCTAAAGCGTTTCCGGCAGGCAGAATTGCAAGGATCCACAGCAGCAGACGCAGGTTCTTCATTGAAAACCCACGGTCTATAGACGTAGGAAAGCCGCGGCGGGTTGCTCTACCCGCCGCGACCAAATTACGCTCTATGGCAGTGTCCGGCTTGCTTTCGCGTTGCCGGCACGGCCACCACGTTGCTGTGGCCGTGCTATCTGAGTTCATTTAGATCACATAGATCTTGTCAGTTAGCACGTACTAGTCTATCGACGCCTGGAACCGGACGATGACGTCATCAGTCGGTGCGTTTATACCCACGGTCAATCCCGTCGGATAGGTTCCACTGACCGGAATCGAGACCGTCAGGCTGTCGCCAGCCCCATTGAGGAAGCAACCATCACTGTTACTGTCTCCGCCGATTTCGGCGATGCAGTAGACGGCCGCGCTTGCACCCACAACGATT
The DNA here is from genome assembly GCA_029863705.1 of Gammaproteobacteria bacterium. Taxonomy (GTDB): domain Bacteria; phylum Pseudomonadota; class Gammaproteobacteria; order Steroidobacterales; family Woeseiaceae; genus UBA1847. The sequence continues at coordinate 11,279 of JAOTUU010000019.1, forward strand.
TCAACGTCCGATGCTGCGCCGTTGTACGTACCGGTCTCGAAGGTCAGATCGCTCGGGATGGCGTCGGTCACCTGGACCTCGGTGGCCGGCAGGTCGCCGGTGTTGGTGATCGTGACTTCATACTGGACAAATGCGCCCGGGATGGCCAAAGCCAGCGGAAACGCCTGGCCCAGCGGATCGCTGACGACCGTGGACGTCTTGTCGGCAGACAGGTTCGCCGCTGCAACCAAATAGCCGTCCTGACCCGCAGCCGTTGCCGTCGCGCCAGAATCCACCGCGGCAGAGAATATGATCTGCACCGAGCCCGTATCGTCGTTGCCGCCGGATTCAGCTTCGGCCGCACCGAGTACTGTCGCTCCGCCGGCTACGTGCGCCGTGGCCGTCAGCTCGATGTTCGCGGCGTCAGGAACACTGCCGTCGGCGGTGCCCGGGATATCACCGAGGACGAACACCGATATGACGTTATCCGCGTCTGCGGCTGCAGTGTCGTCAGCACTCAGTTCGTCGATAAACGTTGCTATATCTGTGCCGGCGTCATAAACGTCGTTATCGTTGACGTCGACGAAGATCGTCAATGCATCGGTATCGATGGTGTCGAGGCTGAAAACCGTACCGCCAACCAGGTCAGCAACCGACAGAGCGAAGTCCTGCGGCGCATTACCCGTGTTGGTGACCGTGAAGCGAGCCACAGCATCCTGTTCACCGGCACCTACGAGCGTGTCAGCACTGTCCGCCTCTGCAACGACGAAGTCGACGACCTGGTCAACGAAGAACGTTGACGTCGGGCTGACTTCAGGCGTTTGAACGACTCCGCCGACCTTGTAGCCAACGGTTGCGGTGTTGTCGATCTGGGTGCCAGCGTCGGTGCCTACCGCGAGCACAGACGTGGAATAGATGAGGCTGACAAGAGCCATGGATCCAAAGGCAAGAAGCCTTTTCAATTTTGAAGCACACATAGAGCGAATTTCCTTTTTCTCAAAAAACGTTTCAAATCCTCTGGCCCGAAGACCAGTGAGCGTTTTCCCTCTGTTTGTGCAGCGCCTTTATCGAAATCAGCGCTGTCACTAATACTAGATTTCTATTCGACCACGGCCGTAAATTGCACCGCACCACTAGCGCCTGAGGCGACGTCGTTGTCGATGACCCAGCGCACGTGGGTATAATCTTTGACGTTGGCTGATCGCTGCACACCATTCGTGTCAGATACCAAGAGGTCCTGTGCAGCAGAAAAACTTTCGCCGCCATCCACGGAAAACGTGACCGAGGCGCTGTCACCGCTAGCCGAGGCATCGACATAGACCATGTGGTCGGGAACCGGGTTGGTGATTGTGACGTTTTCGGCGGGCTGATCACCGGTGTTTGTATAGGTGACAGTAAACAGGACTGCTGCGCCAGGCAGCACTCGCGTTGCCTCGACCAACCGGGTTTGCTCGACGCCGTTTTCATCGGTGACGCGCTCCCATTGCTCGGCCTTGTGCTCCAGACGTATCGTGGTCTCCTGTGCCACTGCGTTACCGCCCAGTATCAGAAGGCCGGTAAGCAACAGGCCTTTGGAGGTCGTCATTGCCAGGTTCTTCATTTGTATTCCTCTTTTCATCGCGTCGGTCGCTTGCATCCGCTTGTTAGTCAATGGTGACAGTAAATTCGATTGTCTGGGCGCCATCTGCTTCGACCAGGTCGCCGAGACCCACTGAAACCTCCGGCGTCGGCAATGCCGTATACGCACCGACATCAGCATCGGCGGCGTCGGTCAATGCCCCGCCATTCAGCGTAATACTGTTCGGCAGATAACTGGTATTTGCCGGAATTGGATCGGCGATCAATGTAGTCGTCGCTGTTTGCGATCCGGTCGGTGTTACGACAATGCGGTACGTAATCTCAGCCCCGGGTACCGGGTCGGTGCCGCCGAATGGGTCGAGAACGATGGCACTCTTGACTACTGAAAGCTGGATGTCACTGAGAACGTATTGGCCGCTGATCGCATCGGCCGCACCGCTTGTGCCGACAACCGCATCGATACCGCCATCACCATCGCCGGGAAATCGGTCTCCGGGAGCGCCGGTGCCCGTAAGCGCAGCTGCGCTAAGCTCACTTAGGCCAATGGCACCATCGGCCAGTGCAGCTGGAATATCGTTAACCAGTAGCACATCAACAGAGGCATCGGGTGCCAGCAGCGGATCGTTCGTACCAGGCGTGTATGCAATATCACCCGCCGAAAAATCGCCGCTCGCGTCGGTGTCAAAATAGATAGCTGCCGGCGTCGACTCGACAGGGTCAAAATCATCGCCGCTCAGGGCGTTGTCGATCGCCAGTGAAAATGTCTCTGTACCGTTACCGGTATTGGTAACGACAAACAGCAACTCCTGCGTGCTCGCGCCGGAGATAACCGAAACCGGGCCGCTCAATAACGTGACATCGACATTCAGCACCTCGGCCACGGTCAATGTCACGGTATTTGACGATATCGTTTGTGGCGTACCGACGACCTCGTAGCTAACCACGGCCGTATTAGCAATGTCTGTTCCGGCGATGGTCCCCTCGGCCGCGCTCACCTGCGCAAATCCAAGGGCTACCATGCCGATTAGCAGCGATTTCATGTTGTTTGTCATATTCAATACATGTTCCTTCGCAGCTCGCTTTACCACGGCCGCCAACTTCAGATCGACGTACTCCGTCAAGCCGATTCGAGCCCAATTGCCCACAGGCTCGAACCGCCTATTGGCATATTAGAGTCAGATTATATGAGGTACGTAATGCCAGATTGGGTGATCCGGTTAACAGAATACGCCATGCGATCGGCCAGAAAACCGCGTGGTTACGCCATATGAGTTGTTCGGACCACAATTGTCGCCGAGCAAAATGACGTCTGTCGCTTATGACAATTGAAACGTGATTCATCGATATGTTAAGTCCGTGGACGCCGCAAGGGCCTTGCACAGACATAGCGCACTTGTCAGTAGCGATACGAGATTCTACGTAGCGCCCCGGGCGCTACCAGGTGAGATCATTTGGCTGCGGAGAGCTGTTTCTTCACTGAGGCACTGCTATGACAACGCCGACCAAGCTTGTGGAAAACCTCGATCTTTTTGCAAACGCCACCCAACAGTTCGAGCGGGCTCTGACCTGGATCGATGGCATCAAAATCGGCATTGTCGAATACCTGATCAATCCGAAACGAACCATTCACGTTCGCTTCCCTGTCAACATGGATGATGGCTCGATTCGTACATTTCACGGCTTTCGCGTTCTGCACAATCGTGTCCGCGGGCCAGGCAAAGGTGGTCTCCGTTATCACCCGGACCTCACCGAAGGCGAGGTCGCGGCGCTTGCTGCATTCATGACGTGGAAGACAGCGGTTGTTGACGTACCGTTCGGCGGCGGCAAGGGCGGTATCGTTTGCAATCCGAAGGAACTGAGCCGCGGCGAGTTGCGACGAATTACGCGTCGATTTGTCGCAGAACTGGGCGACACGATTGGCCCGTACACGGACATCCCTGCGCCAGATGTGTACACGGACCAGCAGACCATGGCGTGGATTTACGACACGTTCGACCTGATGCATCCGGGACAGAACAACCTCGCCGTCGTCACTGGCAAACCGCTCGAAATCGGCGGATCGGTCGGGCGCGACGAAGCGACTGCGCAAGGCGGCCTGTTCGCGACTGAGCGACTGTTGGAGCATGGAGTTATTCCTGGCATGCAGACACTCGAAGACTCGCGCGTAGCAGTACAGGGATACGGTAATGCCGGAGCGACGGCAGCACGCCTGTTCCATGATGCCGGTGCTCGCATTGTTGCGGTCAGCGACTCTCGCGGGGGGGTAAGTAACGACAACGGACTGGACCCGAACCAGGTGTCGGCGCACAAGGAAAAGACGGGAAGTGTCGTTGGTTTTGAGGGCGCTGCCGAAATAAGTAATGAAGAGCTGTTAGCTTATGATTGCGACATCCTCATCCCCGCCGCAATCCAGTGCCAGATCCGAACTGACAACGCGGACAACATCAAAGCGAAGCTCATTATTGAAGCTGCCAATGGTCCGGTTACAGCGGCGGCAGATGAGATTTTGCAAGAGAAGAACATCCTTGCATTGCCCGATATCGTTGCCAATAGTGGTGGTGTCGTCGTCAGTTACTTTGAGTGGGTCCAGAACCTCGAAAACCAGCAGTGGGATCTCGACAAGGTTGAACGGCGCCTCAAAAAACGCATGGTTCGCGCCGTTGACAACACGGTCGAGCGTTGGAAAACCCTGAACGAAACGCCTAAGGCTGGTGCCGACGGTACTAAAGCCTCCGCAACCTTACGTGACGCAGCACTGGTCACGGCGATTGAGAGAATTGCAACCGTGGTGCTGCAACGCGATATCTGGCCTTGAGATCAGGTCGCCGGTTCCGCTTCAGCCCGTGTTGCGATCACGCGTGTCATGCCACGAAAAATGAATGCGTGAAATGGCATCAGTGTGATCCAGTACAGCATTCCCCAAACGCCAGCCGGATGGAAGTATGCCGTAACGGTTATCGTCCGTTGGTCATTTTTGTTATCGTCAATATCGAATTCGAGCACGCCCGCACCCGTCGCCTTCATTTCCATCACCATCGTTAGCTGTTTGCCCGGCTGCATGGCGATCACGCGCCACGCATCAACAGTATCGCCTACGCGAAGTTCGTCGGGGTGGCGGCGCTTGCGGCGAAAGCTCGGCCCACCGAGGATCCAGTCCACGAATCTTCGCGGCCACCAAAGCCAGTTGGCGTAAAAGAAATCGCCGTCCTTTCCTACACGGCAAATAACTCGCCATAAGGCGTCTGCGCTGGCGCTGCTGTGGGCACTGTCGCTCGTTTTTTTGGAATAGAAACCGTATTCCGGTCGAAATTCGCGACAGGCGATGGCGCCTTCGACCCAGCGGGCCGGCAAAGCGTGTTTACGGTCTGCTTCGAGCGCCTCGACGGCCGCTTCGCGAAAGCCGAGAAGTTTTTGAGGAACGAGATTGGCCAGCCGGTCGTCGTCGGCAATCACATCCTGGGAAAGCCCGTCGATCAAAGCGCGGGCAATATTTGTCGGCACCGACGTCACAAGGCGCAGCCAGTATGACGACAAGCGCGGCGTAAGGACGCGAACCGGAATGATGCGCGTACTCTTGCCGACGAGTTCGGCGTACTGCTGCATGATTTCTTTGTACGTAAGGTCGTCGACGCCGCCGACGTCGTAAATTTCACCGGCGGTCTCCCCGAGCACTGGTGCTTCGGCGAGGTAATGCAACAGGTTGCTGAGCGCTATGGGCGTCGAGCGCGAGAATACCCAACGCGGCGTTATCATTATGGGCAGATGATTGACGAGATCGCGTATCACTTCCCAGGCCGCCGAACCTGGACCGATAATCATCCCGGCGCGAATCTCTGTCACTGGAACGCCACCCGCGCGGAGAATGTCACCCGTTTCCTGGCGTGAGCGAAGATGTGTAGATTTTGGCGATTCCGGAACCAACCCTCCCAGATATACGATGCGTTTGACGCCTTGCCGCGCAGCCGCGTCCGCGAAATTGCGCGCCGCCCTTGCGTCCAGTTCAGGGAAGTTCTTACCTGCGGCCATCGAGTGCACGAGGTAATACGCGATGTCGACGTCTTCAAGAACGCTGTCCAGGGACTCCGGTTGCAACGCGTCCGCCTCGGCCAACACGACATCCGGCCAGTCGCGGCTTGCAACGACTTCGACATTGCGCGACGTCGCGCGCACCGCCAAGCCCCGAGATGCCAGGTACGGCGCAAGATGACTACCGATGTAGCCACTTGCACCGAATACAAGCCGATAGCTCAACGGTATCTCGGGAAGTCGAGCACAGCGCCTATTACAATATTCTCGCTCAATTGATTTCGCTCTTGGTCAGATACGACTTATTCCACCGACGATTCGATTCTTAGCTTCAGCGTCTCGAGCACCTGGTTGTGCTCTTGCTGAATGTGTTGATGAATCTGTGCTGCCGATGACAGGTCTCCCTGGCGGCCTGCGGTCTCCAACGCCTTGCACAGATCCGCCAATTTCAGCGCGCCAATTTTTGCGCTGCTCGACTTGAGAGCCTGCGCATTCGCAGTAACGCTTGCGGCGTCAGGAGCATCAAGGGACAGCCGCAGCTCCGCGACGATTTCTTTGGAGCTGTCCAGATAAACCTGCACAACTTTTTGCACAACATCCTGTCCCCACGCCTCCTGCAGCGCGGACAGCCCGTCAAGCACCCGGGACTCGACGACTGGGAGATTGGGCTCCTGCGATTCACAATCCTGGTCCTCACCAGCCGGAAGCGGCTCACTGTGTTGCAGGTATTTAGAGACGACCTCGCGGAGTTGTTCGCCCGTAAAAGGCTTGCCCAGATAGTCGTCCGCCCCCGCAGCAATGCACCTTTCCCGGTCACCGACCGCCGTGTTTCCGGTTACGGCGATGATTACGACCGGTTGGTCGTTGCTGCTTGACTCCAGCTGCCGGATCGCTTGCGTCGCCTGATAACCGTCGAGTATCGGCATCTGGCAGTCCATTAGCACGATATCAGGGCTCGCCTGCGCAAACTGTTCCAGTGCGACTTTTCCGTCCGGAGCAGCCAATACGCGATAGCCGGCTTTCTTCAGCACCGCCTGGATCACTAACTGGTGAGTCGGATCGTCATCGGCCACGAGAATGAGTGGCTTGTTAGCAGTATCAGGCGTCATGCCGCCACCGCCTTCATACGCAGCTTAAGCGCGTCGATAACCTGCTCGTACTCTTGCTGAATCTGTTGATGGAGCTCCGCCGCCATGGATAGGTCTGATTGACGACCTGCCGTCTCCAGCGTCTTGCAAAGACCCGCCAATTTCAGCGCGCCAACGTTCGCGCTGCTCGACTTGAGGCTGTGCACGGTTTTGGCAACGCTTTCAGCATCTGCAGAATCTATTGCCGCATGTAATTGCATAGCGAGTTCTTCAGAGCTCTCCAGATAGGCCTGCACAACTCTTTGCACAAGGTTGTGGCTTCCGGTCTCCTGCAACTCTGACAGCCCGTCAAGTACACTGGCGTCGATGGACGCCGACGAGGGCTGGTCATCAAATTCAGGCGTGACAGACTCCTGAGCCATATGACCGCTGGGTTCCTGGATGGCAACCCGCTCGTTGTGTTGCAGGTACTTCGACAGTACACGATATAGCTGCTCGCCCGTGAAAGGTTTGCTTAGATAATCGTTCATCCCGGCAGCAACGCACTTCTCCCGGTCCCCTGCCAAAGCGTTAGCGGTTACGGCAATGATAGTAACGGGATCCTCGTTGCTCTCCGTCTCCAGCTGCCGGATTGCTTGTGTTGCCTGGTAGCCGTCGAGTTCCGGCATTTGGCAGTCCATCAGCACGGCATCGAAAGTGTTGCACAGGAATTGCTCAATAGCTTCGTTACCAGTCTTCGCGACGACAGCTTCCAGGCCAATTGACGCAAGCAGACCCTGGGCGACCTCCTGATTTACCAGATTGTCCTCTGCAAGTAACACCCGGCCTCGCAGCGCTTTGATCGTTGCAGTCCGCTTATTGAGCGTAAGAATGTCCTTCTGCAGAGAACGCGCAGATGCAGAAAACTCCGTTCCACTACTTGCTTTCATACGCAAGCGAAATGAGAAAACCGATCCTTTTCCTGGTTCACTTTGTACGCAGAGCTTGCCGTCCATCATTTCTATGAGTTGCTTGCAGATTGACAGCCCGAGTCCGGTGCCGCCAAACCGGCGCGTGGTCGACCCATCCTCCTGGGCAAAAGAGTCAAATATGAGATTCTGTTTTTCCGCTACGATTCCAATGCCAGTATCTATCACTTCGAAGCACAGGTTCATGTGTTCGGCATCGTCATCCTTCGTGGTCACCCGCAAGATTACGCTTCCGCTGTCGGTGAATTTGATACCGTTGGCTATCAGGTTCGTCAGTATCTGTCGCATGCGGAATGGATCTCCACATACGGCCAATGCAGAACCTTCGGGCAACTGACATTCAAGCTTCAAGCCCTTATTGAGGGCCAGGTGTTCGAGGTTGGCGACCGTCTCGGTCAAAAAAGCGTTCAGGTCGAAAACCACTTTCTCCAAGCGTAGTTTGCCTGCCTCGATTTTTGAAAAGTCGAGAACATCATTGATGATATCGAGAAGTGAATCTGCAGAATCGCGGATTGTCAGTGCGTAGCGCTTCTGCGTGTCGTTCAGAGCTGTGCCATCGAGCAGCTCGACCATGCCAAGGACGCCGTTCATAGGTGTGCGAATCTCGTGACTCATGCGCGCGAGGAATTCGCTCTTTGCATCTGACAGTGCAAGGGCTTTATCGCGAGCCTTCTCCAGCTCTCGTTGTACGCCGCCAAGCTTGCTTGTCAGCTGGCCGAATTCCTGTGTTAGCAAGCCGATTTCGTCACGTCGATCCGACTCAAGCTTTTGATCCAGATCCCCCGTTTCTCTGATCCTCAACATATGTTGTGTCAACTTAGCTACGGGGGCGACAATCAAATGCCGCATGAATAGCCAGGAACTAAGTAAGAAGGCCGCCGTCGCAGCCAGCAATAAGAATTTGGCTGCGTCGATTGTTCTGTGACCAATGGCGACAATAGACCTCGGTAAATTTACATCGATAAGAATGGCCGGCACACCAAAGACGTCAGTCATTATATGGTGGCCAGTGAGGACCTCTTCTCCATAGTGCCAGTGAGTCGAATCCTCGAGCTCCCCTGCCGCTTCGAACTCACTCATGACTTCCTGAGAATCTATTGACTCATATCTGTTACGAATCAAGAGATCGACGCTCGCCGAACCTGCCAGCTCTTTGACCAGTGCTGAGTCCAGGAATCTTCCCGTAATCAGGGTGCCTGCAGGCGATCCTTCACGCGCGCTGGGTAGAATCGGAAGAGCACTCACCAGCAAAGGCGCTATTCTGGCTTGAAGTATCCCGAGAATCGGCTCGTAGGCCTCCTGATGCTGTAGCAGCGGGTGATCGGAAGTAATCGACTGCAACAGTTCCTGCTCGATTGGCACCTCGTCAAAGTGCGACGGATCAATGATCCTGCCCCATATCAGCCGCCCGTCCAAATCGTAATACAACATCATCTGGATATTGACGCTTTCCCAATAAGAGACATCGAGGTTCTCTTCTACGTACTCATCTCTTCGTCCGAGCGCGAAATCGTAGGCGTGATCCCACTCCGAATACTCTCGATTGAAAACCTCGAGCGCTCTCATCTCCGCTTTCAGCGCATGCTGTATCCGGACCATGCTCTGCTGCGCCGACGTAAGCTCGAAATCCTCAAACGCCGGAAGGAATACGGCGTGCAGTCCAGGATTAGTGCCAATAGCAAACAACGCACCCAGAGTTACGAAGACAAGGACGATTTTCTTTTGCAGTGACATAGAGATAAGATTCTGTAAAACAAGAGAATATTGATTCGAGACAGCAATATCCGAGACCGATGTCACAATTGTGGCCCCTGAGTCATAAGGCCAATCGGATACGCGACCTTGATTGGCTCATAGACACTGTGCGACACCGCGACTAAGCTGCCATTTAGGCCACAACAACAACCGGTCGCGACATCATCATGAATTACCGCAAATATTCTCTCCTGCACTTTTTGCAGCCGCTTATTCTCGGCATATCCACTGTGATTCTGGCCGGCTGCGCCGGCATGGGGCCAGGCTACGAAACTCCGACTGTAACGATCAGCTCCTTCAAGGCCCTGCCCTCGGAGGCTGCGTTACCGTCTTTTGCAATAGGATTGCGCGTGATCAATCCAAATCGCGAGGCGCTGGAGCTGCAGGGAGTTGCCTACACCGTCAGTCTCGAGGGGCACGAAATAATCAAGGGCGTCGCCAATGATCTGCCGGTCATTGATGGCTATGGCGAAGGGGAGTTTGTACTGACAGCCGCCGCGAATCTGTTTGCCGGCATTCGGCTCATAACTGATTTGATGCGCGGCGACGGGGACAGCCTTGAGTTTGAGCTTGAGGCAAAGCTTGATATCGGCGGCTTCCGGCCGGCGATTCGTGTCAGGGAATCCGGCGACATATCCCTGCAGCCTGACGACGACATTTAAGCCTGTCCTGAAAACGTGTAAGCGCCGCGAGACGAGCTTTAGTACGTAGAATCCGCCACGTCGTTTGCCGCTACCCGCTCAGCGCAGGCGGCATCAATGACGGCGATGACGACGAAAAGGATCGGGCGGGCTCATCGGGTGGTGGCGCATCGGGGCTGCCTTTGATGTCACTGCTATCGCTCTTGGCGTTACGGAACCGCCGGCTCCGTTATGCAGCCCGGCCGCAATGAGCCATCGCTACTCGGCGACGAATCCCGCTGCAGCGTGACAACCCTGGCACTGCGCGCTGATTTCCTGCGCCGCTGCGCTTGCAACCACAAGGTCGTCCGCCTCTTCGACGGTACGGGCCGCCTCACGCATGCGAGTCACAAATGGCTGCAGCTCTAACGGCAGACCCCCTACCGTCTTGTGTCGCGACAACCAGTAGGCTGGCATCCCGGCAGCCTCGAGGTCGCCATCGGCGAGGGCGAAATTAAGATCATCGAGTTGTGCCGCATGCACATGCATGTGATCAATGAATGCAGAGTCTCGCCAATCCTCGGCCGGCGCAGCGCTTGCTTCGGGTTCGACCGCTGGCACCTCGGTTGCCGCTGGCGTGGCCGGTTCCATTTCACTTCCCTGCCCGGGCACAGCCTGTTCTTTCTCAGCACAAGCAGCGATGCCGACGACCAACCCGATGACCAATAGCAAATGCAAATTCATAGCGACTCCCGAGTCGATTATTGGTATAGCAACATGTGCAAATCTGTTGGCAACCTTGCCGCACCAATCAGATAGAAAGCGTGCCTGTAACCTGGCGATTATCCCCTGCAGCGATGGTGCGCGCCACCTTAATACACAATATCGTTAAATCGAACGTCTTATTAGTCGCAGGACCTACGTCAGGCCCGCATTCCGGAGCGGCAATTCACGCAGCCGCTTGCCAGACGCTGCGAAATACGCGTTGACGATGGCAGGTGCGACGGGCGGTACGCCCGGCTCACCGACGCCGCCCGGAGGTGCATCAGACTCCATGATATGGGTATGAATCTCGGCTGGCGCCTCGCTCATTCGAACCATCGGATAGGAATCGAAATTGCCTTCCACGACAGCGCCATTTTTCGTCGTGAGCTCTCCGTGCAAAGCGAGGCTCATGCCGAAAATCCCGGCACCTTCCAGTTGCGAATGAACCCGGTCCGGGTTGACGACGGTACCTGCATCGATCGCGATCCAGAGTTCATGCACGATCAGCTTGCCTTGTTCATCGACGCTGACTTCGGCAACCGTAGCAACGTAGGAGAGGAAGGACCGATGTGCAGCGATGCCGAGCCCGTGGCCATCAGGTAGCTCGCGGCCCCATTCAGCCATGTCGGCGACTTTTTCAGCGACAGCACTCAGGCGTCCTGTGGCGACAGGGTGTTTGGCAAGTTCATGGCCGTAGTTCGTGTACTTTGCGTCCGCATCCGCCGGATCAATGTTGCGGGCCGGCCCGATCATCTCAAGCAGGTGCTCTTTCGGGTCTTTCCCCTTGGCGTGCGCCAATTCGTCGACGAAGCTGCACGAACCGAAGGCGTGAAATACGTTGCACACTGACCGTAACCAGCCAATACGAAGATGCGCTTTCGCTTCACAGGTCTCGATCCGCATATTGGGCACGTTCCACGGCGCATCGAGCAGACCAAGATCGAGTTCGAAGCCGCTTGGGCCGTTCACGTCGGGCGCGAAAGTCGAGAAAATCGACGGAAAACTGCTGCGCTGTAACCAGCTCTGAGTCGTGCCATCTGCGTCCATGCCCGCACGATAGTACTGGGCACTGACAGAATGAAAATAGCCGTGCCGGATATCGTCTTCACGTGACCAGGCAACCTTGACAGGCCGACCCGTCTCTCGAGCGAGCCAGGCCGCCTCTGCAATGAAATCAGGTTTCGATTTGCGACCGAATCCGCCGCCGAGCAACGTGACGTTCATGGTCACCTGCTCTTTATCGATTCCCAGCGTCGCGGCAACAGTGGCACGCGCTGTCTGCGGATCCTGTGTGCTCGCCCAGACCTCGCAGCTGCCGTCGTCGTTGACTACCGCCGTCGCAGCAGGCGGCTCCATCGGCGCTTGCGCGAGGTACGGCGTGTAGTAGACCGCCTCAAACTGGCTGTGCGTTTCAGTATCGGCATCGCCGCGCGCAAGGACCGTCGTACCGGGTGCAGACGCCGACGCAACCAGCCCTTCCCTGTACGCTTTACTCTCGTGCTCCGCATTTACGCCGCGATCCCACTCGATCTCGAGCGCCTTGCGACCCTCGGTTGAAGACCAGGTGTTGCTGCCCAGCACGGCGATCCCGCCCTGAATATTGAACAACGGCGGCGAGGTCGGCTCGGGCATCCTGATGACATCCACGACGCCCGCAACCGCTCGTGCAGCCGCATCGTCAAACGATGTCACGGTGCCGCCGAACGCGGGGCAGCGCTCGATTGATGCATACAGCATATTCGGCAACACGGTGTCGGTGCCGTACATGGCGCGACCCGTCGTGAAAGCCAGCCCGTCAATTGTATCCATCGGCTTGCCGATGTAGCGGTAGTCCTCTCGGGCTTTGAACGTAGCGCTTTCCGGTTGCGGCATGCCATCAGCCGTCTCGACGAGTTCGCCATAGCCGGCCGACTTGCCGCTACCCTCGTGGTGGACGGCGTGCCCGCGTGCCACGCATTCGTCTGCCGGAACCGCCCACATTTCTGCGGCTGCTGCGATCATCATGTCGCGGGCGGTTGCGCCCGCGTTTCTCAGCAAATCGAAATGATTGCGAATGCTCGTAGATCCATCGGTATTCTGGTCCCCGTATTTCTCATGACCTATGGCCTGGATAACCTCGATCTTGTCCCAGTCCGCCTCGAGCTCGTCAGCAATAACCTGCGGCAATGAGGTGCGAATACCCTGGCCCATCTCGGAGCGGTGACAATAGATCTCGACGATGCCGTCGTTGCGAATATTGACATAAACGTTCGGCGCTACCGACGCGGTTGCCTTCGCGGCCGGACCTACAGCCATCTCGTCCGGCTGGCAGGCACTCGCAAAAGTCAAAGCGAATACGAGGCCCCCACCGGCATGGCCCGTACGCTTCATGAATTCTCTGCGGCTGATTTTTCGGAGTTCGCTCATGACTTGTCCCCCGCAGCACGGTGTATCGCCTTGCGAATTCTCGTATAAGTGCCGCATCGACAGATGTTGCCGCTCATCGCTTCGTCGATATCGGCATCGCTGGGATTAGGGGTGCGCTCCAGGAGCGCTACCGCACTCATTATCTGGCCGGACTGACAATAGCCACACTGAGCGACGTTTAGCTCCCGCCACGCAACCTGGACCGGGTGATTGCCATCCTCGGTCAAGCCCTCGATCGTCGTAACTTTGGCATCTTCGGCCACCGATGCCGGAACCACGCAGGATCGCATCGGCTGCCCGTTGATGTGGACGGTACAGGATCCGCAAAGCGCTTTTCCACAACCGAACTTGGTACCGGTCAAACCGGCGACATCACGGATTGCCCACAGTAGCGGCATGGCTGGATCCACATCCAGATTCACACTCTCGCCGTTAAGTTCGAATTTGATAGCCATTGCAACATCCTGCGGTTTTGGTGGAATCTGGATAATACCGCAGTCAATGTGCCAATGGGGGGGACTTCAAACTCGGGCTATTCTCCGCCCAACAGATCGTCCAGATCGTCGAGCACCGCTTCTTCGTCTACGTCGTCATATAACACGAGCTCGGTTGCCTCTTCGTCGAGCTTTTGCGGCTTCAGTGCCTTGTCGACCTTGGGCATTTTCCTGACCGACGTCTCCGCAATGTCCTGCATGTACTTGTCGGCTTTCTTGAGGATCTTTTTGAAGCTTACGCCACCGAATGTTCCGGTCGATGATTTGGACACACCGCCAAAGAGCGCTTCGATATCGCCGGTGCGGGCATGCACAAGGCCGAATTCCATATTTATGCCGCCTGCTTTACCTTCCTTCATACCCAGGCCAGACATCCACTTCGAGCCACTGCTGGCACCGACGACCTGCATTCTCGGGAATGCCACGGCATCGACACCGAGATACTTGGCCAGCCGCCGCGATTCTTCGCCAACCGAGTAGCGGCGGTACCTTATGCCCTTCACCTTGAACGCAACGATCGTGGCGTACTCTTCGTCATAGCGTTGGTTGGCAGCACTTAACAGGGCCGACAACTGCGGATCCTGGCCAATCTCGTCAAATGTCAGTCGACGAACCGAGTAGCCGAGAGCCGAAATTTCTTTTTCAAGGCTGTTTGCCAGCGCGTCTTCGAGGCCCGCTGTCTCGCCGACCTTGCTTTCGGTATTAAAAGCGCCATCCTGTGTGAGCGTCGAACGAGCCGGGAGTAAGGCGATTGTTTTGGGTCGTAATTCCAGGGTGCGAAATTCGTTCGTCATCTCGCTGCACTCACCCCATAAACAGACGCCGGCAAGTGCCGACTGGCTGCCCAGGAGCATTAGCAAGGTGCCTGCGGCCCAGAGGCCCTTTCGAAATTGTTTCGTCATTGTCCTGCTTCCTTCTGTTTGGTGAGTTCTATCTTTATGTGCTGCAATCTCTCAAGCACGAATGGTCTATCCATCGAATCAGTTGCAAGCTTCAGGTACTTCACGTAGTTCCTGCCGGCCTGTCGAAAATCGTTTTGTTCGTAGTGCAAGTTGCCCAGACCGCGATAAGCGCGAGCGCTGTTCTCATCGAGTTCGATTGCCAGGTTAAAGGCAGTGACAGCACTCTCCAGGTTGTAAGCCAGTCTTTCGGGCCCGCCCTCTAGCGCCAGGTATTTAGCATGAATCTCCTCGCGAGTCTTCTCGGCACGTTTGCCGGCTATCACCCAGCTTGCGAATTCCTGTTCGAGTTCGACTGGTCGCGGCCCGAGTGCAAAGTGCGATTCGCCTTTCGCTTCATAGAGGAAGGCATCCGGCCGCGCCTCAATCAAAGAATCAGCGAATTTGAGCGCCGTACCAGGACGATCAAGGCGAATGTAATCGTCAATCGTCATTTCGATTACGCGTCGCAACTGTAACGGTCGTGCATCGGCTGGCGCCACGTTCGCATATTGCTGCGGCATACCGTCGACCAGCTCCTGCAACCGTCCCTGGCGCTCAGCCATCAATTCAAGTGTATTGAACGATGCCGTCCCGCGGTCTAACGAGAGCTCGGGGTCCTGTCTCAGACGTTGCAGTGCCTGCACAGCAGCGACGGGCGCGTAGCCGGCCCGACTGATCAGAGCAATGCTGCCGGCATCGGCTTCGAAGTCCATGTCATCGGAATACACTGACTGCGCAAAGTACCTGCCATCTGACTCATACGAGACGCCCTCCCTGGCGTTCCTGTTCAGCAACGTCGCAACTCCACCGACTATATTGCCCTTGGTTCGCCGCAGCTTATCCGCCTCGATGTGGTGATGTGCCGCGACATGGTGCGCTTCGTGCGCCAGCACAGCGGCGAGCTGTGCTTCGTTCTCGAGCCGCGCCAGCAGCCCCGTGTGCACATAGATTTGTCCATCGGCGAGCGAAAAAGCGGCCGGTGACGGATCGCGAATCAGGTACACGCGGAAATTGATGAACGTGTCGGCAACGACCGGTAATATCGTCTCAGCTACCCGATTCACGATTTGTTGCAGTTCAGGATCGTTAAAACGAATACCGCGGCGGACAAACTGTTGTTCGTGTTCCCTGGCGACCTTGACCACGGGAGCTTTGCTGCCACCATCCAGTGGCGCGTATATCGAAGCCTGCTCGCTCCATACCGCCTGAAAACTGCCAAGCGACAGGACGATGATTGAGACAAAGATGGCAATCCGCATAAGGAGCCCACTTATAATTCGGTTCGGCACTATGACAGCAAATTCTGTAAATTGGTCAATAATTGACCAGCGAGTGATCGAATCTGTGACGTGTATCACGCGATCGTCTGACGGTGGTCTCTAAAGGGATATTTCTTTGACCCTGGATGGCCCGGCGGACCGATTTAGTCGCTACGATCCAGCCGGTAGATCCTTTTCAGTGCCGGTAACTGGAAAAGCAGTGCCGAACAGAACGATACGGCAACCACGACGCCAAGTATCAGAGTCATGCGGATGAAAGGCTGGCCTAGCGCAGCACGTGCCTGCGCCAGTTCATAAAGTGTACGAACCCATTCGATCGCGCCAAGAACAAGGACGACCTGCATCAGTCGGGCAACCCACGCTCGCCGAACAAAGAGCAGGGCAATCAGCCCCAGGAAAACAATCACGCCAGCTAAATTGCCGTAGCGCATGAAATGGGCGCCGAGAATTACGAGACTAAGGACGATGGGAATGTAAAGCAGTGCTTTCTTCATAGCCGAATGATGGCTGATTCCCTGAATACACCGGACGTGCTCATCGCTTCGCGCCCTACTTTCTTAACTCTTCGCGGATCAAGTCAGCCAGCTGCTGCCGGCCAAAACTGGGCAGGGGCCGGCCATTGACGAAGTATTCCGGCGTTGCACTGACTTTCAGGAGTATCGAGTCTTTCTTGTCCTGTTCCATGTGCCGCATCACTTCCACTGTGTTCATGTCGGCCATCAGCTGCTCCATATTCAAACCCACCGCCGCAATGACTGGCCCAATTCTGTCGGGCTGGACGGTATGGTTCTGTACCCACTGACGTTGCGACATCAGCAGAGCTTCCAGGGTCTGCCAGTATTTGCCTTGTTTTCGACTCGCTTCCAGGATTTTGACCGCGTAGTCAGAACCGGAATGGAATGCAACGTGGCGAACCGACAAATGGATCTCACCCGGCACCTCAGCCATCCACTGTTTGACCATTGGAAAAAACAGGGCACAGGTTTCGCACGCCGGATCGAGAAACTCGACGATATGCACCTTGGCACCCGGATCACCGAGCGCTGGCGAATGCTCGCTCGCGAGTGCTGCCTGGCGCGCCGCAACCTCAGCTTGCACGGACTGCGTGTCGTCATCTTTGGAAAAGAACGTCGCCGCCAGTACGGCAAGTACCAGAATCACGACGGCAGCAGCGACGAGACTCGTTCGACCGTAGCTGCTGTTTGCGTTCACTTGCTTGCTTCGGGTTTTTCTGTTCACGACGCGGGCTGTCTATGAATCCAACGCAATTGCAGGCTGATTCCGACCAGGAACAGGATCAACAAAACGAGGTAACACATCTTCAGAATCGGATCTTCGATTGACGTCAGAACAGGGTCGCCAACCGGTAAGCGTAGCAACCCGTCAGTTACCGCGGGAATACAATGAAAAAGCAGTGTCGCCGAGTAAGCAAGCGCCTGCACGTAACGCGAAATTTTTCCGAAGAGTTTTGTTGTTGCTGCTAGCGTCCCTACAGCCAATGCTAACAATGTCATCACCGCCAAGGCATGTCCCGGGCCAAACTCGCCGCGTTGAAAAATGGCAAGGGCGGTGCCCGCGGTAATCAAGGTGGTCACCAGATAGATCTGGCTCGACCGCGTCTGCAGAGTTATTTCCTTGAACCTGGCGAGCGTAAAGCCACCACTGATAAGGGCGATGATG
The DNA here is from genome assembly GCA_029863705.1 of Gammaproteobacteria bacterium. Classification (GTDB taxonomy): domain Bacteria; phylum Pseudomonadota; class Gammaproteobacteria; order Steroidobacterales; family Woeseiaceae; genus UBA1847. Next base: position 28,859 of record JAOTUU010000019.1, read on the forward strand.
CCCATGACGGTATGAAACCAACCTAGTGGGATTATCTCAGGCACGCAGGGCTCTCCGATCGCTTATTGAGACGATGCTATCACGGCCCGACCTGCGTCCGAACCCGAATAAGGTGCTTGGGGCTCGCTGCGCTTGACGTGGTAGAGAGGCAGCACACCGTAGTCCTTGGCGAGTTGGGTGCGACCGATATAACTGAAGCGAAATCCCTCGCTGCCACGCGCTGCCGCGACTGCTGCGAACGCACTACTGGCATAGACCTGCCCGGGTGGCGTGATGGGCTCGATGCGGGCTGTTCGATTGGTGTGGATACCACTATATAAAGGAGTGTCTGTGATCGGATCGCGGCCGATGAAAACCGGTCCGCAGTGCAGGCCAATGCGCGCACTCATATCGTCCGGCAGACCCAGGCTTTGCCAGTCGTAACTGTTGATGAGCTCACTCAAACCGAGAGCGTAATGCGCAGCCGCGCCGGGATCATCGAACACGATGTACATGCCGTCGCCCGCTGTCTCAATGTGCAAGGCCTTACAGCTGGTCCGTTCGTTAAACTCGGCTACGGCGCCGACATAGTGCTCGACGAACAAAGGAATCTGATCTTCGCTTAGGCGCGAATAACCAACGGCGTCAGCGAACAGCATTGCCTTAATCTTGTATTCGAACGCCCAGTGTCTTTCGCCTTTTGCCGGCGGGCCGGCGGCACTTTCCGCACCACCAACTTCAACCTCGTGTAAAGGAGCAGCATCGTCAGAAAGTGCGATATGTCGCAGCGGCACACCGGAACCCTGCCAAATTGACACCAGGGAACCGGTCCCA
>JAOTUU010000154.1 GCA_029863705.1 Gammaproteobacteria bacterium
TAGCTCGCGAGCCGTTCAGGCGTATCAGTATCGGGATCAACGCTAATGAAAATCGGCTGCACTTGCCGAGCCTCGTCACCCAGTTGCCGCATTACGCGAGCGACTTCGAACAGCGTTGTTGGGCAAACATCAGGACAACTCGTATACCCAAAAAACACCAGTCGCAGCTTGCCGTCGAAACTATGCTCGGTTACAGCCCGGCCCTGTTGATCGATCAGCTCGAAGTTACCCGCAACGATGTCCTCAGCATGACCAGGCGGACACATTAAGAGGACGCACAGGACGAATTGGACGCGGACAGGCCCCACCGGGAAGAACAAACTGTTTCTTTTGCGTTTCATTAGTGACAGAGGTTATTTGAGATCGCCAGTACTGCCGGACCAATATCAAGCGGCAAACCAGGAATCGACGACAGCCTGGTTCGACTTCGCATATCGAAAAACACTATAGAACCCTTTTCAGGTACCGGGATTGCCAACGTTCGGGAATCCGAAGTCACAATGCCATCGAGTGCCGCAGCTTCGAGTTCGTAACGGTGCGTCACACTCCCATTATCGATATCGATAAATGCCACATCGCCGGACTCACCGACCGCGGCTGCTGTCGAATCCAGCCAGCCGGGGTTAATAAACAAAGGATGATCGACTGTGGGAACCGTGTACGCAGATACACCGGACGCCGTTGATATTGCCGTCAATGTGCGGTCACCATTGTTCGGAACCAGCATGAAACGTCCGTCGGTGGTGCCCCAGGGTCGACCGGGACTGTTGCCGACGTGGACTTTGAGCAATGGCGAAAACGTCGACAATTCGATCATATGCACGACGCCGGCTGATGCTTCACTAATGAAGGCAACTCTGCCGTCGATGCTGCGCGAGACTGCTGACAGACCGGACCAGGGCTTCGCCAGCTCGATGCTCTTCCTTTCTGACCAGAGATCGGCCGCGTTGAAAGTTCCGTTGCCATCGTCCACCCAAAATATCATCGCACCGTCGGAACTAAACGTGAATTCTGACTCCGTTTGTACGTTATCTACAGACAGTAGAACTGCACGGCGACGAAATGCGTGAATCTCCAGCCTCCCCACTTCCTTGTCAAAGATAGCGACCGTTTCACCAACAGGGCTCATTTCGATTGTCGAAGGGCTTATGTCCAGCGGATACGCGATTTGTGTCAGCTCAGCAGAACCAAGATCAATCAGAGTCAGGCTATCGTCAGCTTCATGCCCGACAACCAGTGCCTTCAGCCGCTCAGAAACTGCGATCGATGAGGGCGCCTTTGTCAGTTCGATTGTGTTTGCCAGAGATCTCTCTTGCAGATCGATGATGAATATCGACTTGTTGCTCGCGCTGGCTACAAACGCGTAACGCGCCCCGTCATCGTAGCGCGCGAACGCCGTTGACGAAATCGAGAGGCTCAAAAACAGGCCGATGGCGAACACGCTGATTGTTTTCATAAACTCGGCTTTAGCTGTCCAGACCCAACCAGGGATAAATAAGGTCGCTTAGGACGTGGAAATTGTCGGTAACGAGCACAATTCCGAACGCAACAATAACTAACATGCCGACAAACCCGATCGTCGGCGCATATAGATGAATTTTCGACAGCAGCGGCATGGTGCGGGACAGGAAGAAGGCCGCCAATAAAAACGGTATGACAACGCCCATCGAAAAACCAAACATGACAGTAGCACCAACCAGTGCGCTACCCAAAGAACCCACGTAGATCAGCAGCGTAGCGATAATCGCGCCACCGAAACATGTGATACATCCCAGCGAAAAACCAACTGCGATCAGCGCTGACCCAAAGTAAGAGGCCACGCCATGGGACTGCGCCTTCAGCATTTTTTCAGGAACGAGGCGGCAAACAAGTGGTGCCCGTGATCGTACGCCAATCCATAATCCCATGAGGATCACGATAATTCCCGAGATGACACTGAGCGTTGGACTCCAGACCGCAAAAAACATTTGCATTTGCTTACCGGCGTGCCCGATTCCTGCGCCGGTCAAAGTGAACAACGCGGTCAGACCCACAACGAACGAAGCGGCAACCATTAGAAGCTTGCGTCTGACATCGACCGGTACCGCTGCGGTACCACTACGCAATTGGTCAACAGAAAACCCGGTCAGTGTAACTACGTAAACGACCAACAACTGCAAAAGACACGGTGTGAGGACGAACGATAACAATCCCGCTGACAGCCCCAACACCATGACCGGTGTCCATGGACCCGGATTCTCCAGTGCCTCCGGATAAGCAAGTGGCAGATCCCAGCTTACAATCCGCGGCGAATCGTCCGGATCCCAGGTGTTGAATAGCTGCAGCTCCAGTGTCGTCGATTCGTCGGGCAGAACTGGCGTGCCGTCTTCGCCATAAGCCGGGAAACGAAGCGTAACGACCCTGTGGTGATAAACCTCCAGCGGCCCTTCCACATCGAAAGGCGCATACTCACGGCCATCAACTTTCAGCACCGCATCTGGCAACTGCCGGGGCAGGTCTTCGGTGTGTGTGGTTTCCGTAACCAGGAATACCAGGTAAAGGTCAGGTCGGAATTGTGTGACAGCCTGCGCACGATCGGTGACCGCAAAGTATTTCGGCGTCGCGTAAAGAACGTCGACCTGCGCCTCTCCTGAGCCGAACGTTGTGCGGTTCAGAAACTGGCCAATGCTAATTGCGTTGCGCAGTTTTTCCTGCTTAACGCTGCCACCGACGCTTGCGATCAGGTCATGGTCTTTAACGTAGTAGGGAAAGACCAGCCAGCTGGCCGCTATTAATAAAGTAAGCGTAACCAACAGCGCTGTAACGACCGCCTGGTGTCTGGAAAACCACGCACCACGTTGTGGGGATTCGTCAGAATGCAGCCCACTATCAAGCGACGTGGTTTTCGTATTCATTCGATCTTGTTACATCGCATCATCTGTAACACTGTTGACTGGCACAACAGCGCGAAACTCTTCGGCACTCTCTGCTACGCGCACCGTGAAAAACTGATTCTTGAGTTTGCAATCTGAGCAATACAGTGAGAATTCACCCTCAGTTTCCGGCGCACGCCATTCGACATTGCCGCTGCTGCGACCTGTGATAGTAAATTCGCCGATGCCCAGGTTGTCGCTCTTGAATGTGTGTGGCTGAATGCTTGCATTCTGGATGATTAGCTGCACGGCGGTACCTGGCCGAATGCTGATCTCTGCGGGCAGAAAGCGCCCGCGCTTTGCCAACGTCCGCACGGCCTGCATGGTGCCAAGCCTGCCGACGTAGGCTGATACGGCTTTGATTTCATCTTCCGTGATCGCGCTCTTGATTACGATCATTTCACCGGTAGCATCGATCGAGGCACGAATCGTGCCCTCGGTGGCGCCGCGAATATAGGGCCCTACACCAACATCACCTTCCGCGTACTCTCCGTGACATGTTTTGCAGCCCACTCCGGCAATCGTGTTGAAAACCCGAGCCCCCTCTGCCAACTGACCGTCATCATCGGCATATGCCAAAGACGACGACAAGACCGCTGCGACAAATAAGTGTGCGAACGCGATTAGCGTTGTTGATGTGCCAAGCCTCATAAGATCTCCTGTTCCCGAGAAATCACCAAATCCTCGCGGCACGACTAAAATTCACCAGCTATGATTTTTTTCTTTAACTCGAACGCGCTGCCATGCAGGCCGTTCATGTCCGAAAGCGTTTGACCCGGTTCTTGCCAGCCATCAGGGTAGAAGACGAATGCTCCAGAATGCGTGCTGCCACCGTTTGGCAACGGAATTCTCGCTGAGACTTCTTTCAGGTCGAGGTCGAACACAACGACCTCGAAACTCGCGTTACAGCTTATCCACAATTCGTTGGCCTCCGGGTCCGGATGCAATGTGCCATGATCGCCTCGTACGCAGCCTGTGTAGAATTGATCCATGGCGCGCGACCCCGGCACCTCCATGGTAGCCGTGTCTACCATGCCCAGCATTTTGCCGCGATTGTGTGATTCCTCTCCCTTGCCAATGGTATAGATATAGCGATCGTCCCAGCCGAAGTGATTACCGTATGGGCCGTCAACTCCGGCACGCTGTTCAGTAACCACCTTTCCTTTTTCCAGGTCCAGTTTCATAACGATGCTGTTGCGCGCACCGGTGATGTACGCGTATTTCTCATCGCTTGTGAAATTTACCCAGACCGGCGCACTGTCCGGCACGCTGATGAACTTCTTAATGTGCCAGTTCTTTGCATCGATCAGCCAGATGGGGTTATCGGTGAGGTGTTTGCGCATGTCGAAATCGCGATAGCGACCCGTACCAATAATCTGGTCGCCGGTAGGCGACGCAAAATAAAGATAGCCTTCGCTGCCCTGCTCCTGATGCGAAATGCTGCCCACCGCGCGGTTATCATTATCCGGATCAAGCACGAATAAGGGCTGCGACCAGCCATACAACATGACGCGCTGTTCGCCCTCGGGACTCGTGTAGGACTTGGCGTGATGCGCCTGTCCCGACAACTGAATGACCTTGTCAAGCTTCAGGGTTCTGGCATTAATCACAAGAAAGCGGCCAGCGTGTCCGCCGGTTGTCGTCGTGAACGAACCCTCGCCGGTTGGCAAATAGATCCACTTGCCGTCGGGCGATACGCCCAGGCCATGCGGTTCAAAAATGTTTTTCCAGCCCCACGACAGCAGATCGTAGCTCTGGCTCGCAACTACCTCGCGAGTATCTGCATCGATAATCGCAAGGCCCGGAAGCGTAACGCCGCTGAGTAATCCGCCGTAACCCGGACCTTCCGTCGTTACGAAAACCAACGGGTGCTCTTTTGCGTCCCATGCATCAGGTCCGCTCGAATCGAGATCGTACTCCAGCGTTACCCCGACCTTTTTTGTCCATTCATTTTCCCACGCCGCTTTTTGCTTCGCGGTGGCCGTTTTCGGTCCTGCTGCATTCGCTCCGGTGCAAATCAGACAGGCCGATAAAACCAGAGCGGTAAATACCGCGGATTTGGATTGGGAAGAATACAAGTTCATTATTAGTCGCTCCCTGAAGCTCAATAGGTATACGGTGAATATGAAGCCGGGCTTACCGAGCGCTTCTTCGGGGCACAACCTTCTTGTCTGCGTGTTGGACACGCAATGTGTACCCGTGGTTTCAAACAATTCGGTGTTGCTGGAGTATATCCACGCCCTGAACAACCTGCAAACGTGTGCATTGCCCGTTTTCTTAGTATATTTACCCGATCCATCAGCTTGCAGGAGCCTTCGATGCACTTGAAACAACTTCTCTATGGACTTGTTGGTCTTTGTCTTTTTTCGCAAGACCTGTCACTGGCCGAAGCCGCGAATGAAGAAGAGTTCGTCGAAGAAAGACGGCTGCGGCTTTGGAGCGCGCAAACAAAGAACCCGGACCTCATTCGTTCGACCTATAGGCGGATCAAGCACATGCGGGGTACGGACCCGGGATCCTGGGTATATGAGTGGTCACAAATTGGACAGTATTTTGCCGATCGTGGTGATGCGTTTGCCGCGGCTGACGAACCCGATGCGGCACGGCAGGCATTTCTGACTGCATCCAAATTCTACGGTATCGCCAGATTCCCGGCGAAAACGCTTCCCGGTCAGGCTGAGGCTTACAGTCAACACCTGAAGTATTACAAGCGAGCCGGCGAATACTTCGATCCACAACTGGTGATTATCGACATCCCTTATGATGGTCAGACAATACAGGGCTACCTGCACCTGCCAACTGATGTCGAGAAGCCGCCGCTGATATTGTGGAATGGCGGCATCGACACATGGAAGGGCGATGTCTACAACAATATTAAACCGTATGTTGACCGTGGCTTTGCCGTACTAACCTTCGACGTGCTCGGCACAGGTGAAAATACTGCATGGGCGGCCCAGGCCGACTCGAACGTCCTGCACAGCCGCGTTATCGATTTCATGCAAAACCACCCTCTAATAGACGGGCGCTACATCGCCCATGTCGGTTTCAGTTTTTCTGGCTACTACGCCGCACGTAATGCAATAACAGAAGATCGATTATTTGCCGTCATTGCCGCTTGTGCGGCGATCCACGATGGTTGGAAAAATACTGATCGTGCGTGGGAAATTCAGGAGGCGTTGGCTGCCGCCATTCACTTCTCTCCCGATGATACCGATGCGATTAACGAATACATGCAGGGATTCTCACTGGTCAAACAGGGCCTGCTGACGAACGACCATAGCGTTACTCAACCGACGCTAATCGTTAATGGTGATCTCGATACGCTGGCGCCGATCTCGGATCTGCGGCTATTGGCAGATTCCGGCCAGGAAACGGATCTCTGGATCATGGGTGGCGATCAGCATTGCTTCGGTCAGTACCGTTCGATCGTCATGCCCAACATGGCAAATTGGCTTGCCAAAAAACTGGCGGCGAGCAAGGAGTAGCACCAGACCCGACTCATGTTCCTGCTGCTACCATCCTCGCTTCGCTGACGAAACCATTCTCATTCGACAAGCGGTGCAACATGTAAATGGGCCGCTGCAGCGCTTCGCTCTCGTCGATGCCTTTGCGCAGATCCACGGCGATGCTCGGCATGATTCGGGCTGACGTGCCACCCCACAGTCGTTCGACCGGCCAGTGAACGTGCCCGCAAAGCATGCCCACGACTTGCGGGTGGCGAGTAACAATATCGCTAAGCGCAGTGGCCTCCTCTGGCCGGCGATAGCCGTCAATATAGTGGTCTCCAACATCAAAGGGCGGATGGTGGATAAACAGCAATGTTGGCCGATTCGGTTGCTCGCTCAGCACCTGGTTGAGCCAAGCCTGGCGCTCCGGGCAAAATCGTCCCTTGCGCTCGCCGGATAACGTCGAGTCGAGCGCCACCAGGCGAATAGGATAATCCTCGACCGTGTAATGAAGAAAATCACCACTCTCAGCCAGGTAGGCTTTGTCATTGAAGGCCGAACGCATTGCTTCATTATCGTCGCGATTGCCTGGAATCAGGTAGAGCGGCACGTGCAACGGGGCGAGCAACTCGCGCAAGCGCGCATACTCTTCCGACTGACCGTGCTGCACCGTGTCACCGGTAAAAACCACTACATCGGGAAGTTGCTGGTTGATGTCCGCGACACAGCGCTGCAGGCAATCGGCCCGCAACTGCGCTGCGGGTAGATCCGATGCCGAGGCCAGAATATGGCTATCGCTGATCTGGGCGATTAGCAATAGCGGGGCCCTGTCCCACAAGCAAGTTGCGTATCAGAGTCCTTAATCGACGATGTGATAGACAGGTGCTTTCTCCATTTCCCAGTTGCCAGATTCACGGTCGTACTGGGACAAGGTGAAGCAATGCCAGTCTTTATCGTCGAGCTTCATATGATCGCCGCGATAGTAATACCCCGGCCATCGCGTTTCCTTGCGGAACATCGTGTGCTGCGTCACACACTCTGAAGCCAGGACCCGGTGATTGAGCTCCCATGCGCGTTGC
>JAOTUU010000155.1 GCA_029863705.1 Gammaproteobacteria bacterium
CAGAGTCGAACATCGAGCAAGCGCTGTCGAAAATGGACGGTGCCGAGAAACCCATGGATCACAGCCAAAACCAGATGGAGCCGACGCAATGATTGCCGGGCTGATTCGCTGGTCGATTCAAAACCGCGTCCTGGTATTGATTCTGTCGGCCCTACTTACGGCGTGGGGCATTTTTTCGCTGCGCCAAACGCCAGTCGATGCTTTGCCAGACCTGTCTGACGTTCAGGTCATCATCAAGACCTCATTTCCGGGGCAGGCGCCGCAGGTTGTGGAAGACCAGGTTACTTATCCGTTGACGACAGCAATGCTGTCGGTTCCAAAAGCGATAAACGTTCGTGGCTACTCGTTTTTTGGTGACTCGTACGTCTACATCATTTTTGAGGATGGTACCGATCTGTATTGGGCGCGCTCCCGCGTACTGGAATACCTGAGCCAGGTATCAGGGCAATTGCCGGCCAATGCGAAGCCGACATTGGGCCCGGATGCGACCGGCGTCGGCTGGGTTTTCGAGTACGCATTGGTCGATCGCAGCGGCCAGAATGACCTTTCGGAGCTGCGTAGCCTGCAAGACTGGTTTCTGAAGTATGAACTGCAAACGGTACCCGGTGTCGCTGAAGTCGCGACGATCGGCGGCATGGTGCGTCAATACCAGGTTGTTGTGGATCCGGACAAGCTACGCGCCTTCGGCATTTCTCTCGCCAAAATAAAAATGGCGATTCAGCAGGGAAACCAGGAAACCGGCGGTTCCGTAATAGAAATGGGTGAGGCGGAGTACATGGTGCGGGCGAGCGGTTATTTGCAGAGCATTGACGACCTCAGCGACATTCCCTTAGGCGTAAACGCCCAGGGTACGCCACTGGTTCTTGCCGACGTAGCGGAGATTCGGCTGGGCCCGCAAATGCGTCGCGGCATCGCAGAATTGAACGGCGAAGGCGAGGTCGTGGGTGCCGTGGTCGTCATGCGATGGGGCGAGAATGCGCTGACGACGATTGCTGCGGTCAAGGCCCGTCTCGCTGAACTTCAAAACAGTCTGCCGGATGGTGTAGAGATAGTCACAACCTATGATCGCTCAGCCCTGATCGAGCGTGCCGTCGAAACGCTGGAAGGGAAGCTGCTCGAGGAATTTCTTGTGGTCGCGCTGGTATGCGCCGTTTTTCTTTTTCACCTGCGCTCATCGGTGGTCATAATTTTAAGCCTGCCTATTGGCATCCTTGTCGCGTTTATCGTGATGAAGCAACAAGGTATTAACGCCAACATCATGTCTCTGGGTGGAATAGCGATCGCAATTGGTGCGATGGTCGATGCCGCGATCGTCATGATTGAAAACGTACACAAGCACATCGAGAAAGAACCGCTCAATGACGAAAATCGTTGGCGAATCATTGGCGATGCTGCGACAGAGGTGGGGCCACCCCTGTTTTTATCGTTACTTATAATCACGCTGAGCTTCTTGCCTGTATTTACGCTGGAGGCGCAGGAAGGCCGACTGTTCGCACCGCTCGCGTTTACAAAGACGTACGCGATGGCCGCCGCTGCCGGCTTGTCGATCACCTTGGTGCCCGTGCTTATGGGCTACTTCATACGCGGTACGGTAACGCCGGAGCATCGTAACCCGATTAACAGGATGTTGATCGCGGCCTACCGGCCGGTCATCAACGCGGTAATTCAGTTTCCGCGGGTGACCCTGGGGCTCGCAGCAGTGATTCTCGTCGTTGGCTTGTGGCCCGCAACCAAGCTTGGCTCGGAGTTCATGCCACCATTGGACGAAGGCGACCTCATGTATATGCCGACGACGTATCCCGGCATATCAATCGACAAAGCACGCGAGTTGCTGCAGCAAACGGACAAACTGATCAGCAGTGTCCCGGAAGTGAAAAGCGTGTTTGGCAAAATCGGCCGTGCCGAGACCGCGACTGATCCAGCGCCGCTGACGATGATCGAGACCGTCATTCAGTTCAAACCGAGATCAGAATGGCGCGATGGCCTCACGGTCGATGACTTGCGGCAGGAGCTGGATCGCATCGTCACGATACCTGGCCTCACCAATGCGTGGGTGATGCCGATCAAAACACGTATCGACATGTTGGCGACAGGCATTAAAACGCCCGTAGGCATAAAGGTTGCGGGGCCAGACCTCGAGGTCATTGAGCGCATCGGTAAGGATCTCGAACGTGTACTGGCGAATGTGGACGGAACCGCCTCGGTGTATTCCGAGCGTGTTGCCGGCGGACGTTATGTCGATGTCGACATTGACCGCAAGAGAGCTTCGCGCTACGGCTTGAACATCAGCGATATACACGATGTTGTGCGCACCGCGATAGGTGGGATGAACGTAACCCAGACCGTCGAGGGCCTGGAGCGCTATCCGGTCAATGTACGCTACCCTCAACGCGTGCGCGACTCATTCGAGCAGTTGAAGTTGCTCCCTATCGTCACGCCGCAGGGCGCACGCATCGCGCTCGCCGACGTTGCTGACGTGAAAGTCGTCGACGGCCCGCCAGCGATCAAGAGTGAAAACGCACGCTTGAATGGCTGGACCTATGTGGATATCACCGGACGGGATCTCGGCTCGTACGTCGCGGACGCGCAGCAGGTTGTTGCTGATCTTGTCGAGCTTCCAGCGGGATACTCGCTGGCGTGGTCTGGTCAGTACGAATACATGGTTCGCGCGAAGGAACGATTAACGGTCGTGGGCCCGGTAACCCTGGCGATTATCGTATTGCTGCTGTTTCTGAATTTCCGGCGCTTTGCTGAAGTCGCAATCATCATGGGAACGCTACCAATGGCTCTGATCGGCGGCATCTGGTTGCTCTTTTTACTTGGCTATGATCTGTCGGTCGCCGTTGGTGTTGGCTTCATAGCGCTTGCGGGTGTTGCGGTGGAAATCGGTGTCGTGATGCTGGTGTACCTGAACCAGGCGATAAGACAGCATATGGCAACCGCCGAGTCCGAAGGTCGCGCACTGTCGATTGAGGATGTGCGACAGGCCGTTATTGACGGTGCCTTAATGCGGGTACGACCGATCATGATGACCGTGGCAGCAATCATCGCTGGCCTGCTGCCCATTATGCTGGGCGGCGGCACCGGCTCAGAGGTGATGCGGCGCATTGCCGCGCCAATGGTAGGCGGCATGGTCAGCGCGACAATTCTCACACTGATTGTCATACCAGCCCTGTTTCTGCTGTGGCGCAGTGCCGGATTATTGTCGGTACGATTAGGAGAGTAAGGTATCCAAAAGCCATAGTTCGAGGAACCATTTGAGGCGATAGCTTTATGAGTAAAGAAATACGTTTATCGATCCCGACCATGAAGTGCAACGGCTGTGTTGCGGCTATTGAAAAGGCCATTCAGGAAGCGGTGAGTGACGAAATCGGCATCGACCGGATGAAGGTTGATCTGGAGACCAAAACCGCATCGGTCGAAGCGAAGGTCGTGGCTTCTGTTCTTATTGATGCATTGGATTCCGCCGGTTTTGACGCGACGGTAGTGGCGGCTGACGGTGAGGACAAATCGAGTGAGTGAGATGACGCGCCTGTCTATTTCCGGAATGAGTTGTGCCGGTTGTGTTTCTTCTGTCGAAGGCGCTCTGCAGGCGGTTGCCGGCATATCCACGGCGAGCGTCAACTTTGCCGAACACACTGCCGTTGTCGAGGGCGATGTACCAGTGCAAGCATTAATCGACGCAGTTCGCTCAGCAGGATACGACGCCGCCGAATTGACCAATGCGGCAGACGAAACAGAGAAGGAGGCTGTGGAGTTAGCCTACTACCGATCTTTACTCAAAAAGGCCGCCGTAGCGGGCGTCGTTGGTTTTCCACAATTTGCTCTCGGAATGGCCGGGTTATTACCGACGTTTGCGACAAGCGGCGGGCGATTATTCTGGTTAGCGATCGGTTTATTGACATTATTTGTATTGGTTTATTCCGGTGGTCACTTCTTTTCCGGAGCCTGGAGGTCGGCCACGAACCACAGCGCCAATATGGATACGCTGATCGCTCTGGGCACCGGGACAGCCTGGTTTTATTCGATGGTGATTGTCGCCAATCCGACGCTTGTTCCATCGATGGCGCAACACGCCTATTTTGAGGCGGCAGCGATAATTATTGCGCTGATCAATTTCGGTTCGGCACTGGAAATGCGCGCACGTGGAAAAACTTCGGAAGCCATCAAGCGACTGATAGGGCTGCAGCCCAGGACGGCGCGTGTTGTGCGAAACGGTGTTGAGCAAGATATACCGATTGAAGAAGTCGGTCTCGGCGAAACGCTGCGTGTGCGTCCCGGCGAGTGTCTTGCGGTCGACGGAATTATCATCGAGGGCTCTTCCAACGTCGATGAGTCAATGCTTAGCGGCGAACCTGTTCCCGTAGTAAAGCGGGCCGGCGATGAAGTGGCTGCGGGAACCATCAACAAGACCGGCTCGTTTCTGTTTCAGGCGAAGCGCATAGGAAAGGACACCGCGTTGTCCCGAATCATAGAGATGGTGCGCACAGCACAAGCGTCAAAACCTGCTATCGGTCGTATGGTAGACAAGGTTGCCTCGGTGTTTGTCCCCAGCGTGCTGATAATCACGATAGTTACTTTTCTCGGGTGGATTAATTTTGGTAGCGGTGACCAGGTCACCACGTTTGCCATCGTGACAGGTATGACGGTTTTGATCATAGCCTGTCCCTGTGCGTTGGGTTTAGCAACACCGATTTCCATCATGGCCGGAGTGGGCAAAGCTGCGGAATTTGGCACGCTCATCCGTAATGGCGACGCCCTGCAACAGGCCGGCAAGCTCGACACCATTATTCTGGACAAGACTGGTACGGTAACGGAGGGTCGGCCAAGCGTAACGTCGGTGTTGGCGCTGGAGCCATGGACCGAGGAGAAATTACTGCAATGGGGTGCCAGCGTCGAGACGGGGTCGGAACACCCTCTTGCGGAGGCCATTGTAACGGCCGCAAACGAGAAGCAGATTGGTCTCCTGGATGTAACGCAGTTTTCAGCTATCGCCGGGCACGGCGTTGCAGCTGGCGTCGAAAACAAAACCGTGCTGTTGGGTAATCGCAGGCTAATGAGCGAACGCGGAATCGATATATCCGCACTTGAGCCCACAGCGGAGAAATTGACGAACCAGGCTCAGACACCCATGTTCATGGCAGTCGACAAAAAGGCGGCAGGAATTATCAGCGTGTCCGATGCCATTAAAGCAGACTCAGCCGAAGCGATTCGCCGTATGCATGACATTGGACTGAAGGTCGTGTTGCTTACGGGTGACAATCGCGTCACCGCCGAAGCAGTGGCCAGACAGGTTGGTATTGATGAAGTTATTGCGGAAGTGCTGCCGCAGGAGAAGGCGGACAAGGTTGCAGCCCTGCAAGCAAAAGGGAAATCTGTAGGCATGGTAGGGGATGGCATTAATGATGCTCCGGCATTGGCTCGCGCCGATGTGGGTTTCGCGATCGGTACAGGTACTGATGTGGCTATCGAGAGTGCAGATATCACCCTGATGCGAGGGTCGCTACTCAGCGTTGTGGATGCAATCGCGATTTCGAAGGCGACCATAAGAAACATCAAGCAGAATTTATTTGGCGCATTTATCTACAACGCACTGGGCATACCAATTGCAGCAGGCGTGCTTTACCCGATAATTGGCGTACTGCTCAACCCGATGATCGCGGGCGGCGCTATGGCCCTGTCCTCAGTTACTGTTGTGACTAACGCGAACCGCTTGAGATTTTTCAAGCCAGGCGGGAGCTAGCAATGGCGATTCTTGTCACCAATATTGCCGGATTGATACTGATCGGACTCATTGTGTGGTGGTTCTGGATGTCAAAAACCAAGTAATACCAACCCGCACACTGTCAAAATTGCCGGAGGCTCGGTAATCTGAGCTGATATCGAATGATCGGAGTAAACAAGATCGATAAGAAGTACTCACTCGCTCTACACGGTGGTGCCGGCGCCGTTGCGGGTCGCGATTATGCTGTTGTTGAAGATCACCTGCGTGGATTGATCGAAGCAAGCCAGGCCAATCTTGCAGCCGGTGCGAGCGCGCTCGACGTTGTCGAGTACGCTGTTGCTGAAATGGAATCCAGCGGATTGTACGTCGCTGGCCGCGGTTCGGCACCGAACACCGCGGGCTATGTTGAACTTGATGCATCGATCATGGACGGCGCGACCCGTGAAGCGGGCGCAGTAGCCGCGATTGTCGGAGTGGTCAGCCCGATACGGGTTGCAAGGCGAATCATGCAGGTGACGCCGCACGTGATGCTGGCAGGAAATGGCGCGCTGGCCTTCGCGCGCGAACAAGGGTTTGAGGAAGTTAGCGACCCTGACACTTACTACGTTCTTCCGGTCGGTGTGTATGAGAGCGAAATCCACGAGCAGAAGCACGGCACGGTTGGTGCGGTCGCGCTCGATCTGTCCGGCGGTTTCGCCGCAGCAACGTCGACGGGCGGTACTTTCGGCAAACTGGCAGGACGGGTAGGCGATTCACCAATGATCGGAGCAGGAACCTGGGCGGACGACGACATCGCCATTTCCTGCACGGGCACCGGCGAACACATCATCCGCGCGGGCGGGGCGATTTCGATTGCCTGTAAAGTGAAGGCGGGCGCGACGCCAGAAGTGGCCATTGATGAGATGCTCGCCGAAGTGAAACGGCTTGGCGGCGACGGCGGGATAATTGCGGTCACCCGAGACGGCAATACAGTGATGACCTACAACTCTGAAGGAATGAAGCGCGCCTCGGTGAGTTCGAGTGAGGCGGTAACCGTGGCAACCTTCGGCGCCTAGGAAACCAAACCATCTTCCTTGTCGTCGGCAATTGCGCCCGGGTCGCGGTTGGCGGGGTCACCCCGTCCACCACCACCGGCGGTCTCCAATACCATGGAAGCACCAAGCGGAATAATTTCGCGACCCATACCCTTTAGCTCGTCACCATCTTTAATGTAGACACGTGCCGATCCGCCGGGCTTGCCGCCGCCGCGGCCGCGCGGCGGATGAATGATGCGATCAAACATCTTCGAGACCACAAATGACTCGCCATCGGCATGTGCAAACTCCATGATCTGGCCAAGGCCGCCGCGGAACTGACCGTCACCGCCCGAGTTCGGGCGATATTCCTTTCGCCAAATCACAAGCGGCGCGCTGTTCTCCGTAATCTCCACGGGCGTACTGCGCACACCTGATGGAAACGCAGTGCAGGACAAACCGTCTTTACCGGGTCTGGCGCCGGTACCGCCGGCATAGAACGCGTTAATCACAAACGGCTCACTAACACTGCCCGCAATAACACCTTTTCCACCAAGAAACACTGGACCGAACAGGCAGGCGGCACCCTCAACCGGAACCTCGCCGGCGAGGGGTTCTTCAAGACAACCAAGCACAACATCAGGCAGCATTTGACCAATTGCGTGACGAGCCGAAACCGCAGCAGG
>JAOTUU010000020.1 GCA_029863705.1 Gammaproteobacteria bacterium
CGCCGATACGACCTGGAGTGTACGGCAAATCAATTCGCAGGCTGTATGGCTGCGAGCTTCTGGCAGATACACCGGCGAAGGCATTGTGGTTGCGGTTCTGGATAGTGGAGTTGATCTCGATCATCCGGATCTAATAAAACGTTTTTGGATCAACCCGGCTGAAGATCTCGATGGTGATGGCAAGCTAACGAGATCCGATAACAACGGAAAGGATGACGATGCGAATGGATTTGTGGACGATGTTGTCGGCTGGGATTTTGAGTCCGCCGACAACGACCCCAGCCCGAACTTATTCGAGTCCGGGCGAGGCAGGGGACATGGCACTCACGTAGCGGGAATTGTCGCAGGGGATGGAACCAACGGGGTTTCGACCGGAGTCGCACCGGGTGCTCAGCTGATGATCTTGAAGATCAACTCTCAAAGTTCGGTTTGGGCGGCAATGCAATATGCCCTCGCCAATGGGGCGGACATCGTCAACATGAGCATTGGCTGGACAGATTCGTTGTCGCCAGAGCTCAGTACGTGGCGGAACGTGATCGACAACCTCGTCGATGCGGGTGTCCTTGTTGTGACCGGCTCCGGCAGCGGTGGGCAGGCACCGTTGACCCATGCGCCGACACCGAACGACATCACAACGCCCGGTCGCGTGCCCCGGGCGATGACAGTGGGCGCGGTCGCGATGCCGACAGACCTGACCTGGCTGGAGCCAGTCGCACGATTCAGTTCGGGCGGTCCGACGAGTTGGCAGTCGGTCGAAAATTTTCGTGATTACCCATATCCACCCGGCCTCCTGAAACCGGATATAACAGCACCGGGGTCGAGGTTACTTCCACCATGATCGGCGGCTCCTACCAGGTAAAAAGCGGTACTTCTGTGGCAGCGCCGCATGTGTCAGGAGCAGCTGCGTTGTTGCTGGAAAAGGACCCGAATCTGTTACCGCACGAACTGGTCTTCATATTGCGCGAAACCGCATGGCGATTCGTGAACCCCAACAACGTGCGAGGGTGGGGGAGAGTCGACGCATTACAAGCAATCAATCACTATTATGATCCGTCAGCCTATGACCTCACCATTAGCGACGCGAACGACCTCTGGTTTGCCGATAGTGTCTGGATAGATAATGATAGCGACGGTCGACCTGATGAACCGGTAGCTGGCAAGGTCAATCGCGTTTTCGCACGAATTCGCAATACTGGTGGGCAGTCGGTTGGTAACGCGGAAATCAGGTTCTATTACACTGAGGCAGGAACCGTCAGCAGCGACGGACTCGGAGCCTTCGATCGCGGAGCTCCAGAGGGAGCTCCAGAGACGGGCTCTTTTCGCTATATTGGCTCGTACTTCGCGCCAGTCATCGGTCCCAGTGGAACAAGTCAGGATACTGTAGTTGGCGCCGTCGACTGGTTCGTGCCGTTGCCTGACGCTGGCACGAACCACTGGAGCCTCGGCGCCGATGTTGTTGCCCCGAATCCCCCCAACAAAGAGGAAACGAATCGAGCTAACAATACTACGTTGACCAACTCCTTTGACATTACGATGTTCCCTGGCGAGATATTGACGTTCCGCTTCTTTATACACGGTGATTCGCGCTCCCTTAACGAGCCATTTGATTTGGAGGTGGTGCGAGCCGGGATGCTGCAGAATTTCGATGTACAACTTTCGTTGGATGAGGTGTCAGCAGACAAATGGGTCGAAAGGATGCGTGGTTTTGAGCCGGTCGAACACGACGAGGTTGCCGAATTCTCGGCCGGTGTCGCTGAGTACGTCAAAAGGAGCATGACTCTGCTAGCCGACAGAGGTCAACTCGAGGGTATTGCATTGACAGATGGTCGCCCCGTGCCAGCCAGGATCACAATCCGAGCCCCGGAATTTAGCAGTCTCGACTACGAACCAACACAACAACAGAGCCAATATCTCGTCATAAATGTCGCCAATAGCAAAGGCATTTTCGGTGGGCTCGCACTTAATATTTCAATAAGCCCGGACGCGACGCCGATCAATAAAGTTATCTTTACAGTAAAATAAGACTCGGTAGTGTCGACTATTATTCGGATCCACTCGAGCGCGAGTTCCAAACCCAACCGGCAAGGAATCCTACTATGCCGCCGAAGCCCGCGAATGCGGCCGCACTAGCTTGTTCCGAATTAACCAAGACTCCGATGATGCCGCCAAGCACCAAGCCAATTACTGCGAGCGAGATTATTTTATTTTCCTTGATCATTTTCTTCTCCCATCGAACCTGCGGTATTTTGCGGAATAGCTATGTGTCCGGATCACCGATTAGCACAGGCGGTCAATTGTGCCATTCGAACCTGTCAATTTACAGTGTAATCACGCTACATAATACTTGCTCAGGACGCAGGCGTGGGTGGGCCTGACGTCGCAAAGTGGGCTGTACAAAATAATCCTAGAGTAAGACAAAAAAGTCCTAGTTAGGCGGAAGATGTTTCGCGTATAGATTGTGTCTGTACAGCGATCCGAATTTGGATCGCCCCCAATGCGTGCTTTCTCTCCGGCTAAAAATATTTGATGGCTAACGGAAATCACAAGAACGATGAATTAGGCGTCGATTTGGACGACGACCCTACTGTGGAACTAGAAGTTCTGCGCGAAGCGCTTGGAGCGAAAAGCGAAATTCGCAGAAGAGTCGACTCGGAACCTGAAGTAGAACAGCTCCAGGCGAGTCGGACTGGACTTGAAAAGAAAATAGAAGTTCTCGAGGAAGCACTGAGAAATATTTCGAATGAAGTGAAGAAAGCTCATGAGACGCAGGTTCGCGCAAACGAGTTACTTGATAAGCGCGATAGGGAAATCAGGTCGCTTAGATCGCAGTTATTGGGCAAGGCGCAAGATATTGAAGAGTGTCACATGTCCGATATTCAAACGGGCAGCCAGAGCAGCGCGATATCCGCCAGTACATCTCGTGTTAATACGAACGACGAGCAGCGGCAAATTGCGTTGTTGGTACCGCTCGATGGCAACGCATCGAGCGATCATCCGATTCAGGCAGGACTTTTAAGCCTGGGGAGCAGCCCAGACAATGACATCCATATTCACAGCCAATTTGTCAGCCGCCATCATGCGCAGATTGTCAGTAACTCGTCGCATGCCATCCTGGATGATCTGAACAGCACCAATGGAACGTATGTGAATTCAAAGAGAATCAAGAGACATGCGTTACGAAATGGCGATTCAATAACGGTCGGTACGCACCGCTTCAAATTCGTCAAATCAAGATCGGACACTTCCGAAAATAAGTCGGCCGTCAATGACGTCTAGGCCATGTGATAGATAATGGGAATCAAGAGTTTTATTCAAGGCTGAGGTAGTAATTCATGGGTCAGAGCATCTTGGCAGCAAATAGAAATATCAGTGCCGAAAATCAATCGAGTGAAAACTCGAAATCCGATACTTCCCGGCTTTGGCTGGCAATCATGGCCAAAGGATCAGCATTGATATCAAATATCTGGCGGCTCAGATTTGCCTTCAGTCCGGGCAACTCAGAATCTTTGGACATCAATGCGATTGCTGCACGACTCAATGTGGAAAAGCGCGCGGAATTTGATGGGAGGAACGATCAGCCACCTCCGGCAGAAGA
Source organism: Gammaproteobacteria bacterium (assembly GCA_029863705.1). Classification (GTDB taxonomy): domain Bacteria; phylum Pseudomonadota; class Gammaproteobacteria; order Steroidobacterales; family Woeseiaceae; genus UBA1847. The sequence continues at coordinate 3,596 of JAOTUU010000020.1, forward strand.
GGGTCTGTCGGGAACTCAAAGGGAAATTGTCGTTTATTTCAGAGAATTGCAGAGAAAGGCGCAACATAGAGTCATTGATCTGGCTGAAAAGCTCCGTCGACTTGGGGAAGATATTGACTTATCGGGAGTCGGCGGCAGTCTCCGAGACATCCCGTCTCGATGTGAAAACAATGTCCTCAGGCTTATCGCGGAGTCTCATTCACAGCTAAACCTGCTGGCAGAGCAGGAGGTACAACAACAGCAATTCGATGCGGCGTTGATCGATAAGGACCCACAGAATCAGGGTGCAGACCGGCCGATATCGCCCATTTTTCAAGGGATATTTTTGGCGGCCCTTATCAGTATCGGGGCGCTGGCCATTGCCAAAAGCTCGATAACAGAATTTGGCACAACAGGCTTTATGCCTCCATCATGGGCAATCGCGATCGCATTGATCGTTGTTCTTGGGTCATCTGTTATCGCCCGTATTATTACTAGCTCCGTCAATCACGCTGAGAGAATCGGACATTCAGCAAATTGGCTAGGCAGTGGGCTAGGCGTTGTTTTGATCGTAGTGATGGCATTTCTTGCTGCTTACTACATTTCAGTGGTCGCGATAGATCCCACAGCATCGGTGCGCAGTGTTGTCGACTCCTTCCTCGCAGACCCCATCGCTATTGTCTCCAACTTCACTGCCTGGAAGAGCTTCGGCATCGTTGCTGCGGCCGGATTAATGGCGTTTCTGCTTAACTATCGGCAAGATGCTTCGCATCCGAGCCATGGTGGCAGGCAAAGCCATATCTATCGTACGCGCAAGAAGCGTGATCGCCTGACCAAACGATTGCGCATGCAGATCAACACGATTATCGACGAGGCTGACGCGGAAGTAACTGAACTACCGAAGCGGTTGAAAATGCAGATCAGTCAATACTCCAGCTTAGTGGAGGAATCAAAACGTATCCCTGCAAGCCTGGGCGACTACGACGTTTTCCTGGAAGATAGTTGCAGCATCTTGCTGGATCGTTACCGGGCTGCCAACATCAATGCGCGTAAATCAGAAGTACCAATGAGCTTTTCAGAGCACGTTTGCTTCAGGCCAGAACTTGAACCGAATTTCTCCGTGTTTGACAAAGAGCAAGGTCGCTTGGATCAATTTCGTAACGGTGTTGCCGAGATTGAAAAAGATGCTGTCGAAGTTCGTCAGAAACTGAGAGAATTAAACTCCAGGGCCATCGGTACCCTGGAGGAGTTCGTACCTGATCACGCCGACTAACGGTGTTACTGTTGTGAATCACACCAAAGCACAATCAGTTCGCTAGCACCCTGCAGATGCAATGACAGCTATTCTTTCGTGCCGCAATAGCACGTAGAATCACCTGTTCGTCGGCGCAGATATCCGTGAAAAGACTGCCTCTTATCCCTGTTCGTAAACCCACAAGAACAAGTACTGAAGAACACCAAAACTGGCCGATGAGAGGCAAAAAACGCGAACGTAAATGACTGATTATAAAGAGAAAACGAGTGTTTTATTTGTCTGCATGGGCAACATCTGCCGCTCGCCAACAGCGGAGGGTGTATTCCGACGCCTGGTGGAAGAGGGCGGGTTGAGCGATCACATCGAGATCGATTCGGCCGGAACGCATGCGTATCACATCAATGAGCCGCCAGACAGACGCGCAAGTGCTGCGGCAGAACGGCGCGGATACTCACTGACCGAAATACGCGCTCGTCGTGTCGTAGATACGGACTTCGAGCGCTTCGACTTCATCATCGCGATGGATAGAGACAACGTGCAACAACTTGTTGAACAGGCGGATGTCGAACAGCATGACAAAATCCGCTTATTTCTCGAGTTCGCAAATGCGCAAGAGGACGAAGTTCCCGATCCATACTACGGTGGTGCCGCCGGGTTTGAGCGCGTACTCGATCTTGTTGAGGACGCATCTCGAGGGCTACTTGAGATGCTCCAAAAAAAATAAGTGCAGGAGCGCCCCATGGGCGCGATCACAATATCGCGGCCGCGGGCCGTTCCTGCACTTATTTATTTAGTCACTCGGCGGGCTGTCGTCCCACGGCATCAGACGGCCCTCGGGCTTTGCTTTGGGCTCAACCTTCACGACAGGTGTGGGCTCTACTTTAACCACTTCTTTTGGTTCCGCCTTCATGATTGGTGTCACTTTCGGTGACGGCTGATCAAGTGCAGGCTCAGCGGCAGGCTTCGCATTCCTGGCTGCATCGTTGGCACGCTCAGCATCTGTGCGGACTTTTGGAGGACCATCAGTGGCGGGCGGCGCAGCGTCAGCTTTCGGTGCCTTGCGTGGTGGCCGCTTAGCCTTGGCTTCTGCTTTCTCGGCAGGCTTGTCTGCAGTTGTTTCTGGCTTCTGCGCCTTGGCCTCAGCTTTCTCGGCAGGCTTGTCCGCAGTTATTTCCGGCTTTTGGGCCTTGGCCTCTGCCTTTTCGGCAGGCTTGGCTCTGGGTTTCCTGGGCGCTTTGGGTTTTTCGGCGGCCGGTGTTTGCTCCGGTGCCTGATCGGGCTTCGCCTGGTCAGCCTGAATTGCCTCGTTGGTCAGCTCTACGTTGGCATCCTGGGCAGGACGGTCACCGCTGGTACGTCGACGCCGGCGACCACCGCGACTGCGCCGGCTCCGTGCTGGCTTGCGCGCTTCGGTCTGCGCGTCAGTCTTGGTCTCAGGAGCGGCGGCGTTCGACTTCTGCTGCTGACCGGCATTGCCTTTGGCCTGGCGATTCGTATTTTTCGCCGGTGCTTTCTTCTTGCTGGTTGTCTGCTTGCTGCGCTTACGTGCGTTGGCGCGACTGTCGTCCGAACGTTTCGTCTCGCTGTGACGCCGGCTGCTTTGTCCGCCACGCGAGCGCTTATCTTTGCCTGCGCTAGCGCGACGAGTGCTGCTGGCCTTCTTCTTCGGCTTTTCTTCGCCGCCCGAGAAAAAGGCAAGGATGCTCGCCAGGAAACCGCCACCGGAAGCCTGCTTAGGTTTCGGCGCCGGCTTGGAGGGTGTCAGGACCGCGACCGCCGGCGGCTCGACGGCCTTACGTTCGAGAATTGCCTGCGGTGATTCCGGCTCGATGGCTGGATCCGAAAGCAGGTAACTTGCGCCAGCGTTTTCGGCAAGTTCTGCCTGATCATCGCGCACGCGGCGCACGTCGTAGTGGGGCGTCTCAAGCGCCGAGTTGGCCACCAGAACAACCTGCATCTCGTTTCGCGACTCAAGGCTCTGCACCCAGTCACGCTTTTCGTTGAGCAGGTATGTCGCAACCTCAACAGGCAACTGAGCGATGACTTTGGAGGTCCTTTCCTTACGTGCTTCCTCGCCGATGATGCGCAGGATGGCAAGTGCCAGAGACTCAACGCTGCGAATTGTGCCGATGCCAGAACAGCGCGGGCAGGTCAGATAACTGGACTCGCCGAGTGATGGCCGCAGGCGCTGGCGTGACATCTCGAGCAAACCAAAGCGCGAGATCTTTCCAATCTGCACACGTGCGCGATCCTGTCGTACGGCGTCACGAAGCCGATTTTCGACTTCGCGCTGGTGTTTTTGCGGGCCCATATCGATGTAATCGATAACGATCAATCCACCAAGGTCGCGAATACGCAGTTGCCGCGCGATCTCGTCAGCAGCTTCCAGGTTGGTGTTGAGGGCGGTCGCTTCAATGTCGCTGCCTTTGGTCGCGCGGGCGGAGTTGATGTCGATAGAGACCATTGCCTCGGTGTGATCGATTACAACGCTGCCGCCAGACGGTAAATCGACGCTGTGTGCGAAAGCGGACTCGATTTGGGTCTCGATCTGGAATCGCGTGAACAGTGGCACCGGGTCCTCGTAGTGTTTGAGCTTGCGCAGATTCTGCGGCATGACCTGTTCAACGAATTCGACAGCCGCTTTGTAGGTTGTCTCGTCATCGATAAGGATTTCGCCAATTTCGCTTGTCAGGTAATCGCGTAATGCCCGGATTACCGAGTCGCTTTCGCGATAAATCAGAAATGGCGACTTGCGCTCGAGGACGACGTTCAGGATCGCAGTCCAGATCGTGAGCAGGTTTTCGAGGTCCCAGGCCAGTTCTTCGGCGCTACGGTCGATACCAGCTGTCCGCAGAATGACACTCATGCCTTGCGGTACTTCGACGTCGTTGAGCGACTGTCTGGCAAGGTCACGGTCAGAGCCGACGATACGGCGCGATACGCCGCCGGATTTGGCTTTGTTCGGCTTGAGAACGATGAAGCGCCCGGCGAGGCTGACAAAGGTCGTTAGCGCAGCGCCTTTATTGCCGCGCTCTTCCTTGTCGATTTGCACGACAATATCCTGACCTTCTTTGAGGACGTCCCTGATATTGGGCTTGGATCCGGATTCGACAGGCTTGACGAAGTACTCGCTGGAGATTTCCTTCAGCGGCAAAAAGCCGTGGCGGTCGGAGCCATATTCTACAAATGCCGCTTCGAGGCTGGGCTCGACACGGGTAATTTTGCCTTTGTAGATATTGGCCTTTTTTCGTTCGCCGGCCGGTAATTCTATATTTAGATCATAGAGGCGTTGGCCATCGACCATCGCCATGCGCAACTCTTCTTCCTGAGTTGCATTGATTAACATTCTTTTCATGATGCCCTACTTGATGTGTGAGTGAGGGCAGTAAGTCGGGGCGAATAATAGCCAGGGGGCGTGCGCAGGAGACCTCACACAGAAGTAGCTGGCGCGTCATAGCGCCGTCCGTGAGGTTGAGAAACTTGTTCTGGGCCTGAATCGATTGAATCAGATCCCGCAAAAAATTCAGCATGTCTTCCCTGCGGCTGAGCCGCTTTGGCGCTCGCTTGTATCCGTGCTCGCTGCCATCTTGGTTGGCCTCGCGCTGCGAAGCCCAAAAATAACTGTTTTACTGTCTATTAAGACGCGGCTAGTCCAGGATTGGGGCCGCTTTGTTCTTGTGCATTGCCCGAAAAGTCGTTCCGGGGTGTCACAGGGCGCTAATATAACACACCGTTTGATTCCATCAAGTTATTGATCATGCAGCAAAAGTCGGAAAACGAGCCAAAACCCAAAGTCACTCAGGTGCGCAAGGTCTGCATCGATTCGGAGCTTGCCGGGCAGCGCATCGACAATTTTCTGCGCCGCGAATTGCCGGGCGTACCGAAGGGGCGCCTGTACCGATTGCTCAGGCGCGGTGAGGTTCGGGTTAACGGCGGGCGAATTCGCGCGGAGTACAAACTGCAGGAGGGCGATGAGGTTCGGATTCCTCCGGTACGTATCCGTGAGCCCGGTGATACGCCGAGCGTCGATAGTGCCGCCAGGATGGCCGACCGGATCATTTACGAGGACAAGCGGCTGCTGGTTGTCGATAAGCCGACAGGCGTAGCTGTGCACGGTGGTAGTGGCATAAGCCATGGCGTTATCGAATTGTTGCGGCATGCCAGGCCGGAGCTCAGGGATTTGTCGCTCGTGCATCGGCTGGACCGGGAAACGTCAGGCTGCCTCGTTCTGGCAAAGCGTCGCAGCGCTTTGCGCGAGCTGCATGCGAAATTTCGGGAGGGGGTTGTCGAGAAGAACTACCTCGCGCTGGCCGTGGGTGACTGGCAGTTTGGCGACTATCTCATCGACAAGCCCTTGCTCGTGCAGAATCGCAGGAACGGAGAGCGGCATGTCGTCGTTAGCAGCGGCGGCAAGCCGGCACAGACTCGCGTGCAGCTGTCGCGGACTTTCGGCAAGTACAGCTTGCTGCAATGTGCGCCAAAAACAGGACGGACCCATCAGATTCGGGTGCATCTGCAGTCGTTGGAGCACCCTATAGCGGGCGATGAACGTTACGGTGACGAGGAAGACAATCGGCGCGTAAGAAAATTTGGCCTAAAGCGCCTGTTCCTGCATGCACAATCGATCGCGTTCCCTGATGACAGCGGCAACGAGCTGCACTTCACAGCACCGTTGGCGGATGATCTGGAACGATTCCTGACAAAGGGCGTAATAGAGGCGCGCCGCGACAGCGCTACTGGGCCAGGTAGCCAAGCTCGAGCAGCACATCGGAAACCCAGATCATGGGCAGACCGATAAGCGCCGTGGGGTCATCGGTCCTGACCGATTCGAACAGGACGAACCCGGCACCCTCGATTTTGAAACTGCCAGCACAGTCGTACGGTTCATCGTGGCGTAAATAAGACTCCGCCAGGCGCCTGTCGAATTGGCGAAAATGCACTTTCGTCTCATCGACGTGCTCGTAGCGCGCGCGACCAACCGGGTCGAGTATGCAAACGGCCGTCAAAAACGTGACGGACTGACCGGAGGCCGCCAGAAGCTGTTCAATAGCTTTCTGGTGATTGCCCGGCTTGCCCAGTATTTGGCCATCGAGCGCCGCCAGTTGATCCGCGCCGATTATTAGCGAGCTGTGCGCGTTCATTGAGACCGTTTCGGCTTTTTTACGGGCCAGATGCTGCGCCAGCTCCTTCGGGCTCAGCTGCAAATCGTTACTTTCGTCGATATCCGGCAACACCGTTTCATAGGAATCCAGGAAACGATCGAGCAGGTCACGGCGGTACGGAGATGCCGAGGCCAGAATGATCGGTGGCGATGAAGGATTCTGCATGAAATCAAATACTTGAGCCTGAAAAAGCAAAGTGTACCCGCATTTTGGGGCGGATCCGATAATTTCCTGGCCACACACTTTGACAGTGGCCCATCAGGTACTTATCATGCGCGCGCTATGGACAATCTGCTGCGAGATCGGCACACGCCGGCCGAACTGGCGGCAAGCGGTCAAGTTATTGAAATTGCTGGAAAACTTGGCGATCTGGAGCAATTGAGCGAAATTGTTCGAAAGGACCTCGAAACGCTGAATACTGATAAACTGCCGCCAGATTGGCGCGAGTCGCCCGTAGCGGGGCAGTTATCGTTCGGATTTGCTGATGCGCAAGACGGTTTGCCGACGGTAGCAGGGCAGGTCGGCGTAACGGTTCCCGCAACGTGTCAGCGGTGTCTTGGAGTGGTTGAAATACCACTTGAGGTGGAGCTTCGGTTGCTACTTGGTGGTGACGTAGCGAACGCCGCTGACGACGAGCACTACGATATTTGGGAGTTGGATGAGGATACATTACGGCCACTTGATCTGCTTGAAGAGGCACTGATCATGGCTATACCGCTCGCGCCAATGCATGTTGATGACGCGGTGTGCAAACAACCTGCTGCAATTGCAGAGGCAGTAACAGAAACAAGACGACCGTTTGCGAAGTTGAAGTCGCAGATGGAACAGGAAGACTGAATTCTATGATGGCGCGGTAACGTCATCGTGACTGGAGAAGATAATGGCTGTTCAAAAAAGTCGCAGAACCCCCGCAACGCGTGGCTCGCGACGTTCGCATGACAAGATCAAAAAACCGGCAATGTCCGTTGACCCCACTTCGGGTGAGACGCATTTGCGCCACCGTGTTTCGCCCGACGGTTTCTACCGCGGCGTGCAGGTTGTTGCTCAGCCGGAAATCCAAGACGAAGACCACGAGTAAGCTCACCGCATTATCCGGCCGCCGTAACTGACGGCCCGATTCTTCGTGGCAACACACTCAACTATTTCACTTGACGCAATGAGCGGTGACCTCGGTGCCGAGGTTGTCGTGCGTGCGGCGCACAAGGCATTGCGTGAGCACGCCAATATCAAACTGTTGCTAGTTGGTGATCACGAAGAACTGCAAGGGCATGTAACACGCATCATTGGCGATGAGCAGCGCCTGTCTATCGTGCACGCCAGCGAAGTTGTGGAAATGTCCGATTCGCCGGTCGATGCAATGCGCAAGAAAAAAGACTCGTCAATGCGGGTGGCGATTAACCTCCTAAAGGATGGCAAAGCGGGCGCGTGCGTCAGCGCCGGAAATACGGGCGCGTTGATGGCAACGGCAAAATTCGTTTTGAAGATGTTGCCGGGCATCGATCGTCCCGCAATTATCACCGAGTTACCGGCAAAGGGCGGCACGCTGCACATGCTGGATCTCGGCGCAAATACATCGTGTACAGCAGAGCACCTGTTTCAGTTTGCCGTCATGGGTTCAATCGTGACGCAGGACATCACCGGTATCGAAAGCCCGCGCGTAGCATTGCTTAACATTGGCGCCGAAGACACCAAAGGAAGTGGCACGGTCAAAGAAGCTGCGACGATGATCGGCAGCAGCACACTCAACTACGTTGGTTTCATAGAGGGCAGCGAGCTGTTCTCGGGAAAGGCTGACGTTGTGGTGACGGACGGATTCACCGGCAATGTTGCTTTGAAAACGATGGAAGGAACAGTTGGTCTCGCCGCGCATTATCTGAAACGTGCATTTACGAGAAATGCTTTCGCGAAGCTGCAGGCAGTGCTTGCCCGCCCGGTACTAAAGCATCTGAGTGGGCGCATGGATCCCAGGAAATACAACGGTGCGACTCTTGTTGGCCTTAATGGTATCGTTATCAAGAGCCACGGTAGCGCGGACTCGTTTGCTTTCGAACACGCTATCCACACGGCAGTTGTTGAAGTACAGAACCAGGTGCCACAACAAATCGGTAAGCTACTGCAACAGGAAGCCGCATGAAATATTCAAGAATTGCTGGGACCGGACGCTACCTGCCAGAAAAAGTCCTGACGAATTTCGACCTTGAAAGAATGGTTGATACCAGTGATGAATGGATTCGAACTCGCACCGGTGTTGAACGGCGACATGCAGTGGCAGACGATCAAACAACGTCAGATATGTGTGTTGAGGCAGCGAAGATCGCTATTGAAGATGCCGGTATCGATGTCACTGATATTGACATGGTGCTTGTCGGCACTACTACTCCCGATCTGATTTTTCCCAACGCCGCCACGCTTGTGCAGCACCGCCTGGGTATTCCTCCTTGTCCTGCCATCGGCATGGAAGCAGCGTGCACCAGTTTTATCTATGCGTTGACGACCGCCGACAAGTTCATAAAAGCGGGTGAAGCAAAATGCGCGCTCGTTATCGGCGCAGAGTGCATCACCAAGATCGTTGACTGGACGGACCGCAATACCTGCGTGTTGTTCGGCGACGGTGCTGGCGCTGTCATCGTGAAACCGTCAGACGAACCCGGGATTCTCGCGACACACCTCGGTGCGGATGGGCAGTATAAAGATTTACTCTACTATCCAGTGGGTGTATCCAAAGAATTGCATAAGGCTGGTACCGACGAGGCCGCTATCACGATGGTCGGCAATGAAGTCTTTAAGGTCGCTGTTAAGACTCTGGGCAATGTTGCTACCGAGGTCTTGCGCAAAGCCGGTATCGAGCAATCCGAACTGGATTGGCTTATTCCACACCAGGCCAACATGCGCATTATCCAGGCGACGGCGAAACGACTGAATCTGCCAATGGAGAAAGTCATTATTACGGTGCAGGATCACGGTAATACATCGGCCGCTTCGGTACCAATGGCGCTGGATGTTGGCCGGCGTGACGGACGGGTCAAGCCCGGTCAGCTAGTCTTGATGGAAGCGTTTGGCGGTGGCTTTACCTGGGGCTCCGTGCTGATGCGCTTGTAATTAAAGCCCGCAAACTCAGCTTTCCCAAATCCCGAATTTACTCGTTTGTTTTGTGCGACGCTGCATGCGTTGATGTAGTTCCTGTCGTTTTCGATCCAGGCGATCGCGACGAATGGCGCCGTCGATAGACGTGCCGTGTTCCTCGTCAAACGCGCGGCGAAATTTGCAGAAGTCATCGTAGGCATCACGGACATGATTCAGTTCGCGAGTCACAAGTTCGATGATAATCACGTCATCAAGGTAACCGATGACGGGAATATCGTCGGGCAAGACGTCTTCCGGATCACTGAAATAGACGAACATTGCGAGCAGGCGTTCGCGCTCGGTGCTTGGTAGTTGCCATTCGTCATCAGCCAGCATCTGAATTAACGTTTCGAGTTGCGGAATACGCTCTGCGACGAAGTCGGGCAACGGCTCGTTGCCGCGAATCTCTTCCAGAACATGCAAAACCGCGCCGACGATCTCCTGTTCTTCGGCGTCGCGAACCGCTTCTCGTGATTGCTTAAGCGCCTGCCGAAAGTAGAGCAGGTCTCGATCACTGAGTTCAAATGAGAGTTTCAGGCCCATGGCGTGTGCCAGTTAGCGAATGAGGGCTCAACAGGCTACCGAGCGATCGCCGCAGGGTCAATCGCAGAACCGACCGAAATTCCGATTGGCGCACGACGCGAGACGTATCAATGGTTTACCATACGGCGTGGCAAACAGAAATGCGGACATGAAACCTAAACTCATTATCGGTAACAAGAATTACTCATCCTGGTCCCTGCGGGCATGGCTCTTGCTGAAGGAAGCCGGTATCGACTTCGATGAACACCGGATCTTGCTCGATACGGCAACGACGGCGCATGACATAGCGGAGTTCGAGGCGGGCAGAACCGTTCCTATTCTGCAGCTTGGGGATACGACAATTTGGGATACGCTCGCGATCAGTGAAACAATCGCTGAGCGCTGGCCAGATAAAAAACTCTGGCCGAAAGACGCTGGTCTCCGTGCGTACGCGCGCAGCATCAGTGCCGAGATGCACGCGGGTTTTCTCGACCTCAGGGAAGGCATGCCCCTGAATTGTCGTGCGATGGGCCGCAAGGTTCATCTTCCGGATGAACTGGCCCACGATATCGACCGCATTATCGCGATCTGGTCTGATTGTCATCGTCGATTCAGCGGCGACAAAGGCTGGTTGTTCGGTCACTTCACTATTGCCGATGCCATGTTTGCGCCTGTCGTGCTGCGCTTTCGCACGTACGGCATCAACTTGCCGGATTCCGCGGGTTTTTACCCACATCGCGTGCTCGAAAGCGATGCGATGCAGGAATGGCTTGCTGCAGCCGAATGCGAAATCGAAGTGATTGACGCTGAGGAGGTCGGTCAGTGAGGCAGCTAACCCTGGTCGTAGTGCTCATCTGCGCTGTTGTCGTAAACACATCGCGTGCCGAGATCTATGAATTACCACCGCAAGGCCATGACGTCATCGGTGCGCTGTCGACCGTAACCGCGCGTCACGAAGACACGCTCATCGATATGGCGCGCCGCCACGGGCTCGGCTATCAGGACATCGTACGGGCCAATCCCGACGTCAACATCTGGCTTCCCGGTGAAGGTACCGAGGTGATTTTGCCGACGCGTTTCGTATTGCCGGCCGGTATACGCACTGGCGTGGTGCTAAACCTCGCTGAATACCGTCTTTACTATTTTCCCAAACCAACGGAAGGTGAGCCGGCGTACGTCATGACGTATCCGATCAGTATCGGTCGCATGGATTGGGAAACACCGCTGGGTCTGACCAAGGTCATTTCCAAGGTTCGTAACCCCAGTTGGTATGTGCCGCAGTCGGTACTCGACGAACACGCGGCAGACGGCGATCCGCTGCCCCGTATTGTGCCGCCCGGGCCGGACAACCCGCTCGGTGAGTTTGCGATGCGCCTGGGTTTGCCGGGTTACCTGATTCACAGCACGAATCGGCCAGCTGGAGTCGGCATGCGCGTCACACATGGTTGTGTGCGGATGTTCCCGGAAGATATCAAGTATCTGTTTGGCCAGGTTAGTACTGACACGGCCGTGCGGATTATCAACGAGCCCGTCAAGATTGGCTGGAGTGGCAATGAGCTTGTTATGGAAGTTCATCCGATTCTGGAAATGGCGGCACCGACGGTCGATGAGCCGACGCAGGATGAGGTCGTTGTAGACGAGGTGGATGCGCCCGTGTCTGTCGAAGTCGCCGGCAAAGATCCGCTCACCTACGTGACGGAACAGTTCATCGCTGTGACGGGTGTGCGTGCGGGACGACTGGACTGGTATCTTGCCGAGCAAATCGTCGCTCGATCTGATGGCATCCCGACGGCCGTCGGGCAGGGAATAAAAAACGCCGCGACAAGCGCGGCGTCTCAATAGAAGTTCTACGTCTTAAATTACTTAGACATTGACTTCTGGAACATACGTTCCATGCTCTCGCGGTTAGCTTCGCAGCAAGCCTGAGCTTCCGTTGAGCCTGAGAGCGCCTGATCAGCAGTGCTCTGAGCAGCAGCAGCAGCTTGAGCCGCGCGATCAGCAGAGGCACGAGCAGCCTCAGCAGCAGATGCGGCAGCGGCTGCATCTGAAGCGGCACGGTTAGCCGTTGCTTCGATTTCTGCTGTGTTTGCACAGCCTGTTGCGAGTGCGCCAACGAGCAGCAATGCACTTAATTTGAGTCCGGTCTTGTTCATCATTCAAAGTTCCTCTGTAGGGATATAAAGCAGGCGCATTATTTCCCAATCTGCGCGCCGTCGCAATGAAAATCACTGTTTTTATTGTAGTTTGTCGTTGACCGGCGACAGATTAGTCGCGATGTAAGCCATTTTTAAATACGGTTCGCATGAGCCTGTTCGTCCGTTGTGCTTGCACTGATCACAGTACTGTATATAATCACATGCACTGTGGATATATACAGGACTGCTTAAATGCGCCAACTGACCCCCAGACAATCACAAATTCTCGAGATGGTTCAAGACTTTATCGCCGAAACCGGCATGCCGCCGACGCGTGCCGAGATTGCTCGCGAGCTCGGTTTCAAGTCGGCCAATGCAGCCGAAGAACATTTACGTGCCCTGCAGAAGAAGGGCGTACTCGAACTCATACCCGGTGCGTCGCGTGGTATCCAGCTTAAGGACTCGCTACGTGAGCAAATAGGTTTGCCGCTGGTTGGTCGGGTTGCGGCCGGTAGTCCTATCCTCGCCGAGGAACATATCGAGACGCATTACAGGATCGATCCTCAGTTGTTCAATCCAAAACCGCATTACCTGTTGCGGGTGCATGGCATGAGTATGAAAGATGCCGGCATTCTCGATGGCGATCTCGTGGCGGTACATCGCACACCCGAAGTTCGCAGCCGGCAGATTGTTGTTGCCCGGCTCGACGATGAAGTCACTGTTAAGCGTTATCGCCAGAAGGGCTCGATTGTTGAGTTGCTGCCCGCGAATGAAGACTTCGACACGATACATGTCGACCTCACGGAGCAGATGATGGTCATCGAAGGTGTTGTCGTTGGCGTTATCCGTGATGGTATGCCATTGCATTAGGCGTTTATGCGATGCAGCGTGATTCAACCTCCCTCGACAAACTGCTTGAGAACCCACGTGTCTGGCGTGGGCATAACCGGGCACATGCAGGCACGGGGTTGGCAAGTGGCTACGAGGCACTCGATCGTCACCTTCCCGGCGGCGGCTGGCCACAATGTGCCTTAACTGAAATTCTTGTCGAGCAATACGGTATCGGTGAGCTGCGCTTGCTGATGCCGGCACTGGCGCAGCTCAGTGCCGAAGATAGTAGTGCAGACTTTCTCGAGCCTGGCTGGATAGCCTGGGTGGCACCGCCGTTTCAACCGTATCCACCCGCGTTACAGCAATGGGGCATAGACCTGTCACGGATGCTTATCGTGCGGCCGAAAAATGACAACGAAATGCTCTGGTCGGCCGAACAGGCACTGGCATCGGGTACCTGCGCCGCCGTGTTGCTGTGGCCCGAAGCGCTCGACGACCAGGCCGGCCGGCGTTTGCAGCTGGCAGCCGAAAAGGGCAACAGCTGGGCTATCGCATTTCGTCCTGCGGCTGTTCGCGGCGAAGCTTCTGCTGCGGCTCTTCGTATCGAATTGCAATCGAGTGCTGCAGGCACGCGTCTTTGCATTTTGAAAAGCCGTGGCGGTCGACCGGCCGTGTTGCATGATGTGCTCTAGCGTATGTCGACAGCACGTAACCATCGCTCCAATAAGGGGCTGCTAAGACAGCGTTCGCTGCCGCTTGCGGAACCAAAGGCAGCACCGAAGTTTGTAACGGCTCCTGTTCCCAGGCGGCTGTGGTTTTGTGTCTACCTGCCGAACCTGCCACTCGAGGCTTGTGGGACTGGCGATGAGGCCAGGGTGGTGGTTGAGGAACAGAAGGGCATTCATCGCGTGTTACTGGCTTCGGCAGCAGCGGAGGCTGCTGGCGTCATGCCGGGGCAGTCGGCGAATGCGGCGCTCGCACTTTTACCAACGCTCAGGGTTGAGGAGCGCAACCGGCTTAGCGAACAACAGGTACTCGAACACCTGGCAACGTGGCTTGAGCAATTTACATCTGTCGTTTGTTTCGCTGGCAGCAATATTTTGCTGCTGGAGATCGCCGGCAGTTTGCGGCTTTACGGTGGTTTGTTGTGCTTGCGGCAGCAACTTGCCGCGGGTCTTGAACAACAAGGCTTCAGCGCATTACTGGCCATCGCGCCAACACCGCTTGCGGCAACCTGGCTTGCAAGGGGTCGGCGCCGTGCCTGCATTCGTGAGCCGGTAAACCTGGGCACTGCGTTGCGCAGCTTACCGCTGAGCTGCTTCGACTGGCCCGACACGGTGTGCAAATCCCTCGTTGGTATGGGCATCAGGAGTGTCGGTGATTGCCTGCGTTTGCCCAGAGATGGGTTCGCACGACGTTTCGGGCCGCAACGATTGATCGAACTGGACCGGGCATTGGGGCGCTTGCCAGATCCGCGTACGAGTTGGCGGGCGCCCGAACGTTTTTGTGCCGACCATGAGATGACCGAGGAGCAAAGTGACCGCGAGTTGTTACTGGCTATCTGTCGGGAATTATTACTTTCGCTCGAACGTTTTCTGTTGACACGGCAACTCGGTACACAACGTGTGTTATTCAGTTTCTTTCACCTGCGCAGCTCCGCGACGCAATTAACACTGGGTTGCGCCGAGTCGGAGCGGTCGGCAGATCACTGGTTTGATTTACTGCGGATCCGTTTCGAACAACTGACATTACCCGAGCCTGTCATCGCGGTTCGTTTGCGCGGTGGCCATAGCCAGGCTTTGTGCGCCGAGTCCGGGCGGCTGAGCTTTGGTGGCAAAACCCGCGAGCAAAAGCTGCGCTACTCGATGGCGCAACTCGCCGAGCGGTTGGCCGCGCGTGTCGGCAACCAGTCTGTCTCGGGTGTCACGACAATTGCAGAGCATCGGCCACAACTCGCCTGGGGCTGGCACAGCCTGCTCGGGGGGAAGGCGAACACAACTACCTTATTACTCAGGCAAAGCCTGCAGCGCCCGCTGTGGATGTTGCCCGAACCTGCTTTGTTGGCTGCCGAGGACGGCTATCCGTTGCACCGGGGGCGCCTGACCTTGCTCGAAGGTCCCGAGCGGCTGGAGACTGGCTGGTGGGATGAAGACGGTATCGCACGTGACTATTTCATGGCGGTTAATCCGCATGGCATGCGTTTGTGGGTGTTTCGCAATCGCAGCCGTGAGCTGACCTGGTATCTGCACGGCTTCTTCGGGTGAGTGGCTATGCCGAACTGCATGCACTCAGTAATTTCACTTTCCTGCGCGGTGCATCCCACCCTGAAGAACTCGTAGAAACCGCTGCCGCACTCGGCTATGAGGCACTCGCTATTACTGATGAGTGCTCGATGTCGGGCATTGTGCGCGCACATACGGCTGCGAAGGAACACGGCCTTAAAAAACTCATCTTTGGTTCTGAGCTGCAGTTACGCAGTGGCCGCAAGCTTGTTGCGCTGGCGCAAAATCGCGAGGGTTATGCGGCGCTCTGCGAGCTTGTGACGAAAGCGCGTCGAGCGGCGGATAAAGGCTCGTACGCATTAACTCGTCTTGCCTTCGAAGCGGGCTTACCCGGCTGCGTTGTACTCTGGGTGCCCGATGCAACGCTATCGCTCGATGTTGAAGATCACTGGATACGCGAAACGTTTCGTGACCGTCTGTGGATTGCCGTTGAGTTGCTGGCTGACGGGCGGCAACGCCAGCAGCTGGAAAAACTTCGTGCAGAAGGGCAACGACTCAAGCTGCCGCTTGTTGCTTGCGGTGATGTGCACATGCATTGCCGGTCACGGCGCATTTTACAGGACACGCTAACGGCGATACGAGAAGGCGTCACTGTCGATAAGGCCGGTTTTGCACTCTACCCGAACGGCGAACGACACCTGCGTTCTCTGCAAGTGTTACAGCATGTTTATCCGCGCGAGCTACTTGCCGAGACCGTGCGTATAGCGGACACCATTAATTTTTCACTCGACGAGTTGCGTTACGAATACCCCGACGAAATCGTTCCCAATGGCCAGACACCGGCAAGTTATCTGCGCAGCCTGACAGAGCAGGGTATGCGGCGACGCTGGCCCGATGGGGTGCCGCGAAAAGTTATCGAACTTGTCGAACATGAGTTCCGGCTGATTGCCGACCTCAAGTACGAACCTTACTTTCTGACAGTCTACGACATCGTTGCGTTTGCACGTTCGCAAAATATCCTGTGCCAGGGGCGTGGTTCCGCTGCGAACTCGGCCGTGTGTTTTTGCCTGGGCATCACAGAGGTCGATCCAGGCCGTATGGCCATGCTTGTCGAGCGTTTCATATCAAAAGAACGTAACGAGCCGCCGGATATCGACGTCGACTTCGAGCATGAGCGTCGCGAAGAAGTCATTCAGTACATCTACGAAAAATACGGCAGGGAACGTGCGGCACTGGCCGCCACCGTTATTACTTACCGGCCACGCAGCGCACTACGGGATGTTGGCAAGTCACTCGGGCTGAGCGATTTGCAGGTCGGACGGCTTGCACGCTCGATGCAGTGGTGGGATGGGCAGGGCATCGATGACAGCCGCATCCTCGAAGCGGGTCTCGACCCTGATAGCCCGATCATCAAACGACTTTTATACCTGGTGCGCGAAATACTCGGATTTCCACGGCATTTGTCACAGCACGTTGGCGGTTTTGTAATTTCAAACAGAGCGTTGTCCGAACTCGTGCCGGTCGAGAATGCGGCCATGCCGGATCGCACCGTTATCCAATGGGAAAAGACCGACCTCGAAGACCTCGGGCTACTCAAAGTGGACGTGCTCGGCCTGGGTATGCTCACCGCCATTCGTCGTAGTTTTGATCTCATCCGTGCGTTCGACGGGCAGCAACTGACGCTCGCCAGCGTGCCAGCCGAGGATCCGCTCGTTTACGACATGATCTGCAAGGGCGACACGATGGGCGTATTTCAGATCGAGTCGCGCGCACAGATGGCGATGCTGCCGCGCCTGCGGCCACGCTGCTACTACGACCTCGTGGTAGAGGTTGCCATTATTCGTCCGGGTCCGATTCAGGGCGATATGGTGCACCCGTATTTGCGCCGGCGCTGTGGCGAAGAGGCTGTGGACTATCCCAGTGAGGATGTTAAAGGTGTATTGCAGAGAACGCTCGGTGTACCGATCTTCCAGGAACAGGTCATGCAGCTGGCTGTCGTTGCTGCCGGCTTCACGCCGGGAGAGGCGGACCAACTCCGACGGGCGATGGCTGCATGGAAGCGCCGCGGTGGTTTGGGGCCGTTCGAGGAAAAACTTATCAACGGCATGCGCGAGCGCGGTTACAAAGAAGAATTTGCGCGGCAGATATTTCGGCAAATAGAAGGCTTCGGCGAATACGGTTTTCCCGAGTCACATTCAGCGAGCTTTGCGCTGCTCGTGTACGTGTCATCGTGGCTGAAATGTCATCAACCGGCAGCATTTACTGCAGCGCTTCTGAATAGCCAGCCCATGGGTTTTTATTCCGCCTCGCAGTTGACCCAGGACCTTAGAAGGCACGGTACCGAGATTCGGTCAGTTGATATCAATCGGAGCTACTGGGATTGCACGCTTGAGGCGGGAAAAGGCGGGCAGGCGGTATTGCGGCTCGGGCTCAGAGTCGTCAAGGGGCTCACCGAGGATGCCGGCCGACGCATCGTCGCTGAGCGTGCGGCTGGAGCCTATCTCAGCACTCAGCAGCTGCTTGAGAAAGCCCGGCTCGATCGTCGCGAACTTGGTGTATTGGCATCGGCAGGCGCACTCGAAGCGCTGGAAGGGCATCGCCACCGGGCACGTTGGGCGGTTGCTGGCGTCGAGAAGCCGACGCCACTGTTGTCAACGTTGCAGCGCTATGAGCCTGCACCGTTGCTGAAGAGACCGACCGAGGGTCAGGACATCGTGGCTGATTACCAGAGCCAGGGCTTGACGCTTGGCCGCCACCCGTTGCACCTGTTACGCCACAGACTGGATCGCTATCGCTATTTGCAGGCCGGGCACCTGGCGGATCTTGTGAACGGCACCATGCTTGGCGTTGCTGGTCTTGTCATTACGAAACAGCGCCCTGGTACGGCAAGCGGCGTTACGTTCGTCACGCTCGAAGACGAAACAGGCCATGTAAATCTCATTGTATGGAAACAGGTCGCGGAAGACTGTCGAGCGACACTGTTGAATGCACGGCTAATGGGTGTGCAGGGTGAATTACAGATCGAGGGTGAGGTGATTCATGTGATCGCAAAACAGATAGTCGATCACACCGACATGTTGGGGAATCTGGAAGTAAGCTCAAGAGACTTTCACTAAAGTCATCGCGGCCCATAGCCACTATGATAAATACTCCAAACATCCCACATGGCTGATTAGCAGTTGTAGGAGCGGCCTATGGCCGCGAAACAAATTACAGATCGTCGTCCAGGTTAAAATTAAACGTACTATCTATATCTTGCTGGACTTTGCGCCGCTCGTTTATCTCTTCCATGCGACGGTGAATCTCTTTCTTTCTCGCAGCATCATCATCGTTATCTGCTTCGATTTTCGCAACAAGCTCGTCGACGTTTATCTCAACCGAGAAATCACCAACGTTGTCAATATCGTCGTCAAAAGGTTCGATATCTTCTGCGATATCATCCAGCTCTTCGTTGTCAATAATTTCGCCGTTCATTGCTATTCCCTCACGCAATAATCAGGTCAACCGAAAACAGGTCATGTAGCTATACACTGACTATATACCGCGAAAGAAAACGGGCTGCAACACCACAGGTCTTGCTTTCATAAAAGGTTATTTACCAGGCCTTGGGCCGACCGGTCAACGAATCAGGTTGTTGATCTCAAAGATAGGCAGGAGTATGGCCAGCACGATGGTCATTACTACGCCTCCCATGGCCACAATCAGCAAGGGTTGCAGGATTCCGAGTAGTGTTGCGATGAGGCCATTAACCTCTCTTTCCTGGTTACTTGCTGCCCGAGACAGCATTTCTTCAAGGCGACCGCCGGCTTCGCCACTAGAGATCAGGTGGATCATCATCGGCGGAAATAATTTGCTCTCGCCCAGCGAGCCACTGATCGAGGCGCCCTCGCGAACACGCAATGCCGCATCGTCAACCGCGTCGCGCATGGGTAGATTTTCGACAACTTCTGCTGCGATTTTTAGCGAGTCCAGAATGGGTACACCGCTACCAGCGAGGATGCTTAACGTACGCGTGAATCGGGCAGTATTGATGCCGCGAGTCAGCTTGCCGGCAATTGGCATCTTCAACAAAAATTGGTGATAGCGACGTTTTGGACCATCCTGTTGCAGCAACCGCCATATGACATAGCCAAATGCACCAATCCCGATGATCAACAATAGCCAATGATTGCGAAGAAAGTCGCTGCTGGCGATGAGCCCGCGGGTCAGGCCCGGTAGTTCGCCGCCGGTATTTTCGAAAACACCGACAATCTTCGGTACGACTGAAGCGAGCATAAAGCTGATGATGGCGACGGCCATGACCACCAGGACGATCGGGTAGATCAATGCGTTCGTAACGGTCTGCCGCAGGGTTTGCCGTGCTTCTGTGTATTCGGCAAGTCGCTCGAGCACAATGTCGAGGTGACCCGATTGCTCACCGGCGGCAACTGTGGCGCGATACAACTCGGGAAACGCCTGCGGGAACTCTCCGAATCCATCCGCGAGAGAGTGTCCTTCCATTACCTTGGAGCGCACACCGAGCAAGATGCTTTTCGTGCGGGGCTGGTCATTTTGCTGGCCGACGGCCAGCAACGCTTCTTCAAGCGGCAGACCCGATTGGGACAGCGATGCCAGCTGGCGCGTGATAAGTGCGAGCTCGCCCGGTGACATGCCGCTACGCAAGGAGAAACTGCGCTGTCGACGAGCTTCCTTCTTTGCTACTTCAGTAACCTGTACCGGCAGCAGGTGACGTTCACGAAGAACCTGCCTGACATGCTTGGGCGTGTCGCCCTCAATAAGTCCTTTTGACTCTTTGCCGGCTTTGTCCAGTGCAACGTATTCGTAAGCACCCATGCTTCTGCGTTAGTCCTCTCGAGTTACGCGCAGTAACTCTTCCAGGGTGGTAATTCCTTCGAGAACTTTGCGACGACCATCGGCGCGGATGCTCGGGCTGGACTTTCTGGCATGGCGATCGAGGTCCTGTTCACTCACACCGTTGTGAATCATTGCACGCATTTCGTCGTCAACGGCGATGAGTTCGTATATGCCTGTGCGTCCGATGAAGCCGCCATTCGTTCCTTGCCCGGGGTGGTACAAGGTTGGTGGGTTTGCGGGGTCGACATTCAATATATTGCATTCGTACTCGGTCGCTGTGTGCGGCACTTTGGTCGTGTCATCAAGGACACGTACGAGGCGCTGCGCGAGTACGCCGATAAGGCTCGACGACAACAGGAAGGGTTCGACGCCCATGTCCCGGAGCCTGGTGACGGCACCTGATGCCGTGTTGGTGTGCAAAGTCGATAGTACAAGGTGGCCCGTCAAACTGGCTTGCACCGCAATTTCGGCGGTTTCCAGATCGCGAACCTCACCGACCATTACCACGTCCGGATCCTGTCGCAGAATTGCCCGCAGGCCACGTGCGAAAGTCATTTCGACTTTCGTGTTTACCTGTGTCTGGCCAATGCCGTCGATGAAGTACTCGATCGGATCCTCAACGGTCATAATGTTGCGCGTGTTGTCGTTGATTCGCTCGAGGGCGGCGTACAGTGTCGTCGTCTTACCGGAGCCTGTCGGCCCTGTTACAAGAATGATGCCGTGCGGTTTGTGAATGAGGCTGTCCATTGTCGCCTGGCTGTCGGGGTCCATGCCAAGTGACGTCAGCTCCAGTCGGCCGGCTTGCTTGTCCAGAAGCCGCAAAACAACCCGTTCGCCATGTCCTGATGGCATTGTCGATACACGCACGTCAACCGCCCGGCCGGCGATGCGCAGGGAAATGCGACCGTCCTGGGGCAGGCGCTTTTCGGCGATGTCCAGCTTGGACATGACCTTGATACGGGACACAACCAGAGGCGCGAGTGCACGCCGGGTTTCGAGAATTTCACGCAGCACGCCGTCTATTCGGAAGCGAACACCGAGCCGATTCTCGTAGGGTTCGATATGCACGTCTGAAGCATTGTCTTTGACGGCTTCAGTCAGCACTGCATTGATGAAGCGAATGATCGGCGCATCATCGTCGCTCTCGAGAAGGTCTGACGGTCCTTGCAGTTCCTGAGCAACCTGTGTCAGATCCAACTCGTCGTCCAGCCCATCGACCATGTGCATGGCCTTGTTACTACCTTGCTCGTACGACTCCTGCAGCAACGCGTCGAAGGCTTCAGCCGATACGCGTGAAAGATTCAGCGGGATACCGGCAAAGCGCCGCGCCTCTGCAAGACTCAGTGGTGATACGCCAGGGCGATAGACTGCGTCGGCGCTCTCTCCCGTTATTTCGCGAATTAGAACTCCGTGACGTTTGGCAAAAGAGAACGGGAGTACGCGGCTAGTCACAGATTGATCGTTACTCGTCATCTTGGCTCGGCTGCTCTTCGCTCTCAAGTGGCGGCAGGATCGGCCGATCTTGGCTGGGCATTAGCGCAATGCCTGAGCCCTGGCCGCCTTGTTGAACATCACGAATGTAGTTGTACTTCGAGTTGGTTTCCAACGAAGTGGCAGACGCGTCGCGAAGGATCTTGGCTCGAATAAAGACGAGCAGGTTAGTCTTGACCTTGTCGGTCTTGCGGCTGCGAAACAGGTTTCCGAGTATCGGGATACGCCCGAGAACCGGCACGCGCTGGTCGCTTTCTCGCAGTACGTCCTCAAGAAGGCCGCCCAGGACCAGTATTTCGCCATCGTCGACGATGACTGTCGTCTCGATTATGCGCTGATTGGTGATGAGGTCGACGGCTCCGGCTGCAGACTGCGCGATGCTTGAGATTTCCTGCGAAATACTCAGCAGCAGAGAATTTCCTTCATTGATCTGCGGCGTAATGGCGAGTTTCACGCCGATTTGCTGACGCTGAATAGTCTGGAACGGATTGACCCCACCGGTGCTGCCGCCAGTACCGGTATTCGAATACGAGCCGGTGACAAAAGGCACTTCCTGACCGACGTTGAGGGTTGCCTCTTCGTTATCCGTAGTAACGATGGAGGGTGTCGAAATAATGTTGGTATCTGCATCGCCGTTTAGCGCGCGGATAATTGCACCGAAACTGACGCCGGAGTCGTTAATACGCCCGAGACCCATCGTGAATCCCTCACCGATCAGCCCGGTCGGATCGACCGCGCCACCACTGCCGGCAACAGCACCGAGTTGCACGATACCGGGCCCGAAGTCCGGAAAGTTAGTGACACCAACCGGTGTATTTGAGCCTGAGTCTCCGACAGCCCAGGTCACGCCGAGCTCCGACGTCTTGTCCGCGATGACTTCGACAACAATTGCTTCAACCAGAACCTGCGCGCGCCGGATGTCGAGTTTGTCGACGATTTGCATCAGCGAGCGCATCATCTTCGGCGGCGCGTTGACGATAAGTGCGTTGGTTTGAGTATCTGCCCAAACGCTTACCGAATTAGCTGACGTAGCGCCAGCTGCCTGACCGGTAGTAGCCTGTAATTGAGCCGTGAAATGAGTCTGCAGCTTTGTTGAGAGTTCCTCTGCATCTGCGTAACGCAGGTAGCGAACCTGTGTATCGCCACCGTCTTCAAGCGGTGTGTCAAGGTGTGCGATAAGTGCACGTAGCCTGAGCCTTTCGGTCTTGTCTCCGCCGATAAGGACGCTGTTTGTTCGGGCATCGGCTACGAGGCTGGTTGTGACCGGAACGCCATCGGCACGCGGCTGTTGCGCGAGAGTCGTGAGAATTCGGACAATCTCCGAAGCCGACGCATGCTCGAGCCGCACTACCTCGATGTCCTCGTCGCTGGACTGGTCGATGCGGCGGACGATCGTGATCATACGATTCACGTTGGCAGCACGATCCGAAATAATGAGCATGTTCGAACCCGGGTGCGCAGCGAGGTGTCCGTATTGTGGAATCAGCGGTCGCAGAATCGGCACGAGTTGTGCAGCGCCCACATTATTGACCTGAACAACCTGTGTAACGATGTCATCTGCCCCCGCACTACTTGATGTACCAAGCGGACCGGCGTACTGCCGCGCAGTTGCGTCAGGCACAATCTTGATGAGGTCGCCCGAGGTGACGGCGATGTAACCATGAACCTGCAAGATCGAAAGAAACGCCTCGTAAAAGGCGTCTGGTGTCATGGGTGTCGATGACAACATTGTCACTTTGGCATTGACTCGTGGGTCAATAATGAAGTTCTTCTGCGTTACTTCACCGACCGCCTCGACGATCTGACGGATGTCAGCTTCTTTATAGTTAGGCGTAACCGTAGCCTGTTGGCTCCAGGCAGACGGCAGAGCAAGAAGGCTGCAGACAGTAAGCGCGACAATGAGCCGGGCTCTCGATAGTGTGGGTAGCTTGTTATTCATTCTTCGGTCTCGTCCCCAAGGTCGAGTTGACTGGTGCTAAGTACAAGGACTTGTGGTTGTCCATTGCGTTCAACGGTCACGGACACCTGATCGGCGTTGTCCATTGACTGAAAAATTATCATTGCCTGCGACGGGTCAGATAACGCCTGGCCATCGATGTCCTTGATCAAGTCGCCCGGGCGCAAGCCAAGCGAGGCAAATTGTTCGCGATTGCGGCCTGGGTACACTCGATAACCTTGCTGCTGCCCATTAACGAAATATGGCGTCGGACGAATGACATCGGCCAGCCGCGAGACATTCTTGGCGACAACAGATTGAATGCTTTGTGTATTGGTATTGGCTCGGTTGCGAACTGTGGAGTCACGCCTGGCGACCGTTGGCGCATTTTTCGGAAAGTCTTTCGGCAATTTGAGATTGGTGAGCACACCGTTTTCGTTGAGAACGACGCGGTCCGCATACACCGCGTGCAGCGTTGCGCCTGAAGTAACGGACTGACCGATCGTATAGACTTTTTCTTCATTGGCGCCGTCGGCAATGATGGCGACGGCCATTTCGGCTGGTGAAGAAGCGATAGTACCCTTCAGTAACAAATTGGAGAGGTGCGTGTCGCGAAGGTTATCGGTTTCATCAACAACAGGTTGTGCGGCTAGCTCGGACTCGCTGTTTGCTATCCCGAAGATATGGGCGTCGGCTATGTCCTGCGCGTTGGCCGAGTCTGCCCCGGCGCTTTGCAGTGAGATCGACTGAGGTGGCGCCTGGATGGCGTCGCCAGCCGCCGGGCCCGGTACCAGCATCCAGATGATTCGGGCCAGCTGCCAGGCAATAAGGACAACGAGCAGCAGGCTAAGCCATGCCGGCAACAAGCGATTGGCAGCGGCGACTGTCTTCGCGCCGTCCATGCTTACGAAATCGGACCATTTTGCTTCGCTCGTCATAATATAGTGGACTTTTCTTATTAACCTTGATGTAGCTATAAACGCAGCGCCAAGATGATACGGGTTGACGACAGCTGCAAACAAGCCCGAAAGGGCAAAAAACCTATATTTTGCAAGGATATAGACCCTAAATTCCCGGGTAATCGATCGCCGGAGCCTGGATCGGATTCCAATATTTGCAAAAAACTCATGGATCAGACTTGGAGATCGACATCGTGGGCCCATATATAATAACCCGCCTGTAACCGGGCAGGGTCAATTTAGTGACATATGCCAGCATAAATAGAGATTGAAATAGGACCGATGAGCGAAAACCGACCTGACAAAGACCGCGCTGATGGCTACGACCTTGCCGTTGAAGAAGCGCGTCCAAGAGTAAAACGACCGCCGTTGTACCGCGTGGTGCTGATAAACGATGACTTCACGCCGATGGAGTTTGTTGTCGATATACTTGAATCGGTTTTCGGTATGGAACGTACTCGCGCAACACAGGTCATGTTAGAGGTACATACGAAAGGTAAGGGCGTCTGCGGTGTGTTCAATTTCGAGATCGCGGAAACTAAAGTTGCCCAGGTGATGGGTATAGCCAAGCAGCACCAGCATCCATTGTTATGCACGATGGAAGAATCCTGAAGGGGTTAAGATAGTTACATGTTAAGCAGCGAACTCGAGTTTTGCCTGAACGAGGCTTTCCAGCAGGCCCGTGACCTCCGTCATGAGTTCATGACAGTCGAGCACATATTGCTCGCATTGCTCGAGGTTCCCAGGGTTTATGAAGTCCTCAAAGCCTGCAACGCAAACATTCCCGAATTGCGCAGGCAATTGACCGAGTTCGTCGAGGAGCAAACGCCCCTCTTGCCGCAGGATGACGATACGGACGTTCAGCCCACACTCGGCTTCCAACGCGTGCTGCAACGCGCAGTTTTCCACGTGCAATCGAGCGGTAAGAAAGAAGTCACGTGCACCAATGTCCTGGTTGCCATATTCAGTGAAAAGCAGTCGCAGGCAGTCTATTTGATGGATCTGCAGGACGTTACGCGGCTTGATGTCATCAATTACATTTCGCACGGTTTGCCGCAGGTGCCCGGCGAGTCAGGTGGAGATGAGCAAGAGTCATCGCTCGACAGTGACGCGGAGCCGGAGGCATCGCCGCTTCAGCAATATGCGACCAATCTCAACCAGAGGGCTATGGATGGCAAGATCGACCCCCTGATAGGTCGGGAAGTCGAAATTGAACGAACTGTTCAGATCTTGTGCCGTCGTCGTAAGAATAACCCGTTATACGTTGGTGATGCCGGCGTCGGTAAAACCGCGCTTGCCGAGGGCCTTGCGAGGATGATTACCGAGGAGCGCGTACCCGAAATTTTGCGCAATTCCACAATTTATGCGCTGGACATGGGCACGTTAGTCGCGGGCACCAAGTACCGCGGAGAC
>JAOTUU010000156.1 GCA_029863705.1 Gammaproteobacteria bacterium
CTGAGAAACCCACTCGTCACGACCGATTCGACCTTTAAAGATTTCAAGTCGCTCATCAATATGCTCGATATCACTGTCCGTCCAGTTTGCGATCTGCCAGAAGTAAAAGACCCCATTGGTGTTCAAGAGCTTTTCCAGCTTCGGGCCTATACCGGCTATCAGTCTCAGGTCGTCTTTCTTACCAAACGCCGCTTCTTTTAAAACAGCGGTCTCAGTACTCGGGGCCCTTGCCGGCGACGTTCGAGGCCTCGAAATCTCAACCGGAGCGTTGCGTAGTTCCTTCAACGCTAATTCGATCGCCCGAAGTCGTTCGTCGATTGGATTAAGGTCAACACTTCGCTGCGAGACACGGCGTACTGCCGCATCGACCTCGTCGAGTTTTGCGGCCAGGGAAGAAACGTCGGCACGCGTTGACAAGCCGCCGACAACCTCGCTCACCGCTCCCAGCCTGCCCTCAACCGAAGCCAGATTGACAGGTATAGGAACAGGCAATTTTGTAATGGCGTATGCCAGGCTATCGAGGCGCTCTTTGACACCGCCGAGATTGGTTTCTTTGGGCTCTGGAATCGAATCGAATCGGCTCCACAGTTTGTCCCATTGAGCGGCATCCGATTTGCTTGAAGCTTTGCGGAGCGTTTCATAGCTTTCGGTGACGTCTACGAAACTTCTTCGCGTTATCCACCGCCCCAAAATAAAGCCGGCGATTGTCGCCAGAAGAAAGACAAGTGCGTATTTTGCAAGTAGGTAAATCATTGGTATTCCCTCATTTGAGGCGCCGATCTCGTTGGCCGCCCCGTTAGTTGTCTAATAGAGCGCTTATCACGATTCGACGATTAGTCGCCCGTCCATCAGCAGTATCGTTGTCGGCGACCGGGCGCTCCTCGCCATAGCCGACTGCACTCAATCGGCCCGGCTCGACTCCGAGCCGCACGAGTGCGCTACGTACCGAAGCTGCTCTTTCCTGGCTGAGCGCCCTGTTCATCTCCGAGCCGCCACGACTGTCGGTATGTCCCTCAATTACCAGTTCGCCAGGACAGGTTTCTGCTTTTTCTGCGAGCCGCTTGAGTACACTCTCACTGCTCTGGTCGATCAATGCGCTTCCGGTTTTGAATTGAACGCTTGTCGCAGCAAGAATCCTTTCGAAATCTTCATTACATTGCGCGGTATCGTGTGATGAGCTCACATTGAACACGCCAAGGCTTGCTGTCCGACCAACATCGTCGAACTCCCTGCGCGCCGAATCAACACCGCTGGCGCCCGCGAAGCCGATAACCGACAGCGACTCTCCTGACCATTCCGCCTGTCCGTCCTGGAGGTGGCTAACCGCAGCGATCGCACCCGTAGTGGCGAC
This sequence comes from Gammaproteobacteria bacterium, assembly GCA_029863705.1. Classification (GTDB taxonomy): domain Bacteria; phylum Pseudomonadota; class Gammaproteobacteria; order Steroidobacterales; family Woeseiaceae; genus UBA1847. The sequence continues at coordinate 1,352 of JAOTUU010000156.1, forward strand.
AATGTATGTATCGGTCGCGACAGCGTTGGTGACGTCCATTTCGTTTAGAACCGTATCGAAGTGTTGTCGCGCTGCCACCAGGATCCTCTCCTGTTCAGAGAGGTTCGGAACTTCGCCGGAGAGAGTGACAACATCATCGGCCCTCACGACCTTGAATGCGTGTGGCCTCAATTCGAGCTTCGCAGTCTTGGAGGTCGGCGCGTCAAGTTCTACATTGATGGTTGTCGGACACGTCAACTGACCCGCCCAGGTTCGACATCTGGTAGAGCTCGCAATAGTCTGAACCACCATTTTGTTCGTTTCGTCGGCGCTCGCCCGAATCGCAACGCCTTGTCCGCTTGACGAGACGACTGCCGTTACAAGGCCGGCGTCTCGTAGGCGATCGCTCACTTGCGTTCGAACATCTGCTTCGATTCTCGGCGCTAGTAGAAATGCGCCAACCAAGAACAGAATCGCGAGGCCTATGAGTTGCAGCAGCCCCCACGGATACCATCGTTTGGGCGAATCTGTGCGTGACCAGTAGCGCCGTGTGGCGACCACGCGAGACGCGCTCTTCTCATTTTCATAGTCACTTGGCATTTCTTGGCGCTCCGTTGAGTTCGTTACCGAGAGCCTAGTGAAAAAAATCGTCCGCAATGACTTGTGACACAAAACTTCACAATCTTGGTGGTCCACGACCCTGTCGCCACCCTTGCAGAAATTCTCCTGACACAATCTTTAACAATCGCCTCGCGTCAGATTCGGTACCCTCTCTCCGCATTCAACTGACCTACTGAAGGAACTGATCATGGATCTCAAGAGTCTCGCAACAAAACTTCTCGTCAACAAACTCGGCGGTTCGCAGGATGAATCGACGGCTGAGTCGGCCCTGGGTAACTTGATCGGTAAAGGCGATCAGTTCGACCTGGGCGGCATGGTCGAGCAATTCACCAGTGGTAATGCCGGCATTGCGGAGAAAGCCAGGTCGTGGTTGGGCGATGGTCGTAACGACGAAATCTCCGAGAGTCAGATTGAAGAAGTAATGGGTGCCGACAAGATTGGCGAGTTCGCAGCGCAGCTCGGAATTGGCCGCGACGAAGCCAAAAGCGGTCTTAGCGATATTCTTCCGCAGCTTGTTGATAAAGGAAGTCGTGGCGGAGGCCTTTTGGACTCTGTTGCTGGTATCGGTGGTCTTGCCGGCATGGCTTCCAAATTTCTTAAATAACAAACACGGAGCTAGAAAATGATGTCACTACAAAATCTTCTCATGGCCGGCCGGGTACTCGCGTTAATGACGTTTTTCATCGGGTCGCAGACAATGGCTCAGGACGCTGAAGGATTCTCTGGGCGGGCAGGGCTTGGATTCCTCGCAACAAGCGGCAATTCAGAAAGCAAAAACGGCAACGGAAATTTCGACCTCTGGTGGAACTATGAACCTTGGAGCCACTCGCTAAACGGAGTTGCGATCCGCTCTAGTTCGTCCGGCGTAACCACTGCCGACGCGACCGGCATCGGTTGGAAGAGTCGCTATGCGCTGAACGAATCTGACTATCTGTTCGGCCTGTTAGCGTGGGACAAAGACGAGTTCAGTGCCTATGAGCAACAGCTACGCGAGGCGGTCGGTTACGGGCGGCACATCCTGAATACGGAAAAGCACCTTTTGAGCGGCGAGATTGGCATCGGAGCAAGACAATCCGACCTTCGAGACGGCACTAGTCAAAGTGGGACAATCTATTACCTTGGTGGCGAATATCGATGGACGATCTCTGAATCGTCCGTTTTTACTCAATCGATTGCGGTTGAGCGGGGCTCTGACAACACCTATTTCGAATCAAACACCGCGCTTAGCGCCAAAGTTCGAAGCAATCTGGCGCTTGTCCTGTCGTTTACAGCAAAAAATAACTCGGATGTGCTCCCAAATACCGAGAAGACCGATACTTTTACGGCCGTTTCTTTGGAATACACATTTTAGCTAGCGACCTTTTTTGTCGATCGCCTTGGTAAATCGACATTCGCCAGCGTCTTTTCTTTCAATAGGGTGAGATAAATTATGAACGAAATAATCGATACATTGAATGGATACCTCGGGCCAGTCGTTACCGGCAAACTCGGGCATGCCTTGGTCGGGCTGGCAATTCTTATCGTTGGTCTTATCATTGTAAGGTTCATCGCCAGCGCGATACTTCGCATGCTGAAGAAGGTGAATTTCCTGAATCGCGTTGGCGCGGACGGTGCAACTGCCGACCTCGCGACGCCGATCGGCGGGTTGATAAAAGCGGTGCTTACTATTTTTGTCCTGATGGCTGTATTGCAGCACTTTGGGTTAACCAACGTGCTCGCGCCGCTGCAAGAAATGGTGAACAAATTTACAGGCGCGGTACCAAACATAATTGGTGCGGGTGTTATTGCTTATGCTGGATGGATTATCGCCAAGATGGTTTCGGAGCTCGCAGGGGTCGGGCTGAATAGAGTGGACGGCCAGATCGCCGAACGAACCGGCAATGCTGACATGAAGATTGCAGGATTTGGCAGCGCCTTCATTTTTGGCATAATCTTGCTGCCGATAGTTGTTTCCGCGCTCGGCGTCTTGAATATTCCGGCGATATCGGGCCCAGCATCTGCAATGATTCAAAAATTGATGGCTGCGATTCCCAACGTTGTCGGTGCCGGAATCATTCTCCTGGTCGCCTATTTCGTCGCAAAATTCGTAATCCACATGCTGACTGGGCTACTTGAAGGCGCGAACATAAATGCGCTACCCGCTCGACTCGGCATCTCTGGACTTTTTTCAGAGTCGTTTACGCCAACCAAACTCGTCGGCGGCGGCATCATGTTGTTCTCTATGTTGGCGGCGGCAACCGCTGCTGTGACTGTCTTGGGGATTGACGTCATCTCCAATGTCTTTTCCAAGGTTCTGGAATTTGGCGGCGGTCTGTTTGTTGGGGCCCTGATACTGGTTGTCGGCAATTTTCTTAGTAATGTTGCTTATCAAAAGATGTCGCTGGGTGGTAGCTCAGGGCTGGCTAATATCTCGAGAGTCGCGATCCTGGGTCTGGTCCTGGCGATGGGGCTGAAGGCGATGGGACTTGCGGACAACATCGTCAACATGGCGTTCGGCTTTACGATTGGTGGCGTCGCAGTGGCCTCCGCATTGGCATTTGGCCTTGGCGGAAAAGACGCGGCGAAAAAAGTTGCTGATGGATGGGCAGAGAAGATCTCAAGCAACTAGCGTCCTACACATCCGGCCCCGGCGATCAAACATGATTGCCGGGGCCGGATGACTGGGAAATTCCAGTCCTGTCGTGTTCATTCGGCCACCGCACAGATCACTTCGGAAGGAAAGGTCATCTGGCTAATATACTGTCTCGCCAAAGTATTGAAACCAACTTGTCCGAGTAAGGGCAACACCTGCACACCACGGCAACCGCCCAGCAATGCGGGATTCGCTCGATAGACCCATTCCCAGATGCTGTTGTACCAACGCATGCCCTTGGTCATATTGACAAGCACCAATCGGCCACCAGGGCGTAATACTCTCCTAAACTCCGCGAGCACTGTCAGAAAATCATCTTCTGGCAATAGATCAAACATGTAGTTGTTGATCAGGACATCGAAATCGTTGTCCGGAAAGTCCAAAGCGTATGCGTTACCTACTGCGAGGCGATAGCTTTTGATACCGGCAGCCGCGGCTCGCTTCTCAGCGCGGATCAACATCTCCTCGGTGAGGTCGACGCCTTCATTTCGCCCGGACGGGTTGGCTTTCAGTATTCTTTCGAAAGCAAGCCCGGTACCCACTGCAACCTCGAGGACTGATTCACCATCCTGAATAGCAGCGAATTCGAGACAAAGATCGCGAGCCTTGGATTCAGTCACCCGCGCCCAGAGATCATAGCCCGGCGCAATCTTGCGATAGAGATCAGAAATATGACGCTGACTAATACGCGCATCGGGCATTAACTCTACCTATCGTGTTGAAGGTTTCCATTTCAGCTTCGCATCAGTAGCGACCGCTCACAATTCTGGCACCTGGGTGACCGGTTACGGCCAGAAGGAGCCCGTGCGGATCACAGATACGACCAGGATATCTCAACCGTGTCGAATCCGTCGCTAAACGTATGGCTTATGACGATTTCGCCAATTGGATGTGCGACGAAAAAGAAGTCCTCTGCCCCGCTTGTCTCTCGCTCGACGGATTCGCTTTCGATCGCGTCGGATAACAATTTAAGATCAGTCGATGTTAGGTATTTCCGCGCTAATTCCATGGCTACTCGTATCGCCGCCTCGGTGTTCCGCTTCCTCGCCAGCTGCGTTATGCGACCCGCGGCTTTGCCGTAGTCGTAACAGCCACCGACCTCATAATATTCGGTATTACCATCTTCCAGGGTCCACGTTGCGCGAAGTTTCTCCGTATCGATTGACGTGCGCGCGTGTTCGTTCGCTATCTGCTTGATTTCGGTCAGCATGGCTGTTCTGCTGAATGTACAGTCGTCATCGGCGTGGATTAGCGTCGCGAATACAATCAGCGCAACAGGTGATCGTTGAACAATATTGGCGAGCAACTTATCCACGATTTAGAGCCAAATTACCTTGGAAATCATCGTCACTCGAGGGGCGGCTTCGGGTCATTAGCGATCGCTCCCTATTCTAGCACCTGGGTGGGCGCGTGTTTTTTGTCCATGTTCAGGACTTATTTGCGGAACCAGGCAGCCCGGACGAATTCTTCGAAAATTGTTATACGTTCTACCCGGGCGGGATCTGGGACGATCCGGCATTCCCAGTGTTAGGGGGCTGGAATCAAGATTCTGTCGGTGCCAAGACGAGTTACACGGCAGAAGCACTTGCAGATGACTTCAACGTGGCTCCGCCCGAAGAACCGCCGTTTCTCGTGGACGTTCTGCTAAACGAGGTCGGCAATGTAACGCCAGCTCGCGGCAAAGGAACGCTGCAATTATGGGCATTCTCACGGGCGCTCTTTGTAGGCTTTTTTGGTGAGGGCGAGGACTTGCTCGTCGGTGAATTCGTGTCGGTCGGCTATGAGGTTGACGAATGCCCACTTTGAATTGACTCTTGACTCTACCCGATCGTCCGACGGGGGCGAAACCAAGTTCCCGACCCCTGTTTCTGCGATTTGCAGAACGATCGGTCAGGGTCATTTCGTATGGCCCTGGTAATACGGACAAGTTGATTAAGTCCTCATTGTCCGGTTTTCATACTTTACTGGACTGAGATAGCCCAGGTGAGTATGACGTCGTTTGTGGATACCGTCGCCGTCGGCGCCGACAGGTATCCATGCGTCGCGCCACCAGTTCTCCAACGCACGAGGATCCGGAACTGATTCATGCGGATTCTTTACGCGCAATACTTCGACGATTTCGCTTAATTCCCACCAAGGGTCTGGTATCTGGCCACCGTCGTGCCAGGCATACACCGTCAAAACATCGTCCGGCACACGTCCCGCATAGGAATCGCTCAGCTTGGCCAATACCTCGGCCGATGCAGACTCTCCCAGGTCGTTAAGCACATCAGGCGTAAAATCTTCAAGCCAGGTACTGAACTCAATAAGCTTTGTCGCGAAATTCGTCATAATTGGGATTGTCGCCGGTGCCATACATGTACTAGATAAGTTTCATCGTTCTACCGGCGGCTATGCGACCCTTAGAGGTCATTCAAAGACCGCAATTTCAATATCTCGGAATCGAATGGCTGCTCTCACCGGTAGCAGCCGTTCGTTCAGGTTCCTGGTGAACTTCTGCAGTCGGCCATAAGCAATGGGATGGACTCCTCCTCAACCTTGAGGCATCGCGATGTGCCAGACTGGATTGTGTATTCGTTGAAGCGAAAAATCACAGTCACAGGAAGAGAAGGAGTCGGTTATGAAGATTA
>JAOTUU010000157.1 GCA_029863705.1 Gammaproteobacteria bacterium
GTTCTCGGTGATCTGATCATCGCGGACGACGATACGATCTACACCACCGACAGTTTGACAGGTGTGCTGTATCGATACTCTGTCTCGGACAAAGAATTTTCAGTTGTTGTGGATTCCGGCACATTTGTATCGCCGCAGGGGCTCGTGCTGGATGTGGGCGGTAAACACTTGTTTGTTGCGGACTACGTCGGCGGCTTGCACTGCGTTCGACTCGCCGATGGACGAGTCGAGCGAATAACCTCACCTGATTCGATCAACACCTACGGAATCGATGGGCTGTACCGCCATGGCAACGAGCTTGTCGCTATTCAAAACGGCATACAACCGCACCGCGTCGTTGCATTGGCGCTATCTGATGACGGTTTGTCGATTACAGGCAGTCGAACATTGGCGCGCAACTTGCCGGAGTTTGACGAGCCAACACTCGGAACCATCGTTGGTGACAGTTTTTATTTCGTCGCAAACAGTCACTGGAACAGTTTTGATCGCAATAACAATTTGCCGGACGGGCTCAGCAATCCGATTATTCTGAAGCTGCCTCTTTAGCCGGCCCCCTGGTGACAAACCGGGCAATCGCCTCGCTTCGAAATAGCAACAGACCTGAAGTCACCGCTTGCGGCATCAAACAGAAGTAGTTTGCCACGAGGCGAGTCGATGCCAGCAAGATACTTGAGCGCCTCAGCCGCCATTAATGTGCCGATGACGCCAGGCACCGCCGCCAATACGCCATTGCCTGCACAACTCTCAAGAGACTCGTCTCTTTCCTGATACAGGCACCGGTAGCATGGCGATGTGTCGAAGTTCGGGCCGAAAACAGCCAGCTGCCCTTCGAGGCGAATAGCCGCCCCGGAGACAAGGCAGCGACTTACCGCAACACAGGCGTTGTTTACCTGGAATCTTGTGGCGAAGTTGTCCGAGCCATCCAGAACCACATCGGTGGCAACAACTGCTGCGGCAAGCGCATCGTCATCGAGTCGTTCAGTGATTGCCGTAATTTCAATGTCGGGGTTTGTTGCCGCAAATCGCGATGCCGCGACCGTGGCTTTCTGTTTGCCGACGTCAATTGGTGCGTAGATTGTCTGGCGACCAAGGTTGGTTTCATCGACGGTATCGAAGTCACACAAAATGACATGGCCGACGCCGCTGGCAACAAGGTAGCTTGCGGCGGCGCAGCCAATGCCGCCCACGCCGATGAGTAGCGCAGACGAGGCGCCAATCCGAGCCTGACCGCTCGCCCCGACTTGCGTCAGTGCAAGGTGTCGGGCGTGACGGCTCAGGTTTGGATTTGAATCGGACATCGCCGCAGTGGCGCTAGTCGTCGATTGTGACTTCCAGGATAGTCACAGTATCGAGCGGCACGTCCTGGTGCCCACCGCGACTTCCCGTCGGAACGGCAGCGATCTTATCGACAACGTCCATTCCGTCGTTGACGCGCCCAAACACGGCATAGCCGAAGTCGCGGCCACCGTGGTTCAGAAAATCGTTGTCGCTAATGTTGATAAAAAATTGGGACGTAGCGCTGTCGACAACGCCGGTTCGAGCCATCGCCAGTGTTCCCCTGGCATTTTTCTCGCCGTTGTCGGCTTCATTCTTGATAGGATCGCGCGTCGGTTTGCTGGACATGTTTTCATCCATGCCGCCGCACTGAATCATGAAATTCGGAATGACGCGGTGGAAAATGGTATCGGTGAAATGACCATCGGTGACGTACTGGCGAAAGTTTTCGCAGGAAATCGGTGCCTTGTCTTCAAAAAGTTCGACGGAGATATCGCCGTGGTTTGTCTTGATTGTAATCATGGTGTCTCGCTGCTAGGAAAATGGGCACAGGTAACGCGCGGGTGACCTGCGTAGTCATCGTAACACTGGATCGAGGTCCAGCCATACGACTTCAGAATCTCGGCGACCTGATCCTTTTGCGTTGCGCCGTGTTCCAGGAACAGCAGGCCATTGTCCTCAATTATCGATACGCAGTCGCGAGCCAGTAACTCGATTGCATCGAGGCCGCTGTTGCCGGACAGCAGTGCAAGCATTGGTTCCGCGGCCAACGCTTCAAGTGCCTCGTCACCTTCAGAAACGTAGGGCGGGTTGCAGCAGATCAACTTGAAGCGCTGGTTTGAGACGGCTTCGGTCCAGTCACTCTCAAGAAAGCTGACATTGCTGATTGCGAGTTGCCGCGCATTTTGCTGTGCAACTGCCAGTGCGTCCGAGCTGATGTCGACCGCGGTGACGTCGCAGAGTGGCCGGTCACTGGCGATGGCCAGGGCTATCGCGCCACTGCCAGTGCCCAGATCGAGTATGCGCCACTCAGCATCGCGCGGAATTTCACGCAACGCATGATCGACGAGAATCTCGGTTTCGGGCCTCGGTACCAGCGTTGCCGGGCTCACCATGAGTTCGAGTGACCAGAATTCCTTCACGCCCGTGATATAAGCCATCGGTTCGCCCGACAGCCGCAGTTGGACTGTTGTCTCCAGTCGTTCAACCGTCGGATCGTCAATAGTGTCTTCGGGATGGGCAAACAGGTAGCTGCGCGGCATATCAATGGCTCGCGCGAGCAGAATCTCGGCGTCGAGCCGACCCGATTCACTGACGTCGTCAAGCCGGGCCGCAGTCCGGGCGAGAACCGATCTGATGGTCAGTGCGTTGCTCACTTTTCGCTGCCCACGCTGGTCGCAGGACACGCGCATCGCGTACACTTCATACCACTTTCAATTGTAACCATAGCGGCTAACCCGCCTCTCACATTCTATGAACGTCTATTCCAATATTCTCGACCTTGTGGGTCGAACGCCAATGCTCGAGCTTACACACCTCGACACGGGGCCGTGCCGCCTGTTCCTTAAACTCGAATTCATGAACCCGGCCGGTTCGATCAAGGATCGTATCGGTATCTCGATGATTGAGGAAGCCGAAAAGCGCGGTGACATTAGCCCCGGTGACACGCTCGTCGAGGCAACAGCGGGCAATACCGGTCTGGGGCTGGCGCTTGTCGCGGCCCAGAAAGGCTACAAGATGATACTGGTACTGCCGGACAAAATGAGCCAGGAGAAGATCTTCAACCTTCGTGCGATGGGTGCAGAGGTTGTCCTGACCCGCTCGGATGTTGCCAAGGGTCACCCGGAGTACTACCAGGATCTCGGGCAGCGCATCGCAACCGAGCAGGGCGCCTATTTTATTAATCAGTTCGCCAACCCCGACAATCCGCTGGCGCATGAGCAGACGACCGGTCCGGAAATCGTCGAACAGATGAACGGCGATGTAGACGCGATAGTACTCGGCGTTGGCTCGAGTGGCACCGTCTCCGGCATTGGCAAATACCTTGATGAGCACGCGCCAGATGTTGATCTGATTCTCGCTGATCCGGCTGGTTCGGTACTTACTGATTACGTCAACAAAGGCGAGTTGGGACAAGCGGGTAGCTGGCTCGTCGAGGGCATCGGTGAGGACTTTATTCCCTCGATAGCAGATTTTAGCCGCATAAGAAAAGCGTTTGCGATTTCTGACTACGAGTCTTTCGCGACGGCGCGCAAGCTACTGCGTGAGGAAGGTGTTCTGGCGGGTTCGTCAACCGGCACTTTGCTGGCGGCAGCGCTGAAGTACTGTCGCGAACAAACGCAGGCCAAGCGCGTTGTCACGTTCGCCTGCGATACCGGCAATAAATATCTCTCCAAGCTGTACAACAACTTTTGGTTGGAGGATCAGGGCTTCATCAAGCGTGAGCAATGTGGCGATCTCCGCGACCTCATCGGCAGGCCGCATAACGAGCGCGCGACGATTACGGTTGGTCCCACGGACGTTTTGACAACCGCGCATAATCGGCTGCGAAATGCCGGCTTTTCGCAGTTGCCGGTGATGGACAAGGGCCGTCTCGTTGGCGTTGTTACCGAGGATGCGATCATCCAATTTGTTTTCGGCAAACCTGAACTCATGAACGCAAATGTCGATGACGCGATGCAGACAGCGTTCATCAAGCTCGACAAGGACACGAGCATCAATAATCTTGTCTCGATGCTGCACGTTCAGCCATACGCAGCGATCATGGACGGTGATGCCTTTTACGGGCTGATTACCCGCGCTGATGTTTTGAATTACCTGCGCCGGCAGATCTGAGATACTCCGATAATGAGCAGCACTGACAAGAAGAAAGCATTCGCGACGCGCACGATCCATGCTGGCCAGAGCCCGGATCCGAGCACGGGCGCGATCATGCCGCCGATTTATGCTACATCGACCTACGTGCAGGCTAGCCCGGGTGTGCACCAGGGTTACGAGTATTCACGCACCCACAATCCAACACGCTTCGCTTTTGAAAGGTGTGTTGCCGATCTTGAATCGGGAACACGCGGTTTCGCCTTTGCGTCCGGCATGGCAGCAACGGCGACGATACTCGAGCTTGTGGATAGTGGTAGCCATGTCATTGCGATGGATGACCTTTACGGTGGTACGCGTCGCCTGTTCGAAGGGGTCCGCAGCAAAAGCGCGGGCGTCGAGTTCAGCTTTGTCGACCTGACAGACGCTGCTGCACTCCAGGGATCCATACGCGACGACACGAAAATGATTTGGGTAGAAAGCCCCACCAATCCGCTGCTGAAGGTCGTCGACCTGCAGGCCGTCGCGGCCATCGCAAAAGGCCACGACATTTTGCTCGTCGCGGACAACACTTTTGCGACACCTTACCTGCAGCGCCCACTCGAATTCGGCTGCGATATCGTTATGCACTCAGCTACGAAATTTATCAATGGGCACTCCGACATGGTCGGTGGTATCGCGGTTACAAACGACGATGCATTGGCAGAAAGGCTCGCGTATTTGCAGAATTCGATTGGCGCCATTCTCGGGCCGTTCGACAGTTTCCTGGCATTACGTGGCGTCAAAACACTTGACGTTCGCATGGAGCGCCACTGTATGAGCGCAGCGAGAATTGCCAGCTGGCTTGAGCAGGATGAGCGCGTCGATAGTGTGCTCTATCCGGGATTGCCATCACACCCGCAGTATGAGGTGGCCAAGAAGCAGATGGACGATTTTGGCGGCATCGTCACTTTCTTCCTTAATGGTGATCTCGAAAATGCGCGTCGTTTCCTCGAGCGCTGCCAGGTATTTTCGCTGGCGGAGAGCCTCGGTGGTGTAGAAAGCCTCGTCGAGCATCCCGCGATCATGACGCACGCATCAGTACCGGCAGAAGAGCGCGTCAAACTCGGCATCTCGGATCAACTGATTCGACTATCCGTTGGCATCGAGTCGCTCGACGACCTGATCGCCGACCTCGACCAGGCGCTCGGCACTCCGTAAGTCAGTCGGCCAGTGCGGCGAGCTGATCCGCCTGATATTCGTTTATCAACGGTTGTACGACCTGTTCGAGGCCGCCTTCGAGAATTTCATCGAGTTTGTACAGCGTCAGGTTGATGCGATGGTCCGTGACCCGCCCCTGTGGGTAGTTGTAAGTACGAATTCGCTCAGAACGATCGCCCGAGCCCACCAGTGATTTGCGGGCCTCCGCCTGTTCCGTGGCCTGTGCGGAGACTTTGGCGTCCAGTAAGCGGGCCTGCAGCAGCGACATCGCTCTTGCCCGGTTCTTGTGCTGCGATCGCTCGTCCTGGCACTCAACGACGATTCCCGAGGGTATGTGGGTGAGGCGTACGGCCGAATCCGTTTTATTGACGTGCTGGCCGCCAGCACCGGATGCGCGATAAGTATCGATACGCAGATCGGCGGGGTTCACTTCTTCGGCCTCCACTTCGTCCGGTTCTGGTAAGACGGCAACCGTGCATGCGGACGTGTGAATGCGCCCCTGCGACTCCGTTGTTGGTACGCGCTGCACGCGATGCGCACCTGACTCGAACTTGAGCTTCGCGTAAATGCCATTGCCGGCCATGCGGCTGATAATTTCCTTGTAGCCGCCGTGCTCACCTTCGCGCGCGCTGATTATCTCGACATTCCAATTCATGGATTCCGCGTATTTCGAATACATCCGAAATAGATCGCCCGCAAAAATAGCGGCCTCATCGCCACCTGTGCCGGCTCGCACCTCAAGAAAAATATTACTGTCGTCGTAAGGGTCCGCCGGAATAAGCGATTTTTGCAGGTCGATCAGCAGTTGTTCGCGACGCACCAGGAGCTCGTCCAGCTCCTGTTGCCCCATGTCGCGAATTTCGCTGTCAGCGTCGTCGGTCATTTCCCTTGCTGCGACAATTTCCTTTTCGATCGACTCGAAATCGCCGAACAACTTAACAATCGGTTCGACGCGGGCGTACTCTTTCGACAGATCCCGAAACTGGTTTTGGTCTGAAATGACATCCGGGTCCGCGAGCAAGCCCGAAATCTCCTCGAAGCGGTCTGTCACCGACTCGAGCTTGTAGCGTATGGAATCCTTCACCTGAGTCCCTTTCAGTCGTCGTCGATGCCGAACAGGGATCGAGTGGCTTCGATGATCTCGACCTCACTGGCCTCGCCAGCTTCGCGCAAACGCACGCTCGGATTGTGTAGCAATTTCTTCAACAGCGATGCTGTTGCAAACTCGACGACCTCTTGGCTGTCGACACCCTTATTGAGCCGCCGTTGTGCTTCATGCAGAACAGCGTCACGAATCGCCTCGCCGTGTTCCCGCAGCGAGGTAATAACTGGCGACACCTTCTTCGCGCGCTCGATGCTCAGGTACCGACGAATTTCATCGTCGAGAATGCGATTGGCGTCTATCGCCGCGGCTTCGCGATTGGTCTGGCCTTCCTGAATAACCTTGTGCAGGTCATCGATCGTGTAGAGGTAGACGTCGTCCAGGTCGGCCACATCGACAGCGATATCACGCGGTACCGCGATATCCACCGCAAAAATAGGTTTGCGCTTGCGAAGCGTAATCGCTGCCTGAATTTGTTCGCTTGTAATGATCGGCTCGGGACTGGCCGTTGAGGTAATCAGAATATCGGCTTCAGGCAGCGTGCCTTCGAGCTCGGACAGCGGCAGTGCATATCCTCCGAACTGGCCGGCCAGGTGACGCGCTCTATCGACGTCCCGGTTGGCGACAAAAAGCCGGCCAATTTGCCTGGCGGACAGGTGTTTGGCGAGTAGCTCAACGGTAACGCCGGCACCTACGAGTAGTGCTGTGTGCTTCGAAAAACTGGAGAAGAACTGCTGCGCGAGGCTAACTGCTGCTGAAGCGACGGAAACCGGATTATTTCCGATCTCCGTGTCGGTGCGCACCTTTTTCGCCACCG
>JAOTUU010000021.1 GCA_029863705.1 Gammaproteobacteria bacterium
GATTTCGACGCGACGAATGGCAGCATCCTGGTGGTGGCGGTGGCGCGAGTTGCGTGTTGAGCAACGGCGCTGTATTCGAACAGGCCGGTGTCGGCTTCTCACATGTTTTCGGCGACCAGATGCCGCCTTCTGCAACAAAAAATCGTCCCGACCTTGCCGGGTGCGGATTCGAGGCCGTTGGCGTATCGCTGGTTATTCATCCGCAGAACCCGTACATACCGACCACGCACGCCAACTTTCGTTTTTTCAGGGCAGGCGATGACGACAAAGCCGCCTGGTGGTTCGGCGGTGGCTTCGACCTGACGCCTTACTATGCATTCGAAGAAGACGTCGTCCATTGGCACCAGGTCGCGAAAGCTGCCTGCGATCCTTTCGGCGATGACGTCTATAGCAAGTATAAAAAGTGGTGCGACGACTATTTCTACCTGAAACATCGCGACGAGACTCGCGGCGTTGGCGGCCTGTTTTTCGATGATGTGAATGACGGCGGCTTTGCTCGCAGCTTCGAATTCCTGCAGTCGGTAGGGAACAGCTTCCTGCCGGCCTACCGACCGATCGTCAAGAAGCGCAAAGATCATCGCTACGGCGACAGTCAGCGCGAGTTCCAATTGTATCGACGCGGCCGCTACGTCGAATTCAACCTGCTCTTCGACCGAGGTACGGTTTTTGGTATCCAGTCCGGTGGTCGTACCGAGTCCATCCTTATGTCATTACCTCCTCGCGTACGCTGGGAATACGATTGGCACCCTGAGCCCGGCACGGCCGAGGCCAGGTTGTATACCGACTTTTTGCTACCACGCGATTGGCTGAATATTGAAGCGGAGTGAACCGCTGATAAGAGCCGGGTCTCAGCGATCAGGCATGCCGAGCGTTCTCTTTTGCGGGCATGAGTGGTAACGTCAAAACATGTCCTGGATAGATGAAATTGAAGTCAGCGATGCCGACGGCAAGTTGGCGGCAGTGTATGCCGAGCTCATAAAGAAGCGCGGCAAAGTTTCCAACATCCTCAAGGTTCACAGCCTTAATCCGGATGCGCTCGAGGGTCACCTCGACCTTTACGTGACGTTGATGTTCGGTCGCTCGGGGCTAAGCCGCATGGAGCGAGAGGCCATAGCCGTTGTCGTTTCAGCCACCAATGAATGCGCATACTGCGTCAGTCATCATGCTGAATCACTGCGCCAGTACATCCACGACGAAGAAACGCTCGAATTGCTGACGTCGGCTGACGGCCTCGAAACCCTGGAGCCGCGCCTCAGCAATATCGTGCGGCATGCCGAAAAACTCACGTCGGCGCCCGCCGCGATGACGCATAGCGACCTGGGTGAATTGCGCGCGGTGGATTTGTCCGACAGGGACATTCTCGACCTGACGCTTATCGTTTCTTACTTCAACTTCGTCAATCGAATCGCTGTGGGTCTTGGCGTCAATTTTTCAGCCGATGAGCTGAGCGGCTACCGCGACGATTAGATGAGCTGGTTGCGTGCATTGCTGCTTACGTTCGCGCTGCTTTCAGTCAGTGCTTTCGCGCAAGTCGAAACCGATCTGCGCGACGCCGGCAGTCTCGGCGCCATTCGCCTGGCTGGCAGTGAAGACCCGAGCCTGCGCAAAACCTACATCGTTCAGCTCAAGGGGCCTTCCGCGGCTGACTTTCACGCGCTGCGATTTGGGCCTGCGGCCAAGCTGAGCGCACCAGGTCAGCCACGCGTTCGTTTCGACAAAGCAAGTTCTGCCATTCAGGGCTACACGGCACGGCTGGCCATCGAACAGGACAAGGTGCTTGCGCAAGCCGGCGCCGGCACCGAGCTGATCTACCGCTATCGGTACGGGCTCAACGGCTTCGCCGCCAGAATGCATCCGTCACAGGCGCACAAACTCGAAAACCTGCCCGACGTTCTGCGCGTTTGGGAAGATGAGATCCGGCCGCTTGCCACAAATTTCAGCCTCGATTTTTTAGGCCTGTTTGATCCTGAAAAGGGGCTGCGCGGCGCGCCGGGGCTCGATGGTGATGGCATTGTTATTGGTGTTATCGACAGCGGTATCGCGCCCGAACATCCGTCGCTCGCCGATACCCGCGAAGCAGACCGGCCACGAATTTGCGGCGGCGACTGGGCTGAAAATTCGCTTCTTGGCCGCTGGCTGTGCAGGCGCTTCGACAAGCAAGAAGACACTGTATTATTTGAGCCGCCCGAGAACTGGAACGGAAGCTGTCAGTCGGGCGATCAATTTGAATCGACGGCCTGCAACAACAAACTCATTGGCGCACGCTGGTTTATAACTGGCGCCGAGGCCAGCGGTCCTATCGACGACGGGGAGATTCGCTCCGCTCGAGATGCGGACGGTCACGGCACACACACAGCGACGACAGCTGCCGGCAACCGCGTTAAGGCATCGATCTTCGGCTCGTTTATCGGTCGTATAGAAGGTGTCGCACCACGCGCCCGGGTTGCCGTCTACAAGGCTTGTTGGTTACGCCCCGGCGATCAGCGCGCCAGTTGCAACACATCCGACCTGGCCAACGCTATCGACGCAGCAGTTGCCGATGGCGTCGATATCATCAACTACTCCGTTGGCAGTTCGCTGGTGAGTGTGACCGCGCCTGACGACCTGGCTTTGATGGCCGCCACGAAAGCGGGCGTGTTTACAGTCGTGGCCGCCGGTAACGAAGGGCCCAACCTTGGCACGATTGGCTCCCCTGCGGGCGCACCCTGGGTTTTGACAACCGCAGCATCAAGCCGTGACGGCACGACGACGCTCGAAGCCCTCGAAATCAAGACGCCGCCCGGCCTTGCGGGAAAGTACGCGGCTAAGGAGGCTAACTTTACACCAGCACTCAGCGAGCGCGGCCCACTCGATGGCGATCTCGTTTTGGTCGACGATGGAGAGGACACTCTCGAAGACGGCAGCGCCGGAACGCTATCTGACGCGTGCGAGGCTCCGATAAACGGCTCAGACATCTCGAACAATATTGCGCTGATTCAGCGCGGCGGCTGCAGCTTCGATGTCAAAGTTGCCAATGTGGCTGACGCGGGCGCTATCGCCGCAATCGTATACAACATCGCCGGTGACCCTATCGTTATGAACGGTGTCAGCGGGCTGTCTGATATTCCAGCTGTCATGATCGGCCAGGCGGATGGCAACCTGATACTCGCAGAGATCGATGCCGGAAACCTCGTGACAGTGTTGCTAGACAAGGATCTTTTCCTGACAGAAAGCGACGCCGGCAACGTTTTGGGGTCGTTTTCCGCGCGCGGGCCCGGACCCGTGCCCGATATTTTGAAGCCTGACGTTACGGCGCCAGGCATCAACATTCTCGCGGGCTTTACACCAGACGCAGCGAACGCCGCCCCGGGCGAGAATTTCGCCTATCTCACGGGGACATCGATGTCGACGCCGCATGTCGCCGGTGTCGCGGCCCTGCTATTGCAGGCCCACCCGGACTGGAGCCCTTCCGCTATCAAATCGGCGTTAATGACCACGGCGCACCAGTCACTGACTGACTCCGACGGCGTGACGGCGGCACTACCGTTTGACTACGGCGCCGGGCACATCGTGCCGAACGATTCGGTCGATCCCGGCCTCGTCTACGACGTCAGTGGCGACGAATACGATGCCTTCGCCTGCGGCATCGCATCTCCCGGCGTCACACAGGAACGATGCGACCAGTTGAGCGCCGCAGGATATTCCTTCGCCGGCGCCGACCTGAACCAGCCTTCTATAGCCATTGAGCGGTTCGCCAGCGAACGTACGATAAGCCGCAGCGTCACGAACGTCAGCGACCAGTCGGCAAGCTACGTCGCCACCGTCATTGCCCCGGTGGGCATTGGGGTCAACGTGGTTCCCGCAAGCATCACCGTGGCTCCCGGGCAGACGGCGACGTTTGATGTGACGTTCAGCTTCGAGTCCGGCCCGTTGGATTTGTGGCGGTTCGGATCATTAACATGGAGTGACGGCACCCATTCGGTCTTTAGCACAATAGCGATACGACCAATCTCCGTAACAGCCCCGGCCCAGGTGACGGATTTCGGCGCAGACGGCTCGCTGAGCTTCCCTGTCGAGTTCGGCTATACGGGCGCCTATACCGCCGGCGTGCACGGCCTGCGCCTGCCGCTGATCCTCAACGGTTTCGTCGACAACGACCCGACCAAGACCTTCTCTTTCAGGTCCGACAACGGCGTTACCATGCATCTGATAGATGTGCCGGTCAGCGAGGCCTACCTGCGCTTCTCGTTGTTCGACACACTGACAGACGGTGACGACGACCTTGATATGTACGTCTATTACTGCCCGGACAACGTCAATTGCACGAAGCTCGGCGACAGCGGTGAAGCAAGCTCGCAGGAGGAGTTTAATGTGCTGTTACCAGCAGCAGGGCGCTATGCCGTACTCATCCACGGCTTCGAGACTGACCAGGTTTCTGGCGGGCCCGGTGCAAACTATTCGCTGTTCGGCTGGTCGTTTGGCCTGATCGATGACCAGGGCAACATGACGGCAAGTGGGCCCGCGTTCGTCAATGCAGGCAGCACAGAAAACGTTACTGTTAACTGGGCCGGCCTGCTGCCCGATACGATCTACCTGGGGGGCATATCGCACAACACGCCGCAGGGCTTGTCGGCGATCACGGTAATTCGCATCGGCAACTAGCCGGAGTTGATCAGGTAAGCAGGCGCTTCTGCTTCGCAGCGCGTGCGTACATCAGCAAGGCAATCGCCACAACAAGGACGAATGCCGGCAGATAAATACCCTCGGTGCCCCACACTTCAAGCCCGTTACTGACCACAAAGGCATGCAGATCCTGCACAACAATGCCGATAAGCGATAAGACGAAAAGAGGCACAGCCCAAGCCTTGCGCAAAAGTAGAAACAGGCTGGCGAGCACGCCAGCAGTAACGGCGACTGCGTGCGCGGACGTTGCCCAGACCGGGGTTGAGCTGAAGAAGGCCTGCTGCGCCTCGGTGAAGCCTTCGAGCGCATCGGGCGTCATGGAAACGTGGCCGTAGTAAAAAACCAGACCGATGAGATTCCACACAAGTGCAAAAGCACCAATGATCCAAAATGACAATTCCGGTTTATCGTCCAGCAGCTCAGACATAACGGGCTCCCTTCTTCCATTTCGGTGTTAACGGGAAGCCCCGATAATCCACCGGCATCAGGGCAATTGCAAGTGGCCCAATCTGACAGCTAGCGCCGGGTTTTCGCCTTTGCGGCGCACTGCTTGTAGCGAAAGCAGCCGACAACATGATCGTTAACCATGCCGGTTGCCTGCATGTGCGCATAAATAATCGTGCTACCAACGAACTTGAATCCGCGCTTTTTCAGGTCTTTGCTCAAGGCGTCTGACTCGGGCGATGTCGCCGGAACATCGCCGTCCTTTTTAAATTTGTTCTGTAGTGGCCTGCCGCCTACAAACTCCCAAATGTAATCGCTGAAGCTGCCAAACTCTTTTTGCACCGCAAGAAACGCCGTGGCATTAGTGACGGCTGATGTCACCTTCAGGCGATTACGGACGATTGACGGATCGAGCAGCATTTTCTCGACTCGTTTTTGGGTAAAACGTGCGACCTTCTCAGGGTCAAAGCCGGCAAATGCTTTTCTATATCCTTCGCGCTTATTAAGGATTGTCGACCAACTGAGACCCGCCTGCGCCCCTTCCAGTATTAAGAATTCGAATTGCACATGATCATCAAATACCGGTACGCCCCATTCTTTGTCGTGGTATTGGATGTAGTCGAGGTTGACGCCCTCCGCCCACTTGCAACGTGTTACTGCCTTGGCCATGTGCCTTCCGATAATTGAAGTGTGAAGGCTGAATCTATCACTTGCCGATTTAGGGGTTAAGCCGGAAAATCAGCCGAAGCATAAAAAAAGCCCGCGCAATGCGCGGGCCCTTGTTTTGCGTGCTGCTGTGAAAGGGCGTTATGCGCCCGTGTCAGCACCGCAGCTGCCTTCGCCGCAAGAGCCTTCAGCCTCTTCCTTGTCGCCGCCGCAGGAAGCTTCGCCTTCCTTGTCAGCGCCACAGGTAGCTTCGCCTTCCTTGTCGCCGCCACAGGTAGCTTCACCTTCCTTGTCGCCACCGCAGGAAGCTTCACCTTCCTTGTCGCCGCCACAGGTCGCTTCGCCTTCTTTCTTGCCCTTGTCGCCGCCACAGGAACCTTCACCTGCGCTAAGCATGTAGCCCGCCGTCAGCGTCGACATGGCAAATGGGCTTTCCACGGTCTCTCCGTTGGCAATGCTGCTCGACAACGCGAATGATCCAGCAAGTGCTGCGCCAACGGCCAAAGCGATCGGCTTTGCTATTTTCTTCTCGGACATTGTTTACTCTCCTACTAGGGTTGGTTGCCCAAGCTGGGCATATGGATTGGCGGGCAGCGCACTAGGTGCTCCACGTCACCGATTTCAATACTCTTTCTTCAATTAAATCGAGGCGTTCTTCCCGAACACCGATGATGGCGATGCTACCGCTGCCGACGGGCAGGATTACGCCGTGTACCGTGTCGCCGTCCAATGGCAACGCGCTCGGTATTTTCTCTTCCGGCATCAATAAGATCGTTACCGGACCACGCTCACCCTGAATGACGAGGTGTGGTACATCCCGGCCGTTGATCTCGCAGCTCTGCGCATACGTTATCAGGCCAGCGCTGCGGTCCATACTAGCAAGTCTTGCGGGCACGACCGACCGGAAGCGTTCATCGCTAATTTCAACATCTGTAACAACCAGCGCGTGCGGCTCACCATCAAGGTGTGCGAGCACCTCTTCGGCCAGTGTTCGGTTGTCAACACCAACAAAACGAATGCCTATCAACGCGGCAACGACAACCGTGGCCGCCATCGCAAACCAGGCGGGCGGCGAAAATCGTCGGCGTGAACTCAGCGAGACAACGTTGCTGGTTTCGATCTCCGGTAACTCCGGCATGTTGAGCTCGGGGACGTTCAGCGACAGGGCGCGCAGAATTCTTTCGTCAAGCGCCTTCATCTCCAGGCGATACGCCTGGCAAGAGCTGCACTCGCCCAAATGTCCCGCGCCTCCATCAAAAGACGGATCGCCCGATATTGCCTCTCTGTACTGCTCGCAATTCATGCTGTCACCATCTGCTCTTTAAGTTTGGCGCGTGCGCGATGCAGCCTTGTCAGAACCGCACCTTGCTTGAGCCCCATCTGTTCTCCGATCTCGTTCGTGCTAAAGCCCATCAGGACTTGTAATACGAGCGGTTCGCGGTAGTCATCATCAAGCTCGTAAATTGCTTGTCGCATATCGTCGAGCTCATCGTCCGGTTCCTCTGCCAACAGCGCCGCCTGCGACGCCGTCAAGTTGTCTATATCCACGGTCTCCAGCCTCTTGCGTTCGAAGTATCGTGCGTTTTCCCGCCTCACAATTGTCAGCAACCATGGTTTTGCTGCCGCGTCGTCGCGCAATGATTCCAGCGACTTCCATGCCCGTAGCAGCGCTTCCTGGACGACGTCCTCCGCAATCGTCTTATCCCGACTCAACCAGGCCGCGTAGCGATACATGTCCCGATGGAATACACCCACGATTTCATCAAACCTTTGACGCCGTGAGGCGGCGGTTTTGCTGCTATGCATAATCAGTTGACCCGTACCCTTGTGTATTTATTACTGAATCGGCAAAGAAACTGCGCTCAGGCGTGGAAACCCTGTCTAAATACAGGGAAAATGGACAATTATTGTGTTTATATCCACTTGTTATGAGTACATCAAATATTGGTCAGTTCCCCCAGGTTCGTCTTCGGCGCAGTCGGCGCACCGCCGCAATGCGGAACCTGGTAGCAGAAACCGGACTCGGACCCACAGATTTAATCTACCCTGTATTCGTGCTTGATGGCCAGAAACGCACCCAGGCGGTGCCCTCTATGCCCGGCATTGAGCGTAAGAGCGTCGATGTCCTGCTCAAAGAGCTTGAACGGGTGTCGGAGCTCGGAATACCGGCAATAGCGCTTTTCCCGGTCATAGACGCCGACAAAAAAAGCCTTGATGGTGCCGAGTGTGCCAATCCGGACGGGCTCGTCCAAACCACAGTGCGGGCGATAAAAGCTGAATTTCCAGACCTTGCCGTGATGACGGATGTCGCCCTGGATCCTTACACAACCCACGGCCAGGACGGCATTATCGATGATGCTGGCTACGTGCTTAACGACGTGACGGTTGCCATGCTTGTGCGCCAGGCGGCGTCCCATGCCGATGCGGGTGCTGACGTTGTCGCGCCATCCGACATGATGGACGGGCGCATCGGCGCCATCCGCAGAGAACTCGAAGCCCAGAGCCACAACAATACGATAATACTGGCCTACGCCGCAAAATACGCATCCTGCTATTACGGGCCTTTCCGTGATGCGGTCGGATCCACGCTGAACCTCGGCGGCGGTGACAAATCGACCTATCAGGTTGCGCCCTCCAACAGCGATGAGGCCTTGCGCGAGGTCGGCCTCGACCTGCAAGAGGGTGCTGATATTGTCATGGTCAAGCCAGCGATGCCGTATCTCGACATTATCCGGCGTGTAAAAGAGGCGTATGGCGTACCGACTTTCGCCTATCAGGTCAGCGGTGAGTACGCGATGCTAAGGGCGGCGGCAGACAACGGCTGGCTCGATGAGCGCGCAGCTGTGCTGGAATCCTTGCTTTGTATCAAACGGGCCGGCGCCAATGCTATCTTGTCGTATTATTCGATAGCTGCGGCAACCTGGCTGGCTGAATGAGCGAAACAACGACCATCGACCGCTACGGCGTAATGGGCTTCCCGGTATCGCATAGCCGCTCGCCCATTATTCACCGCTTGTTTGCGTTACAAACCGGGCAGGACATGCAATACGAACTGTTGCAGGTCGCGCCGGAGAAACTCGAGACCGCCGTTCGTCAATTTCAACGCACCGGTGGCAAGGGTCTCAACGTCACGGTGCCGCACAAGAGCGCTGTAGCCCGCCTCGTCGACAAAACCAGTGAGCGCGCCGCCACGGCCGGCGCGGTCAATACGCTTTCGTTCAGGGACGGTGAGATCCACGGCGATAACACCGACGGCATCGGCTTGTTGCGAGACCTTTCCGTCAATCTTGGCATTAACCTCGAGGGCGCGAACATACTTATTCTGGGCGCTGGTGGCGCGACTCGTGGCATCATCGGTCCGCTACTCGAAATGGGCCCCGCCTCGCTGAGGATCGCTAACCGGACGCTCGACAAGGCGCAGGCGATCGCTGAACATTTCGCACGACCCGGTCCGGTGTCTGCCTGCCGCTTCAACGTTGTACCGGTATCAGAGCCCTACGACCTCGTTATCAATGCCACATCTGCCGGCCTGCAAGGAGACGCGCCGCCATATCCTGCGGCCGCGATCACAGATCAGACCTACTGTTACGACCTGTCTTATGGGCTCACCGCCACGCCGTTTAGCGTCTGGGCTCGCGACAATGGCGCTGCTCATTCGGTTATGGGCTGGGGGATGCTTGTCGAGCAAGCCGCCGAGTCGTTTCATATCTGGCGAGGCATTCGAC
Source organism: Gammaproteobacteria bacterium (assembly GCA_029863705.1). Taxonomy (GTDB): domain Bacteria; phylum Pseudomonadota; class Gammaproteobacteria; order Steroidobacterales; family Woeseiaceae; genus UBA1847. The sequence goes on from JAOTUU010000021.1 coordinate 9,498, forward strand.
CGAATACGGCGCCCGTCCTCAAACAGATGCGCATCAACGCATAGTGACGAGCTCTTCAGCATTTGAAGGGTGAATTGCGACTGTATCGTCGAAATCTGCCTTGGTAGCACCCATGCGCATCGCAACCGCGAAGCCCTGCATCATTTCGTCGGCCCCCTCACCGATGACGTGACAACCCAGTACGCGTTCATCGTCTCCGGCAACCACCAGTTTCATGACGGAGCGTTGCTTCATGTCACCCAGCGCGTAAAACATCGGTGTAAAACCTGACGAGTAAACTTTCACAGCATCGCCATACTCAGCCCGCGCCGCATCCTCTGTCATGCCAACCGTAGCTATCGGCGGATGGCTGAACACGACCGTCGGAATCAGCTTGTAATCGAGGTGACGGCCTTCCATTCCCCCGTACAGCCGATCAGCGAGCCGCCGACCCGCCGCAATCGCCACGGGCGTAAGCGCCGGGCGGCCTGTCACATCGCCCAGGGCAAATATGTTTTCAACATTGGTTTGTTGGAAGTCGTCGGTCGTAATGAAGCCGTCGTCGTCCGATTGCACACCTGCATTGTCGAGCTCCAGGCTCGCCACATTCGGCGACCGACCGATGGCCCACAAGAGACAATCGACGGGCCCGAACCTTCGACCGTCTTCTGCGTAAAGAACAAGCCCGTCGTCCGTCTGCTCCACTGACAAGGGGATCACGCGCGTATCAATGCGGACACCGTCATTTTGCATCGCTTCCATCAGCTGCTCGCCGAGCATCGAGTCGAAGCTCCGGATGACGCTGTCCTTGCGAACAACCAGCTGGGTTTCGCTGCCCAGCGCGTTGAAGACGCCTGCAAGCTCGACCGCGATATAGCCGCTGCCAGCGACCAGAACACGGCGTGGTCGTTCTTCCAGCTCGAAAAAACCGTCCGACGTAATGCCCAGTTCCGCGCCTGAAATGTTGGGCACTATTGGCCGCCCACCGGTCGCTACGACGATCCGGTCCGCATGATATTGCACGCCTTCAACCGCCACGGTATGTGCATCAACGAAGCTGGCCGTGCCGGTGATAGTGGTGACGCCGCTCTTGTCGAGGTTGTTCTCGTAAATGCCGTTCAGCCGATGCACATAACCATCACGACGAGCCTTGAGTGTTGTCCAGTCGTGGCCGTTAACGGCAACATCGAAGCCGTAGTCTGCCGCATGTGCAAAATGGTGGGCATGGCCCGCCGTGTACCACATGACTTTCTTTGGCACGCAGCCGACATTGACGCAGGTGCCGCCAAGCGGCCCATATTCAATTACCCCAACAGTCGCGCCGTACTCTGCCGCTCTGCGCGCGTGCGCAATGCCACCGCTGCCGCCACCGATAACAAGCAGATCAAACCGATTACGCACTTACTTTCTCCATGAAAAACAATCAATAGCGTGTGCTAATATTCTGCGCCTTACTGGAACATCAGCTATTCGCATGCCCAACCCTTTGCTCGACATCTCGTCGCTGCCGCGATTTGGTGACATTTTGCCTGAACACGTTGCGCCAGCGCTCAGCGAGCTTATCGCAGCGCACAGGGAAAAGCTCAACGAGCTTCTCGACAAATCTGACGAGCCGACATTCGAATCGCTTGTCGCGCCGCTCGAGGAAATGGACCACGAGCTGTCGCGGGTCTGGTCACCAGTCAGCCACCTGCAAGGCGTGCTTGGATCTCGCGACTGGCGTGATGCCTACAACAAGGCCTTGCCCTTACTGACCGAGTACGGCACCGAATTATCACAAAACTCACGTTTGCAAAAAGCCTACGCGGCTGTCGCGAAAGGTCTCGAGGGCAATGCCAGCTCAGCGAAGAAAAGTGTCGTCGCGCACGCCTTGCGCGACTTTCATCTCGCAGGTGTAGATTTGCCCGAAGCTGACAAGGCGAGGTTCAAGGCCATCATGCAGCAGCTGGCCAAGACGCAGGCAGCTTTCGAGCACAACATCCAGGACGCGTCAGACGCCTGGAGCCTGCACATCGATGACGAGGGCGACCTCGAGGGACTGCCGGAATATGCGTTACAGCGCGCCGCTGCTGAGGCCCGCAAACGGGATCGGCAGGGCTGGCTGCTGACGCTCGACTACCCGACTTACGACGCGATCATGCGCCTCGCCGAGAAGCGCCCCTTGCGCGAGACAATGTACAAGGCGTGGGTAACGCGCGCATCGGACAAAGGTGCCGACCCGGCCTGGGACAATAGCGACAATATTGCCGAGATCCTGTCGCTGCGCCACGAGGCGGCAAACCTCGTCGGCTTTAGCAACTATGCCGACTACTCCCTCGCAACGAAGATGGCCAGCGCACCGGCCGAGGTAATCGACTTCCTTCGGGAACTCGCGTCGCGCTCCAGGCTTTCCGCCGAGAAAGAACTGGTCGAACTCACCGAGTTTGCGGGTCAAACGCTTGCGCCCTGGGACGCCGCTTTCTGGCTGGAAAAACTGAAACAGAAAAAGTACTCGATATCCAACGAGGAGCTCCGTCAGTTCTTCCCGGCACAAACAGCAATAGACGGCCTGTTCAGTCTTGCGGAGCGGCTCTACGGCGTGACGCTAAAACGCGAGGAAGGGATTCCGGCGTGGCATGAGGATGTGCACTATTACAGCATTCATGATGAGCACTCGATCCTGATCGGTGGCTTTTACACGGACCTGTTCGCCCGCAGCGGCAAACGCAATGGCGCCTGGGTCGATGAGTGCATCAACCGCAAGAATCTCAATGGGCATACTATTTTGCCCGTCGGTTACCTTGTGTGTAATTTCCCGCCGCCAGACAACAGCACTGACAAGCGCTCCCTGTTAACCCACGAAGACGTCGTAACGCTATTTCATGAATTCGGACACATGCTGCATCACTTGCTAACCCGCATTGACTACCCGAGTATCGCCGGCATAAACGGCGTTCCATGGGATGCTGTGGAGCTGCCAAGCCAGTTCATGGAGAACTTCGCCTGGAACTACGAGGTGCTGGAGCAGTGTTCAGCGCATGCTGAAACAGGCGAGCCGCTACCTCCGCATTTGTTCAAGAAGTTGGACGAGAGCCGGCACGCCGGTGCCGCAATGGCGATGATGCGCCAACTGGAGTTCGGGCTCTTCGACTTTCGGCTGCACGCTGAATACGACCCAACGGCGGTTAAGGCTGCCCTCGACGTGCTCGCCGAGGTTCGCGATGAGGTGGCACTTATACCGTCGCCCGATTACAACCGTTTGCCGCATGGCTTTTCGCATATATTTGCTGGTGGCTATGCCGCTGGTTACTACAGCTACAAGTGGGCCGAGGTGCTGGCTGCAGATGCGTTTGGCGCTTTCGAGGAAGCCGGCGTGTTTGACGCGGATACCGCTCGGCGTTTCCGCAGCGAAATCCTCGAGGTTGGCGGCAGTTGTGACATCATGCAGGCGTATATCGCCTTTCGGGGCCGAAAGCCTGGCATCGACGCTCTGCTCCGGCAATGTGGGATAGCTACTAAGTGAAAATCGCAACCTGGAATGTCAACTCCATGAATGTACGGCTGCCGCACGTGCTCGAGTGGTTGGCCGCCAACGACCCGGACGTGCTCGTCTTGCAGGAGATCAAACAGCTTACGGAGGCCTTCCCTGTCGACGCGCTGCGAGAGGCAGGTTACGAGTCGCTCGCCAGCGGCCAGAAGACCTATAACGGCGTTGCGATCATCAGCAAATCCGTGCCGACAGATCCGGTTACCGACTTTCCCGGCTTCGAAGACCCACAACGCAGAGTGCTGGCAAGCACCGTGAATGGCGTGCGCATCGTCGATCTTTACGTGCCCAACGGGCAGTCCGTTGGCTCGGACAAATTCGAGTACAAGCTCGGCTGGCTCGCGGCATTGCACAGCTTTCTTAAGCAAGAGTTGGCCCGGCACGACAGGCTTGTCGTGCTCGGCGATTTCAACATCGCACCGGCTGATGAAGATGTGTACGACGCCGAAAAGTGGGGGGAAGAGGTGCTCTGCAGCCCGCAGGAGCGCCATGCCCTGCGCAAGCTTCTCGACCTTGGCCTGACGGATGTGTTTCGCAAGTTTGAACAGCCCGAGAAGAGCTTCAGCTGGTGGGACTATCGCGCGGCAGGTTTCCGTCGCAATGCCGGACTTCGAATTGACTTAATCCTGACAAGTGCGCCGATGGCCGCAATTTGTACCGCCAGCCATGTCGATAAAGAACCTCGCGCCTGGGAGCGCCCATCCGACCATGCCCCTGTGGTTGCGGAGTTTGATATTTGATTGGCCAAGCGACGTCTTCGATTGCCGACAATGACATGACATATTGCCGGTTTTCGCGCTGTCGGCGATGGGCTGCCCGTGTATTATTTGGGTGAATAACAACAAGAATAAGATCATGTCTCAGGATCGCCGTAACGATTACGACGTCACCAATACCGTGCAGGTCAGCAACCCTGCCATGGTTCGCAACGCTGTCTACGAGCTTTACAGTGCAGTGTTTCCTGGCGCCTCTTTCGACAAGCTCTGGCTGGCCTTTTACGATTTCGAGCGTTTGTTTAGCGGCCGATTTCCGGGTTACAAGGGCTGCGATACGACCTACCACGATGTTCAGCACACTCTGGATATGACGCTCGCGGTGGCACGGCTCATCGCCGGTTACGAGCGCAGCGTAGAACCCAAAGATCGGCTCGGCGCACAACGCGCCCAGATGGCGATCGTTACCGCGCTGTTTCACGACTCCGGCTATATTCGTCATGACGAGCGCGACGCTGAGTTTGCAAATGGTGCTGAATTTACGCTTCAGCATGTCTCGCGCAGCGCCGACTTTCTGCGCCGCTACCTGCCCGAACTTGGCATGGCCAGGGACGTTGCTGTCAGCAGCATTATCGTCCACTTTACGGGCTATGAACTCGACCTCGATGACATCGAACTCGACGACCCACGCGACATCATTTGCGGGCACCTTGTTGGCACTGCAGATTTGATCGCGCAAATGGCCGACCGCTGTTATCTCGAAAAATGTCGCGACCGGCTTTACAAGGAGTTTGTCGTTGGTGGCGTTGCAATCGAGAATGCCAAGCCCGGCGAATATATGGTGCGGTACAAATCCGGTCTGGACTTGTTAAAAAAGACACCGGTGTTTTATCAGCAGGTGATGCGCGACCGACTACATCGAAAGTTCAACCGTTGCTATCGGTACATTGAAGTTTTGTTCGATGGGCAGAACCCTTACATCGATGCTATCGCCAACAACATCTCGCACCTTGTGCGGGTGATTGAGGGCGGTGACTGGACGTTGCTGCGTCGAGATCCGCCGTATTTCCTCGGCATAGTGAATGCCGTTCATGACCTCGAAAAACTCGTGACGCAACAGCTGCAATCGTTTACGGGGCGTCCCATTGAAATCAAGAATGGATTATTGATGCCCATTTGACGCCGGCTTCGGTTTGTCTTGCTGCTCCTCCCACTTTCGAATCGCCATGAATTCTGTGCGGTTGAGCCTGCGCTGTGAATAGAACGCCGCTATACCCGCGGCGAACAGTGCATAGATAACATCAACCGGCGACAGTGACTCATTAAAAAACACGGGCCAGGTCATCGTCGTTACGGCGCGGAGGACGTTGACTGTGCTCGTGCCGAGAGCCTCGGCCGTAAATGCGGCCGCAACGACGACGTTGGCAAACAGTGATCCGCCCAGCGTGATGGCGATAGCGATTACGGGAAACCGCCAATCGATTCCTCGCCCGGCCCGTCGAATGACCAGCCCGATTACGACGCCGAGCAAGAGCGTCATCCAGGGGAATATGCGGCCGAGAAGCGTCGACATCATTGCCCACAAGACGGCGAACAGAATAACTACAACCGATGCGGCCAGAATTGCATCGCGCACAGACTGCTCATTGATGAGGCGCAGGCCGTCCGCCGGCCCTGCCTGCGCAGGCTCGTCCGGCGTGTGCCGTTTGCGCATGCGTAACACGCTCTTTATTTGTTCGTTCGCCACTATTAATTAGACTTTGCGGGCGACGTCGCCTACCCGAATGTCGCCGGACTGAACAACCTTTGCGCAGATGCCACGAAAGTTTCGTGTCTTGCCCATACCTGAATTGACGAACACCATGGCCTCCGTCCCGAATCGTGCGGCGAATTTCTTGCATCCGGTGTGCGGTGGTTCGGTAACCTCGATGATTGCTTCTCCGAGCGCGAGCTGTGTACCGGGCGGCAGATTTTCTCTGCTGAGATCCATGTCGAGGTACAGCTGATCACCGGCGAGTTCGCGCCGCTCAAGTCCATTTGCTACCAGTTCGGCGACACGGGAGTTCATTATGTTAAGTTGCATGTCCGGGTCAGCCTGGCCGTCAGGCATGTGCCCGCTGCCGCGCGCTCGCCAGCTGTCGCCTACAAGACCCTCTCTGATATCGAGGTGGCCTTTGGCAACGGACTCACGTTGATCGACGTCCGGACGCCTCACGATGAGCTGCAGCACTCCTTCGCCTTTTGGGGATTGCGAAACAATATCAAGGCCTTGCGCCAGCTCTTCTTTGCTCAGTTGTCTGCTTGTCGCCATGCTGGTGGGGCATCCTTTTTGTCGACAAGTACGAATTCTTGCCGATCTGGTTTTTGTCCAATCGCTCAATAAACGACCAAAATCACTTGTAAGCGTCAAAATCGGGTATATACTGCGCCCAGCTAGAAAGTACGCCAACTATTTATTGTTAACGTTTCGAAGTTCCTTTTGGTAGCTCGTCCTGTTTTTCATAAGTAATAGCAAAATTTCCAGCCAAACGGTCTTTAACGAGACCACATTTACTAGTGATCTATCAGGAGACAATTATGTCGACTACTACAGGAACCGTTAAATGGTTCAACGACTCCAAAGGCTTCGGCTTCATCGAGCAAGAAAACGGCCCAGACGTATTTGCGCATTTCAGCGCAATTCAGGGTGACGGATTCAAATCTCTCGCCGAAGGCCAGAAAGTCGAATTCACCGTAACGCAGGGCCAGAAAGGTCCGCAGGCGGAGAACATCGTACCTCTCTAGCGCTTAGCGATATTGAGTACGGAAAGGCGAGATCTTCGGGTCTCGCCTTTTTTTATGCCAATCAACAATTGCGTAAGCGTTGCGTCAAGACCCGAAGCCGCTCCCGGTACGCCTCCCCCTGTGCCGATGAATATCCTCGACGCATCTCCGCATCTATCGCATCGATCTGGTCCCGGTTTCGTTTCTTACATTGTTGTGTAAGTTCGCCGCTACGCGGGTCACCTGCTGTCGGAGCAGCGCGATATCCTGTCGGCTCTTCTGTTGCGTCGGGTATCGTTGTTGGTGGTTCCTGCGTTTCAACCAGGTCATTTGCATCACATCCGCCAAGCCCTTCGGTAAAAGACCGTGGCAGTGCTTCGCAACTGACCTCACCGAAAGATCCTGCTCGACATTTGGCTTGTGCCAAACCGCCAATTCTTTCCTCGGTGACATCGGCGTTGGTACGAAAAGAGTAGACGTAGTTGATAACTCCTATCGAGCCTTTCGATAGCGCGTCCAGACCACCATAGCGATTGAATATCTCATCGGAGCGTGAACCGGCACGCATATAACGCGCCGTTGTAACAGCGAACCGGCTGGCGAACGAACAGTCTTTTGGCTCCGGTTTTTCTGATGCCGTGTTGCCTATTTTTTTCGATTTCTGTTTCTTGCAGGGCGTTTGCGAGTACATGACGTCGCCGTTGGCATCTTTGCACTTATATATGTCGGCGCGTCCTTCAACCGCACAGAACAGCGAAGTGAATAAGAACAACAGAGTAACTTTGCTAGCAGTGAGCATTTCGGTTTTATCTCGTTATTGCGTACTCGCAAATATTATGACAGCTTTTGACTTCGTCTCAATTATGCTGGTTCCGGGTAAATACCAGATACGCGGAGTTCACATTTCGGACGTTTTTGAAGTTTATAGATTTAGAGGATCAACATGACGCAGAAAGTTGCGCTGGTAACAGGGGCCAGCTCGGGAATCGGCAGAGCGATTGTATTGAGTCTTGCGGCAGCAGGTTATTCAGTCATGGCAGCAGGGCGGGACACAGCGCGCACCGAGGAACTTCGCACCCAGTGCGCCAACGTACATGCCTGGGTTGGAGACATTACATCTGTGGATTCGTGTGTCGACCTGGTCTCTTCGTGTGTGAACCAGTTTGGGCGGCTTGACCTGCTGGTCAACAATGCCGGTATTTACCATTCTGCAGATGCGGAACACACGACCGATGAGGTTTGGCTGCAAACAATAGCGGTCAACCTGAATGCGCCGTTCTATTTAAGTCGCGAGGCAGTACCGCACCTGCGCGACACTAAAGGCAGCATCTTGAATATTGCTTCTGATTGGGGTCTCGCCGGCGGCAACAAAGCAGTTGCTTATTGTGCCAGCAAGGGCGGCATTGTATTGATGACCAGGGCAATGGCACTTGATCACGCCCACGAAGGAATTCGGGTCAACGCGATATGTCCGGGAGACGTTGAAACACCGATGCTCTACGCAGCGGGAGCGGTTCGCGGACTTGATGCAGACGAGGCTGTGCTCGAATCCGCCAGGAGCAGCCCGACCGGCAAGGTCACATCAGCAAATGAAGTCGCCGCCCTGGCCCTGTTTCTCGCCTCTGATGCTGCGGCGCAGATCACCGGAGCTGCGATTCCCATTGATGGTGGCAATACGGCGTAAGCTCAGCCCGCCGCCGAAAAAAGACAATTTCCCTATTGGCTCCTGGTGTTCGGTCAGGTCAGAAGCAGCCACTACGGTGCGGCTATTTGGATGCGTTGACCTGTCGGTATATTGCCGTCTCAAAGTGGTCAAGAAGCGAGAGCACCTCAGGGTCGAAGAATGGCATGATTTGCGTCATCAGCACGCCCAGCACGTCTGTGCCAATTCCATACCCCCAACGCGTGCCCGGATCAAAGGCCAATGGCGCAGCAGGAAACCTGTCACTTCTAATGTAGGAAGCGACCATGGATTCTTGAAGCTTGAGTAACGGCCTCTATCGGTTGCGATTTCAACCGGTCAATGCAACACCTAATCTCTAACTACAGAGATAAGGGTGCTGCAAATGAAGTATCCAACAAGAATCTATTACACCGAAACAGACAAGACATCGATGTGGGATCGCTGGCAGAAAGGTGAGTCTCTACATTCGATAGTCCGTCACTTTGGTCGCAGCCACTCATCGATACAAGGCTTTCTGGCACGTACCGGTGGCATACGTCCGCCTGAGCGTGACAGGCAACTTCAACGAAGAGCAAACTAGCGATTTTGCTATTCAGAGTCCGAAAGCGGGTCTTGGCTCAACAGCTCCGCCAGAGCTTCACTGGCAGCTTGTCGCACACCGTTGTCCTGATCCTCTAACGCCTGATCCAAGACGCGCATGGCTGTTTCCCCACCGACGTCTGCCAATGCCTCGATGGCAGTTTGCCGCACGTTAGAGTCAGCATCCTGGAGCGCATGTTTGAGGACCTGAATGGCAGTATCGCCGCCAAGCATACCCAACGCATACGCCGTTTCTGCTCGAACCCATTCGTTCTCATCGCCGGCAGCGGCAGCCATCGCTGCGACGGCATCCTCTCCACCGATATCTGCCAACGCATAAATGGCCTTGACGCGAACTTTCTTGTTCTCGTCGGCCAGAGCGTAGCTCAAAGGCGCAATGACTTCGTTCACCTTAAGCCTTCTCAGGCCCTTGATGGCGTCTTGTCTGACGCTGATGTCATCGCTCATCAGTTGCGATTGCAGCACCTCGATGGCGGACCTGGTTTCCCACACAGAGTGGCTGGCAGCTTCCGTGTAACCGGGGTCATTCGCTGATCCATCGGAGAAGACCCAGAGGGTGCTCTGACGCGCATGGTTTGCGATCCTTGCGCCCGTCGCCGCCTGCACCTGATGCAACAGGTAACTTTGATCCCGCATAATGCGCCTCAACGCCTCGAACAAGGGTAGTCGTTCGAGTTCCAGGGTGAGCCGACCGTCCAGCGGACCATGCGAGACGACCATCAGATCGCTTTGGCGAGCAATCTCGTCGAGCACAGCCTGAATGCCCGCGTTGTACGCTGTCAGCGTCAGGAGATCATCGCTCATCTCGACGTACACGTAGCTTGTTACGCTGTCGGCGGATACCTGCGTGTCCTCGAAAGCGTCCTGTGCCGTGACGCCGTTGACAAAAAGCAAAAGACACGCCACCAGACCCGCCTGGCGAGCAGAGTTTGCGGTCACAGTGTTGTAATTGGCCGGTTTCATTTTGGTGCTCGAGTCGCGCTGGAGACACAGTATCGTTTCGTGTTTGGCGGTCAGCAGGTCAGCGGCGTCGGGCCGCAATCGCCTCTCTCGACTGTTACGTGTCAAAAGGCGATTGCTGTCCTTGGATTTCACGCAGCTCTTTCAGCGCCAGACAATATGCGCGATTTAATCTTCGCCGTCGCAGCCGTCATCCATATTGACGCAGATATCACCTACTTCGCTGAACGTCGCATTGTCACCATATCCAATCGCTCCTACTTCGATTTTCGCTGGCGTATCATCATCAAGGTAGTCGAGAAATTCCTGGGGCACCGATACCACCGTCGGGCTGACGCCGGGTATGCGTACCGAGTACTTCAGATTACCGGGAATGTCTGCCTCGAAAACTACTTCCCATTCGGCAACGAGTACAGCGGCGGGATGTACAGGAAGTACGCCATCAGCGACAAGGTCAGTCAGCTCGGCGGAGGTTGCACATTTACCGAGGTCATTACCTGCAGCCCATGAAATGAGGTTAGTGACATCATCAAACGCTACGCTCGCGGGAGCGGCGGGAATGTCAAAGGCAAGCTCCGTTACGCCCGATATAATCTCTCCTTCCTCTCCCTTCCCAACGAATTCGTAGAAGCCGGGTGTCCACAGCTCCAGGAACTCTTCCAATGTGACGATTTCATCGTCCTCATCGGCGTCCGGATCGTTCCAACACAGCGGCTCGGCACTCTCGACAAAGGTCTCTGTCATAAATTGTTCACGCTCTTCTTTTTTCGCGATCGCTTCGAAGATCTTAAATCCATCAGGATTCCTGACTTCGCTTTTAATCAGGTCATCGCCATCCATCAGGAAATGGAAACCAATATCCCCATCCGTGGCATTGATTTCAATAAGCGCTTTGCACTCACCCAGGCCGTCGTCGTCGTTGCACGGTTCGGTTGCCGTTGCGATCGCAGTGATCGCCATGGCAACCATTGCACCGGCTACTCCGAAAAGTGTATTTGACATTAAATGTTTTTGTTTCATTTCTAGTTCTCCTCGCACATATGTCAGCAAGTGTGGCAACACAGCCAAACACGCTATGCTACTTAGTTATGCATATGATTAGACGCCAGGGCAGACGGAAATCGGTCGTCCAATCGTCAGGTTACTCGGTGGAGGCGAGAACCCGTGGCTTTGCGTCCCGGAGTTTTCTCACGTTTGCCTTTGTCTGATATGACCCCGATTAGTGCAGGACGCGGGAAATCGGGTCAATGTACAAATGATGTCCGGCTCGGGCGGTAAAACAGCCATTCAGTCGCTCACCCGATCCGCGCTGGCGAAGCATGTAAGACCGGGTCGATAGAGATATGTGCGAGCATCGCCGCGACATGATTACGTTGCCGGCGTTGAAGTCCGGCACGTATTTAGTGCGTTAGCGCCTTGATCTCGGCCAAGAGTTTTTGCATGGGCGCCGGCTTACGAAAACACATCGTGAATCGCTGTTGGTCTTCTTCGGATAATTTTGACGCGGTTAGCGCAATAACTGGCTTCTCATACCCGCCTTGACGCAACTTAGTCACCGCTTCTATGCCGCTAAGCCCGGGCAGGTTGCAGTCCATGAGTACTATGTCCGGTTCATACGCAACAGTTTTCGCTACTGCGTCGGTACCATTGGTCGCTATGACAATGCCATAGCCTGCGCGATGAAGATAGTATTCGACCAACGCGAGCATATCCTCGTCGTCGTCGCACACCAACACGCTGACCGCTTTGGTCGCAAACGACTCTTGTGGAGGCGCAGTGAGCCCCTCCGCGACGACGTCGCGGTGTTCCTTACCAACGGTAACGGGCAAATTGACTGCAACCGTGCAACCCTGGCCCGGCGTTGAGTCCAACGAAAGCTCGCCACCCATCAACTGGGCAAGTCGGAGTGAAATTGTGAGCCCGAGACCAGCCCCGGCGTCATTTTCCTTCGAGCCTCGCTCGAAAGCCTGGAAGACTCGCTCCTGGTCCTCGCTACTAATACCTGGCCCGGTGTCGGCGACCGATGAGACAAGACGGCCATCCGCGTACGTTGTCGTAATTTGTATACCACCATCAACCGTAAACTTTATCGCATTGCCGAGAAGGTTGATGAGTATCTGCCGAAGCCGCACTTCATCAGCATAGATATGTCGAGGGACCGCACTGTCGATCCGGCAAGAGAAAGACAGCTCCTTGTCTGCCGCCATCGGCGCCATCATGGCCGACAGGTTCTGGAGTAAGTCATGCAGATCGAATTCAGTCTCACGAAGTTCAAGCTGGCCAGCATCCAGACGCGCCTCATCCAGTACGGCCTCGACGAGCGCAGTCAGGTGTCGCGCTGACCGAGTGATGGCCTCGATACTTTTGTGAATATTGTTTTCCGTTGCGTCGGGCTCGAGTGCAAGATCTGCATAGTTGATAATTGAAGCCAACGGCGTCCGAAATTCATGCGACATCACCGCAATAAACTCACCCTTGCTAAAGCTGCTTCGCTCCGCTTCTTTGCGGAGGTGGTCAAGCTCAGCCTTAGCTTCAACCAATTCGCTGATGATGTCTCGCTGGCGGGAGATAAGCCGCTGCTGGCTTGCATGAAGTAACCGCAGTTCGTTGACGGACTGCTGCCGCATTTGGATCGAATCATGGTCCTCTCTTGCGTTTAACAGTACTACGTAGAAACCTCGATCCGCCGGAATCGTATGCGCATGTGCGACGATTTCACCGGGCAATGAGATGTATTCAGTTATTCTTGGCTGATCAGACAGCGAATCATATAGATAGGGTGCAAAGTCGAGCGCATCGGCTCCAATTTGTATGGAGTCCAGGTTACACCAGGCCCGATCCCCCCAAATGTCGATCACTCTGTACTCTGCGTCAATGAGCAAGCAGACCGGATTCATTTCGTCGGAAAACTTCCCCCGCAAGTACTCGACGACGCTTTCCGGAAAAACCATTTGACTAGCGAAGGTCTTGAGTAACAATCAGGTTTGCGAGCATACTGAGCGCCACCTCGACATCAACACCGGTTTTAGCGCTAGTACGATAGACCTCGTCAAAATCTGCTCTCAGCGGCTCGATTTTTTCATTATCAATTCGCCACATTCCGGAAAGATCGCACTTATTCAGGAGCAGCACGGCTGGCAATACGCCATATTTCTCGCGAATCTGATTTCGCAAATTCTGTGCTGAAATCAGTGTTTGCTCTCGAGTCCCATCGACGACAAATATGAAACCTGTTGCACCGCGCAGGTAGGCGAATTCCTTGGCGCCAAATTCTTCTGCGCCCGCTACATCCCAGATGATCAACTTGACGGAGATTCCTCGCTCCGCAAGCGATATTTCTTTAGTGTCGATTTTTACACCGACAGTGGTCAAATATTTTTCGGAAAATTGGTTGCTTACAAAACGCTCGATTACGCTGGTCTTGCCGACAGCGAAATCGCCGACCACGCATATTTTGCTCGTAATTTGCGTCATGGGCCGTCGCTCGAACCAACCACGGTTAGATTGACTACAACGTTACGCAAGGCGAAAGGCTGAAGTGCATCGGTCGCCGAAGGAGGATCGCTGGATAACGGTTGTTCGTCGCTCGCTATATCATATTCCGAAAGTATCGCGGAAACTGCTGCTACACGCCGCCGTGCAATTTCCGCGTTCGCCAATGGGTCACCCGACGGATCTGTCGATCCCGTGAGACTCACTCCGATCACGTGTTTCGACTGAGCTGCTCGAGACTGTAAATTAGCGAGGGTCTCCGCAAAGGCGCGAAGGGAATTCTCTTGGGTCGGTGCGAGAATGGTTCCACTCGAAAATAGAAACCGTGATCCGGAAAGCGCGTTTATCTCCGCCAACAACTGTCTTAGATCGCTATCTACAATGTTGCTCAGGTCTACGCTATCAATTCCTGCAATTGCGAGGAGTTGCGACCGGGTTGAATCCAACCATGCCCGAGGTGCCTCGCCATTAACGGTCAGGTTGGTCCCGGAAATTGTGTAACTGACTGAATTGACATCCGCCAGCGCACTCTCGACCCGTCTTTTTACGATTACTGGTTCGAGCGACTGAAACGCCGTCATGTTTTCAACGATCTGGTCCGCTCGAATCTCGAAACCTGCGGCAACTTCGGAAATTGGCGTGGCCAATGGATCTCGCATTCCGTCAATTACAAATTTATCCCCGTCCCTCGTCGCACCCGCGACGTAAAGCCCCGGTGTTTCCCTCAACGCCACGGTCAATTCATCGAGCTGTCGGGACTCTAGCCAGCTAGTCACTAAAAAGTAGCCGAGGACTGATACGGCCACCAGAATCGCGATTAACGTAGGCCAGGGAACACCGCTTTTCTCGTCTTCGCCATCCTGAGCGGCCTGAAACTCCAGGCACTTTCTCAGATCACGATCGACGTTCGGCATTGATGACGTGTCGCCGGAATAATTTCGTATGGATTCACCGTAGCGAAAATGAATGCGCTCTAGTATCGCGCTAAGCTCACCTCGCAAGCTTCCCGGCGGTACGCCCCGAATCACGCAAACAAGCAACGCGTGCGGACCGTGCACCGCCCACAATGTGAACTCTCCCATGTCCGCGGTCTCAAGGCGCCCCGTGCGATCCGGGGAGAAGCTTTCTTTTACGAAATCCTGGATTGCCGTGAACATCGCCGATACGGCGTCGCTATCTTTGATTTTCGATGCTAAATGATGAACATGCTCGACTAGTAGCCCGTTCTCGCGACTGATCAGGTACGCTTGTTCTACGCGGTAAAGTAATGATCTTTGCACCACGAAATCGCTAAACGGTATTCCGGCGCGAGACGCTTGAAGCCGCCATTTGAGTCCCTTCGGCGTAAAGCTCTGCTCGGCAACCCTGTTCAATCGCTCTGAAAGAGCTCTGAGAGCCTGCGCAATCGATTTTCGAATTGCGGGGCCCATTACAGGGTACAGTGCGTCGCCGTAGGTTTCCGGATCATCTCGGAACGCTTGCTGTAAGCACTCTCCGACTGGTTCTGTGAGTGACTCTACAAGTTCTCCATTTCTTCTGTGGCTCTGACGAATCGCTTCTGGCAAGACGTCAGAAACGTCCGCTGTTCGCGTTTCTGGTCGCTCCACACGCTCAGAGATGGAGTCAAGCGCCTCCTTTTCGGCACCGAACAGCAGGTCTTTTAGCTTGTCGAGATCGTCCATCGAAGTAAGGTGGATCGTTATCTAGGCTTTCGGCAGCTTAGAATCTTTCTTCAGCCGCAGCGCAACCTCAGACAATAAACTGGCTAAGTCTTCCCGCCCGAGCTTCGCATCTACCAGCTCTGCGGCTTCAGCTCGCAGTTTGGAAGAAAGATCCGTTGACATCGCATCGATTGCCGCTAACAAATCGTCTTCCTGAGCCTTCACGGCGGACCGCAAATCACGAACCTCCGTTTCCATTTGCTCCTCCACTTCAGCGAACCAGCCTTCAATTTGCTGCGTTGCTTCATCGACGTTTTTTGACGTTTGTTTGCTTTCCTCGGTGCGGCTCTGTCGTTCAACTTTGATTTGTTCCGAAAGCTTGTCGAGCTCTCGCTTTGCGAAGCCATCCAACCGATCAATTCGCTTCTCGACGCTACGGGCGAGCTGCTCTATCGATTTCGTCAGATGCTTTTCCATTGCGGCAAAACGCTTCTCGTAGTCGCGCATTTGGCCGCCAAAGAGGATTTGCCGTATCTGGTCAACGTTGCCTTCCAGCCCGTCATCCGAATCTGCGTTGTCTTGTTTCCCGTATTGCTTGCGAGCCATATCGTCATCCTCCCCTGGCATGGCAACTACCTACTGATTGTAGGCTATGTTACACGTTCCATTCGATACCCATGTTGATAGACCGCTGTCAGCGTCCAGCCACTGCTTTCGTTTAGTCCTAGCTTCCGTCTAAGTCGGCTTACGTGAGTATCCACTGTGCGCGTAGACACGCTCTCGTTGTCTATGCCCCAAATCGCATCGAGGAGGTGACCCCGTGACAGTAACTTTCCGGCATTCCGGAAGAAAAAAACGGCTAACTCAAATTCGCGATTCGTAAGTGAAATCTCTTCGCCCTCCAAAAACAGAGCTTGCCTTCGAATGTCTATTTCGTAGGGCGCTGCGTCGAATACGGGGTCGGACGTTGCGCCGATGCCAACACGACGAAGAATGGCAGCCACTCGTGCCACCAGCTCCGCCTGCCTCATTGGCTTAACGATATAGTCGTCCGCCCCAGCCTCGAGAGCACGAACGATACTTTGTTCTTTGTCTTTAACTGTCGCAACGATCACTGGCGTATTATCACCCATCTCGCTTCGCAGTTTCCGCAATACCTCGATGCCACTAAGGACCGGAACGACCCAATCAAGTAGATAAAGATCGAAGCTATCGCGTCGAATTGCGCGAACAAATCCGGCTGAACTTAGCTCGCAGGTCACGGAATAGCCGGCATCCTGCAACCATAGGCTTACAATTTTCGCCTGGTCAGGATCGTCCTCTAGAATCGCAATGCGCATGCAATTTCCATGTGGAATTACGACAGTTTCAACTGCTGCACGAAGTTCTCCAGCTCTTCGATCAAAGCTACGATTGTTGCTGAATTTCGAGCCTGTGCCGCACCTTCCAGCTTTTCGCCCAGTCTCGACACTTCGTGTAACCCGTACGCCGAACCAGATCCATACAACTTGTGCCCAATCAATTCAATTGTATCAAAATCGGAATCGGCAACAGCGGCACTCAACATTTCAAAATCCCGACCTCGTCGGTCGAGGTATTGAGCCATCAACCGCCGAGCAAATGGATCCGGTACTACGATCGCCGCTTCCTCATCAGTATTCATTTATTGATTTCACGTGTCGACCACAGTCCAGACTATCTGAGCTACTCCCGCTGTCGCGTGTTTCTAGTGGGAGACTTTTGCTGCTAATTTCTTCGCTTGCGAAACCCATCCCTGTACAACGATCGCGCTTGGCGGGCGTCGCACGAGCTTCTTCTTCTCATTTAGCTCCGCCATCTTCGCGGCGAGGTTTTCGGCATTCCGATGCTTCAACTCTTTGACAGTATCAACGCCAGCGCTTTCGAGCAATTCCGCGTACTGACTCGCTACGCCGTTTATTCGGAACAGGTCCGCCATATTTACGCACCTCAGTATCCGGGCCTCACTGATGCCAGTCATTTTGGCAAGCTCTCGGCGGCCCCCTTTGCTTGCGCCTCTGGCAAGCAGATCATCGACCGTACGAACTGCGGCACTTCTAAATGCTTCGCCCAATTTGGGCCCGATCCCTTCTATTGTTTCAATACTCTTTGACATTATCCTTATCCTTTTTTCTGGTTCGACAGAATCTTGCTGTTCCTATAATTAGCGGAGCACGAACGTCAGTTTGAGATTGACGCGGTACTCACTAACCCGTCCATCAGTCACTCTGACCTTCATATCCTTGACCCACGCCCCTTCAATGTTTTCCAGGGTTTCGTTTGCTTTGCCGAGGCCTGCGTTAATCGCATCCTCAAAACTCTTTGTTGATGCTGCCGTGATTTCCGTTACGCGAGCAATTGTCATATCAATCTCCCATCCAGGTGTCTTTATAATTGACGGCCGGCCACATCCCGTGGCCGGCCGTCAAGGTTCTAACGTTGCTCAATAGCTCCTTACAGCTTTATCCCGAGACTGTTAACAACTTCAATCGGAACATAGTTGCTGCCGGCCGGAAGATTTTTAGCGAGTGCGTACGCACGGGCTGCTGAGAGCGTCTGTCCGCCAATGATTCCGTCGATGCCTGCCTTGTAGTAGCCTTCATCAGTCAGCGACTTCTGCAGAGCCACGACATTTTCGCGAGTAAGGTTCACTTCGCACACAACCTGACGCCACTCCATGCCTTCTTCGGTGACCTTCTCGGTCTTCGTCACGGTGTCATATTCAGCGGGAATGGCGATGCGTCGTTCCTGAGCCGGTGACACTAGTTTCGTCACTTTCACGTCGCCATATTGCGCCGGAATGACGATCTCTTTGCTCGTTGCAGGTCGTGCTACAACAGATTTCGTGACGGTCTTGTACTCAGCGGGGATGACCACTTCTTCTGTTCGGGCCGGACTGACGAGAACTCGTTTCTGCACGGTCTTGTAGGTGGCAGGAACTTCGACGAGACACATTATCTCGCCGGTGTCTGTCGCGGACTGTGACAGAACATTGCTCGATTGCGCGGCAGCCGGGCCCTTCTTCCATGCTGTGTGCGCTGCTTTGTCGAGAACTCTTTCAGTTACTGTTTCGTACACAGCTGGAATCTCAGTAATCTTCTTTGATGCAGGCTTAACCAAGATGCGTTCTTCAACGTTCTCATAAACGGCCGGTATGATCTCGAGTCGTGTGGATGCCTCTTTGACCAATACAGTCTCGGTGCCAGCCTCATATCGGGCCGGCGTGATTTCGAAGCGCTCGCCTGCTTCACGCACGACGACCTGCTCGGTCGTAGAATTGTAGGTTGCTGGTATCAAGACTCGTGCGTAGCACTGGCCTGCTTTTGGGTTCGGCGGAAAAAGGCTTGCGTCTCCTGACATATTTCCAAACGCAGCGTTGTTATTGGCTGAGTCTTCGTTTGCCATTGCCAATCGGCGCTCCGAATTTGCGAGTTCTTTTTCGAGTGCTGCGATGCGATTCTGCGAGGTAATCAATTCGCCCCCCGATGCAGAGCCAATTGCCGACGAGGAGCTACTGCCCTCATACGCGCCCGAATTTTCAGCTGCCATTGTTGAGCAGCCTGCGGCGGTAACCGCGCCAGCGATAATCGCCAGCAGTTTCATGTGTTGATGGTTCATGCCCTAATACTCCAATCGTTGTCAGGTAGGTGTTTCAAGTTTTCGAGGCCGGAGTATAGGAAGGAAAAGGGATGCCCGACCGGGATGTAACAATCGTTGACAATCAACCGGCCGGCCCCCCCCGACGCCACGCTTACGCGCTGAACCGCATCTCCGTCGGTTGTTGGGCTGCGGTCGGTTCCCGGCGCAATCGATCCGCCTGAGAAACCCACTCGTCACGACCGATTCGACCTTTAAAGATTTCAAGTCGCTCATCAATATGCTCGATATCACTGTCCGTCCAGTTTGCG